>NZ_JBIWLW010000021.1:0-153803 GCF_044766385.1 Streptomyces sp. NPDC102274 | reverse complement strand
TCTACCGGACCGCTGCGACGGCCCGGCGGTGGTGGCCTTGCACCACCACTCGGTCACACAGAACTTCGTGGCGCACCCATGCAGCGTTTGAGGACATCACGCTCCATGCCGAGCTCCTTGTTGTCCTTCTTCAACTGCGCGACCTCCCGCCGCAGCCGAGCGAGTTCCTCGGCCTCGCTCTCACCCCGGCCGTTGCCGGCCCGCTTGGCCCGCGACACCCAGCTCGCCAGCGTGGTCTCGTTGATCCCGAGATCCTTCGCGACCTGCGCGATCGGCTTGCCGGTCTCGGCGACGATCCGCACAGCCCCCTCACGGAACTCCCCGTCGAACTTCCGCCTCTTGCCTGCCATGACCCTCAACTTCCCCTGCCGTCAGGGTCTCTACGCTACGAGGGGAAGGTCACAACGCGGCCTCCCCGGTCGGACATCACCGGACATGACCATCGTCGCCCCGGCGGTCCGGCCGAGCAAGCGCCCCGCAGGGCCCACCGTGCCGTGCCGATCACCTCATTCCTCGGTGAGCGCGTCCGCGAGGACCGCCGCGGGATCGGGGCCGCCCGGACCGGCCGGGGCCCAGCGACCGCGCTCCTTGCGGTACGGCCACCAGCGCCCGTCGCGGCCGTACCGCAACTGCACCGACGTCTCTGCCACGGTCCAGCGACCGCCGCCGCCCGGCCGCAGCCGAGGCCGGTCCCCGTCCTCCCAGGCCGCGTCGAGAGCCGCCGTGGCGCGTGCCAGGGCCTCGGGCTCCGGGGTCCAGGTGTCCTCCAGTACGGCGAGGGCCGCCGCGCCGCCGTACCTCCAGGCGCGTACCGCGAGATCCAGTTCGGCAGGACGCCGGCCGGAGCCCGAGGCGAGCCGCGCCACCAGCCGCTGGTCGGACGCCGTGGCGGCCAGCCGTACCGCATCCTGTCCGGGCGTCGACTCCGGCTCCTCCGGCAGCTGTTCATGGCCGGGCAGCAGTGCTTCCGACAGCAGCCGCAGCGCCCGTGCCGCCGCGTCCGCGGCGAGGAACTCCAGGGCGTCCGCGTCGATTCCGGCCGGAGGCGCGCCCTCCGTGTCCAGGGCCGGAGGCTGTCCCGGCTCCGGCGGCAGCGGCGGGGGAGCGGGCAGCGGGGGCAGGAGGTCGCGCGCCGCGAAGGCGGCCACGGCCGGTACGCCCGCCTCCTCGCCGTTCCGGGCGTCGCCGTCACGCGTACCGTCTCCCGGCTCCTCCCTCGTACGGGCGGCGCGCGCGACGCTGCGGACCTGAAGCTCGTCGAGCAGCCGGCGCTCGCTCCTGCCCCGCATCAGCAGCAGGACGAACGGATCCTGGTCCAGCAGCCTGGCCATCTGATAGCAGAGCGCGGCGGAGTGCGGGCAGTGGTCCCAGGCCTCACAGCCGCACTCCGGCTCCAGGTCGCCTATGCCGGGGAGGAGCTCGACCCCGGCGCCCGCGGCGTCCTCCACCAGATGCGGCGGCATCTCCCGGTCGAGCAGCGCCGCGATATGGCCCGCCCGGTCGACCGCCATGTCCAGGAAGCGGTCCCACTCCTCCTCGCTCAGCTGCTGCAACAGGACATCGCTGCGCTGGGCGGTGCCGTCCCGGTCCTGGACCACCGCGGTGATCCGACCCGGGCGTACGGAGACGGCGCCGACGGCGCCCTCGCGGGCCTGTCTGCGCCCCCTCTTCAACTGCTGGCCGTCGAGCGCGGTGTCCTCCAGCGCCTTCAGCCAGGCCCGGCCCCACCAGGTCTGCGCGAAGGCCCGGCCCCCGGCGGGCGCCAGGGCGGCGAAGGTGCGCTCGTCGCCGTCCGGCGAGCCGCCCGCGAAGCCGTCCCTCGAACCGTCCATCGAGGCGTCCGTCGAACCGTCCTCGGATTCGCTGTCGTACGTACCGCTCATCGGGCGACCCCCCGCAGCTCCACCAGATCCGCCAGCTCGGCGTCGGTCAGTTCGGTCAGGGCGGCCTCGCCGGAGCCCAGTACGGCGTCGGCCAAACCCTGTTTTCTTGCCAGCATCTCGGCGATCCGGTCCTCGATCGTGCCTTCGGTGATCATCCGGTGCACCTGTACGGGGCGGAGCTGCCCGATGCGGTACGCGCGGTCCGTCGCCTGCGCCTCGACAGCGGGGTTCCACCAGCGGTCGAAGTGCACGACATGCTCGGCGCGGGTGAGATTGAGCCCGGTGCCCGCCGCCTTCAACGACAGCAGGAAGACCGGCACCTCACCGTTCTGGAAGCGGTCCACCATCGCCTCGCGCTCGGGGATCGGCGTACCGCCGTGCAGAAACTGGGTCGGTACGCCGCGCGCCGCGAGATGCCGCTCCAGCAACCGCGCCATCTGTACGTACTGGGTGAAGATCAGCACGCTCGCGTCCTCCGCGAGGATCGTGTCGAGCAATTCGTCCAGCAGTTCCAGCTTCCCGGAGCGGTCGGTGAGGCGCGGCCGTTCCTCTTTCAGATACTGCGCCGGGTGGTTGCAGATCTGCTTGAGCGCGGTCAGCAGTTTGACGACGAGCCCGCGGCGTTCCATGCCGTCCGCCTCCGCGATCGCGGCGAGGGTCTCCCGTACCACCGCTTCGTACAGCCCCGCCTGTTCCCTGGTGAGGGAGACGGCGCGGTCGGTCTCGGTCTTGGGCGGCAGCTCGGGCGCGATGCCCGGATCGGACTTCCTGCGGCGCAGCAGGAACGGGCGGACCAGCGCGGCGAGCCGTTCGGCCGCCGCCGGATCGTTACCGCTCTCGACGGACTCCGCGTAATGGCTGCGGAACGTGCCGAGACGGCCGAGGAGTCCGGGGGTCGTCCAGTCGAGGATCGCCCACAGCTCGGAGAGGTTGTTCTCCACGGGAGTGCCGGAAAGGGCGACCCGGGCCCTGGCGCCGATCGTGCGCAGCTGTCGGGCGGTGGCGGAGTACGGGTTCTTGACGTGCTGCGCCTCGTCGGCCACGACCATGCCCCAGTCCGTCCCGGCGAGTCTCGCCGCGTCCAGTCGCATGGTGCCGTAGGTGGTGAGGACGAACTCGCCGTCGCTCAGCCCCTCCAGACTGCGCGAGGCACCGTGGAAGCGGCGGACCGGTGTGCCGGGGCCGAACCGTTCGATCTCGCGCTGCCAGTTGCCCATCAGGGAGGCCGGGCAGACGACCAGGGTCGGGCCGGCCGCCGACGGGTCGGTCTGCCGGTGCAGATGGAGCGCGATGAGGGTGATGGTCTTGCCGAGTCCCATGTCGTCGGCGAGACAGCCGCCGAGTCCGAGCGAGGTCATGCGGTGCAGCCAATTGAGCCCGCGGAGCTGGTAGTCGCGGAGCGTCGCGGCGAGCGCGGCCGGCTGTCCGATCTCCTGGTCCGCACGCTCCGGATCGGCGAGCCGGTCGCGCAGGGTGGCGAGCCAGCCCGTCGCCCGTACCTCGACCCGGCGGCCCTCGACCTCGGTGGAGCCGGTCAGTACGGCTGCGAGCGCGTCGACCGGGCTGAGCTTGCGGTCCTTGCTCTCGCGGGCACGCCGGACCTCCGCCGGGTCGATCAGGACCCACTGGTCACGCAGCCGGACGACCGGACGGCTCGCCTCGGCGAGCTGGTCGAGCTCGGCGCGGGAGAGCCGCTGATCGCCCAGCGCGAAGTGCCAGTTGAAGGAGAGGAGCGCGTCGGCCGACAGGAAGGCGGGCAGATCCGTCTCCCGCCGAGGGGATCCGCTGGTGTCGGCGGTGTCTGCGGTGTCGGCTGTGCCGGAGTCGGCCCCTTCGTCCGCGGGGCCGATGACCGCGCGGGCCGTCAGTGTGCGCGCCAGCTCCCGGGGCCAGTGCACCTGGACGCCGGTCGCGGTGAGCGCCCCGGCCGCCTCGCCCAGCAGTTCGGTGACCTCCTCGTCCGCCAGCTCGATGGCGTCCGGCACGGCGGCCGAGAGCAGCGGAGTGAGCGGAGGCCAGGCGCGGGCGGCGCGGCGCAGCGCGAGGAGGGCGTCCATCCGGGCGCGCGGACCGAAGGCCGCCGCCGAACCCGACCACACATCGGCGGCGTCGGAGACCACCGAGGGGTCGCTGACGCTGTGCATCTGGAGGACGGCGCGGAAGACGGACGCGGGCGTGCCCGACGCGTCGGCCAGGCCCGGCAGTTCGACGCGCAGCGAGAGCCGTACGCCCGCGTCATGCCCCGCCGCCACATCCGTGGCCCAGTCACGCAGTTCGGGAAAGCGTCGCGGCGGTGTGGCGGTGAAGGCGGGTCCCGCCGCGACGAGCGAGGCGGCCGGAGTGCGCGGCAGCCCGTCGATGACCGCGTCGAGGAAAGCCCTCAACAGCCCCTCGGGCCGGGGGAGTAGGACCGTGTCCGCGGGACCGTCAGCCGCACCGGCGGGCAGGCCGGCAGCGGTGTCGAGCGGGACGGCGTGCGCGCTCGGCGGCATGGCTGCGGCCAGTACGCGGATACGCTCCAGATCCTCGGCGGTCAGCGGTCCGGCCCGCCACGCGTCGTGGTCCGTGCCGGTGAGGCCGGGCAACAGCCGCCCACAGGCGGCGAGTTGCAGGGCCAGCAGCGCCGCCGCACCCCAGAAGGCTGCGGACGGCGACGCGTTCGCCGAGGCGCGGGCCCTGGTCAGCACGGGGAGAGCGGCGGATACGGGAGTCAACAGCGCCCGGACCGTGAGAAGGTGGCCCTCGGTGTCGACGACGGCCAGTTCCTCCGGGGAGCCCGGTGCGGACGGCGGCTCCGCGCCGTCGGGTCGCCAGAAGGCGATCCGTCCGGTGCGAGCCGGATCCGCGGGGAGAAAGACGGTGGAACAGTGGGCGAGTTCGGCGGTCCGGGAGAGCGTTGCCGCGGGGAGCCTGTGCACAGCGAAGACGCATTCCTCAAGTTTGACTAATGCGGGTCGGAGCCGCCGAGGGTACCTCACCGCGAAGCCACGCGGGGACGGTGCCGCGGTGACCTGACTCACTCCCGCGACACCCCTGGGTGTAGCCAGCACCACCCTCACCCCCCGGACAGCACCCACCTTTTCGGGGTGGTGGCGTCATGGCTGCCCGGTATCACGCACACCTACGTTTCAAGGGGGCCGACGCAGTCCGCGCGGCCCTCTCTCAGTGCCCACCTCGGCCTACAGACCGGAGACCGACATGCCCCAAGCCGCCGCCATCCCCCTTGCGGAGCCCATACCCGACCCCGCAGTCGGCCGCGCCGGCGGCAGCGACTTCACACCCCTCCTGCGTACGGTCAGGGAACAGGGTCTCCTGGAGCGCCGGGTCGCCTGGTACGCCCGGGGTATCACCGTCAACTTCCTCTTCCTGGCCGCGATCGTCGCCGGAATGGTGCTCCTCGGACCCTCCTGGTGGACGCTGCTTCTCGCGCCCCCGCTGGCCGTCGTATCCGCGCGTATGGCGTTCGTCGGCCATGACGCGGGACATGCCCAGATCACCTCCGACCGGGGCAGGGGCCGCTTCATCCAGCTCATCCACGCCAACCTGATGCTCGGTATGAGCCAGGAGTGGTGGAACGACAAGCACAACCGGCACCACGCCAACCCCAATCACATCGACAAGGACCCGGACGTCGCCGCCGACATCCTTGTCTTCACCCAGCACCAGACCGCGGGCCGCACCGGACTGCGCCGCTGGCTCACCCGGCACCAGGCATGGCTGTTCTTCCCGCTGACCACGCTGGAGGGCATCGCCCTCAAGGTGTACGGCTTCCAGGCCGTCTTCTCCCGCGGCGACGACCGGATGCCCGCCCGCCGGCGGCTGACCGAGGGAGCGCTGCTCGCCGCCCATGTCGTGGCGTATGTGACCCTGCTGCTGACCACGATGACCGTCGGCCAGGCCATCGTCTTCGCCGTGATCAACCAGATGCTCCTCGGTCTCCATCTGGGCATGGCCTTCGCGCCCAACCACAAGGGCATGGAGATGCCCGACCCGGAGAACAGCGAGAGCTGGGGCCATCTCCGCCGTCAGGTCCTGACCTCGCGGAACGTCCGCGGCGGACTCCTGACCGACTGGTTCCTCGGCGGGCTGAACTACCAGATCGAGCACCATCTCTTCCCGAGCATGCCGCGCCCGCATCTGCGGCTCGCCCAGCCGATGGTGCGTGCCCACTGCCTCTCGCTGGGGCTCCCGTACACGGAGACCGGACTGATCGAGTCGTACCGCCAGGCACTCGGCCATATGCATGAGGTCGGCGAACCGCTGCGCGCGGGCGCATAGTGGAACTGGCGGACGCCCGTGTGCGTTCACTGGGCAGGAAGCGGCCTGGCCGCGAAGGAGGCGTCGAGATGTCGACACGTACGAAGATCGCCATCGGGGGAGTGGCCGTTGGCCTTCTTCTGATACCGCTGATCGGTTTCTGGTTCTCGCTACTGGTGGTGCTCGGCGTGCCGGCGGCCGCGTATCTGATGCTGGACCCGTCGCAGCGCCGCAGGCTGCGGAGGATCAGCCGGAAGGAGCTCGGCCGCTGACCCGGCCGGGCGGAACGGCCGCGTGTGGGGTCCCAGGGCCCCGCACGCGGCCGTTCCGGCGGCATGTAGCGTCCCCTGCCGTGGAGATCCATACCGTCGCCTATGACCACCCCGACGCGTCAAGCTCAGCGACCAGGTCCAGGCGGAGTACATGAGCCGGTTCGGCTACGACGACACGACGCCGCAGCGCCCCGGGCACTTCGAGCCGCCGCGCGGGCTGTATCTGCTCGCGTACGAGGACGGCGCGCCCGTCGCCTCGGGCGGCTGGCGCGCCCAGGACGCGGACCACGACGGGTACCGGCGCGGCGACGCCGAGGTGAAGCGCATGTTTGTCGTTCCCGAGGCGAGAGGGCGAGGGCTGGCCCGCCGGATCCTGGCGGCGCTGGAGGACAGCGCGCGGCGGGCCGGGCGGGTACGAATGGTCCTGGAGACCGGCAATCTGCTGACGGAGGCGATCGCCCTCTACCGGTCCGCCGGATACGCACCCACGGCCGACTTCGGGCCCTACCGAGGCCATCCCGACAGCATGTTCTTCGAGAAGACGCTTTAACCGGAAGCCGGTGTCCGAGGGGTGCCTCAGGCCGGGCGTACGGCCATGCCGTCGAGCGCCTTGAGCAGTTCCGGCAGTTCCGTGCCCCGGCCGACCGGCAGCACTTCCCCCGGCTCGTCGTCCAGCAGGACGAACGCGATGTCGTCGGTCCTGGCGACGAAGGACCAGCCGGGGCCGTCGGCGCGCAGTGTCCGCGCCTCGCCCGGGGCGAAGCCGGAGCGGACCCGGCCGAGCGGCGGTGGCGCGTCCAGATAGCCGCGCAGTTCCTTCAGTACGCGTCGTACGCCCTCGTGGGCGGGCGCCGGTGCTCCGGTGCCGTCGGCGGCCTCCGGTTCCTTGCCGTCCAGCTGTTCCCGCCACGCCGTCCACTGGAGGGCGATCCCGTCCGCACCGAGGCGCCGCTGAGCCGGGCCCCAGGTCTCCGTGTCGGGCGGCGCGAGGGGCGGCCGGAGGCCCTCCTCCCCGGAGCCGGGTTCCGGTTCCGGGTCGTGCGGGGCGGGTACGCCGGGCGCCGCGACCGCGAGGGCGACCGGCCAGCCGGGCAGGGCGCACACCACGGTCCGTTCCCCCGGCGACAGGTCGTGCTCCATGCCGCAGTCCCAGGCCGCGATCGCGACGGCGACCAGTGACACGTCGTCCACCACCACCGTCCAGCGGGCCCCGTCGCTGTCCTGCCCCATGACCAGCCCGTATCCCCGGTCGTACGGATCGAGACCGAGGGCGGCACACGCTTCCGGGTAGTCGTCGCCGAGTACGGCGGGGAACCGCGCCGGCGTGAGCAGCGTGGCGGTCAGCACATACAGTGCGTCGTCGTCCACGGAGTCTTCCGTTCCGGTCACCGCGCCTCCCGAACCCATCGGTTGTCGGCGCACCCTAGCCAGTGGGCAACCCGGACGTCGAGAGCGCGGTACGGCCAGGCTTTCCGGTCTCTTCCCCGGGCCCGGTCCCGGGCTCGCGACCGGGCCCGGGCCCGGGGACGAGACCGGCGGTCAGGCGGCCGGCAGGCCGAGGAGGCCGCGGGCCACGGTCTGCGGTGACTCGTCGCGCTCGCGGGCCAGCGCGATGACCGCCCGGCAGGCGAGTTCGCTGACACCGAAGGAGAGGGCCTCCGGTGAGACCCAGCCCGCCGCCTCGTCGATCCGCTGCTGATCGTCCTCCGCGCACGCCGACACATAGGTGGCGGCGGCCTCGAATATGTTGTGCGGCCGGGCCGGGGGCCGTCCCGCGGCCGGGACGGCGGCACGGTCCGCCACAAGGATCCTGCGCAGTCTGCTGAACACGGGGTCCACCTTCCCTGCTGCCCGGCGTCGCGCCGGCCGCGCGGTCGTCCGGGCCGCCCTTCCAACGTACGGTCGGCGGGGCGCCGGCAGAAGAGGCCCTTCCCCGGTGCGCGCCTTGGGAGCCGCGGGGACGCGGGGCTCAGCCGTGGCGTACCGCCAGGGCGAGGAAGCGGGAGTCCTCGTCGGTGTACGACTCCAGCCGCCAGCCCGAACCGGCCAGCAGCGGGCGGAGATTGGGCTCGGCGCGCAGATCCTCGTCCGTGATCCGCCGGCCCTGCCTGGCCGCCAGTGCCGCCCGGCCGATGGGATGGAACAGCGCCAGCCGGCCGCCCGGCCGTACGACCCGGGCCAGCTCCCGCAGATTCTCGTCGGGGTGCGGGAGATGCGCGCTCAGCCCCGCACCGAACACCGCGTCGAGCACCGCCGATCGCACCGGCAGCCGGCTCACATCCGCGAGCAGCAGCTGTCCGGCGGCGCGACGGCCTGCCCGTACGGCCGCGTCGAGCATCTCCGGGGTCAGATCAATGCCCAGGACCGTGCCCCGCGCGCCCACCGCGTCCCGCAGAGGAGGCAGCGCCCGGCCCGTCCCGCAGCCCGCGTCCAGTACGGCGTCACCGGGACGCACCCCCAGGGCGGCGACGGCGGCGGCATAGGCCGGACCGTCGTCGGGAAAACGCGCGTCCCAGTCCGCCGCCCGGGAGCCGAAGAATTCCTGCACAGGTGTGTGGTCATGGGCCATGGGGCAATGATCCCTGGTGCGGCCGTCGTACCGCGCACGGGTCACCCCACTTCCCGTCGGCTTTTCCCGGAGGTAGCTTGTCCCAGAGGTACCGGACATTCGGGACGTCCCGGGTGTCCTGGGGTCTCGGCGGCCTCCCCAGGGGGCTTCTCGCGGAGATTCTTCGAGAAATCTTCGTTCGTCCCCGTCGAAGATGTCGAAATCACGGCGCGTGCTTCTACCTGTCAGTGAGAGCGCCGAGAAGGGCGCGACAGTGAGGAGAACGTCATGAAGTACATGCTGCTGATGCAGTTCAGCGAGAAGACCGTGGACTTCCCGCCGATCACGGAGTGGACCCAGGACGAGCTCAGGGCCCATATCGCCTTCATGCGTGACACGAACAAGAAGCTCTCCGAGGCGGGCGAGCTGGTCACGGCGGAGGGCCTCGCGAGTCCGGAGCAGGCCAGGATCGTACGGGCGGGCGGCGACGGCTCCGCCGTCATCACCGAGGGGCCCTTCCCCGAGACCAAGGAATTCCTGGCCGGTTACTGGATCGTGGACTGCGACAGCGCGGAGCGGGCGGTGGAGCTGGCCGCGCACGTGTCGACAGCGCCCGGCCCCGGCGGAAAGCCGCTGAACATGCCGATCGAAGTGCGCCAGGTAATGGCGGGACCGCCGGAGGAGATGTGAGCGCTGACTGATACGACCCCCCGCCCGATGGAGCCCCAGCCCGATCCGGGGATGGATCCGGGAATCGACGGGGACACGACGGCCGAGGACCTGCTGCGCACGCTGGCGCCGCAGGTCGTCGGCGCGCTCACGCGACGGTTCGGGGACTTCGACTCGGCCGAGGACGCGGTGCAGGAAGCACTGCTGGCGGCGACGACGCAATGGCCTGACGAGGGCGTACCCCGCAATCCACGCGGCTGGCTGATCCAGGTCGCGAGCCGCCGGATGACCGAGCGGGTACGTGGCGAGCGGGCGCGCCGCCGCCGCGAGGACCTGGCGGCGAGACAACTGCCCGCGGACCGGCGGACGGCGCCGGCGGCGGACCGCGAGGACCCGGCGGACCGGGACGACTCGCTGGTCCTGCTGTTCCTGTGCTGCCATCCCGCGCTGTCGCCCACGGCCGCGATCGCACTGACCCTGCGCTGCGTCGGGGGCCTGACCACGAGCCAGATCGCGCGGGCCTTCATGGTGCCGGAGACGACGATGGGGCAGCGGATCAGCCGGGCCAAGCAGCGGATCAAGACCTCCGCGGTCCCGTTCCGGATGCCGGAGGGCGAGGAGCGCGCCGGCCGGCTCGACGCCGTGCTGCATGTGCTCTATCTGATCTTCAACGAGGGATACGCCACCAGCGAGGGCCCCGATCTGCAACGGGTCGAGCTGTCCCGGGAAGCGATCCGGCTGACCAGAGCCGCCCATGAACTGCTCCCCGATGACAGCGAGGTGGCCGGTCTGCTGGCGTTGATGCTGCTCACCCACGCCAGAAGCCCGGCGCGCACGGGCCCGGACGGTGAGCTGATCCCGCTCGCGGAGCAGGACCGGGGGCTCTGGGACGCACGGGCCATCGACGAGGGCACCGCACTCCTCACGGCCACCTTGCCGAAGGGGCCTCTCGGTCCGTATCAGGTCCAGGCGGCGGTCGCCGCGGTCCATGACGAGGCCGCGACGGTCGAGGAGACCGACTGGCCGCAGATCCTCGCCCTCTACGGAGTGCTGGAGCAGCTGTCCGCCAATCCGGTCGTGTCGCTGAACCGGGCGGTGGCCGTCGCGATGGTGCGCGGCGCGGACGCCGGGCTCGACGTCCTCAAGGCCCTCGATGCGGACGGCCGTCTGGCGGGCAACCACCGGCTGTATGTGGCGCGGGCCCATCTCCTGGAAATGGCGGGTGACCGGCAGGGCGCGCTGGAGAACTACCGGGAGGCGGCGCACCGTACGACCAGTCTTCCGGAACGGCACTACCTCACGCTTCGCGCCGCCGGCGTCGCCGCACCGGAGTGAGCTGCCGCACCGGAGTGAGCTGCCGCACCGGACTGAGTCGGCGCACCGGACTGGGCGGCGCCTCCTCGGGGCCGCGGACCGTGTCGGGGATCAACCCGTCGATGCGCCCTCGTCCTTCTCCTTTTCCTTGCCCTCGTCCTCGCGGTTGCCCTCGGCGGCGGCCCGTATCCGCTTGCGCTGTCGCGAGGCGCGCAGATTGACAGCGTTGCCGCAGATACGTACGTCGTGCCAGACACCGCTGTTGTTGCGCGAGGTGTCGTAGAAGGCCGATCGGCACTCGCCGTTGCGGCAGATCTTGAGCCGGGGCCACGTTCCGGCCCGCTGGGCGAGCAGCGTCTCCGACCAGAGAGCCGACTCCAGCCAGCCGCGTCCCCGGCCGACCGGGAGCAGTTGTACCTGCCCCCGCTCGTCGGGGGCGAGCCGCACCGTCACTCCGCGACCAGGAGAGGGAGCGGGACGGGACGCCGCGCCGGGTGCGGGATCCGTACCTGATGCCGGGACCGTGGTGGTGAGCAGCCGCTCGAAGGAGTCCCGCAGATCGCGCAGGGCCCGAGGGTCCGACGGGGACAGCGCGCAGTCGGGGGAGCCGAGGCCGTGGACACGGGCCCACTCCCCGGCGGCGCCGGTCAGCCACCGCTCGGCGGCCTCGCGGTCGGCCAGCAGATCGGGTGCGTAGTCCCTGATCGCGCGGGTGTTGATCAGCTCCTGCACCAGCGCGAGTCCGGCAGGGGCCTGGCGTACGCGATATCGCTCACTGGCTACCCATGACATAACTGAATCGTACTTGACTATGTCGCCCTGGGCGAGCAGGCTAAAGACAGAGGCTAACGGATTACGCCTCTGTCTATTCCATGAGGAGAGAGCGACATGACCACCGTCAGCGGAGCAACCGCCCTGGTCACCGGCGGACAGCGCGGCCTGGGCCGGGCCTTCGTACAGGAACTGCTGGAGGCGGGGGCCGCCAAGGTCTACGCCACGGCCCGTACACCCGTCGCCGAGAGTGACCCGCGGATCATCCCCCTGCCGCTGGAGGTGACCGACGGGGACTCGGTCGTGGAGCTGGCGCGTACGGCCGGCGACGTCTCGATCGTCATCAACAACGCGGGGATTTCCGGCGGAGGCCCGCTCACCGAGGTCGGTGTCGACGAGGTCAGGGCCCTCTTCGAGGCCAATGTGTTCGGTGCGCTGCGCGTTGCCCAGGCGTTCGCCCCTGTGCTGGCGGCCCATGGTGGCGGCGCGCTGGTCGATATTCACTCGGCGCTGTCCTGGGCGGCGGGGGCCGGCGTCTACGGTGCGACGAAGGCCGCTCTGTGGTCGCTCACCAACTCGCTCCGGCTGGAGCTGGCGCCTCAGGGAACACAGGTGGTGGGGGTCCATCTCGGGTACACGGACACCGACATGATCCGTGGGCTGGACGTCGTCAAGAACGATCCGCGGGATGTGGCCCGCGATGTCGTCGCCGCGCTGGAGAAGGGCGAGAGCGAGGTCCTCGCCGACGATGTCAGCCGCGCCGTCAAGGCGGCGCTCTCCGGACCGGTCGAGGGGCTGAGTATGCGGTCGGCCGACTGACGCCGCGATCGCGGCGTCGGCCGGGCAGTTGGTGCGCGGGGGCTGGGCGGCGGCGCGCGAGTGGAGGGCGCAGGCGGGGCGTGCGGCAGCGCGGCATGGCTGGGGCACGGGGTACAGGCGGGGCGTGCGGCACGGAGCCGTGGCGGGCGCCCCGCCCGCGCGTCAGTCGGCGACTCCCGCGTAGGCCAGCACCTTGTCGATCTTCACGCGTACTACCAGTTCGCCCGGTACCCCGTTGCGCTCCCCGAACTCCTGCGCCCGCTCCTCCCCCATGTAGCGCGCGGCGATCCGGGTCGCCCAGGCGCGCAGTTGATCCGGCTCCTCGTGGATCTCGGCCCGACCGTTGATCACCACGAAGGAGAACGGCGGACGTTCGTCGTCCACGCACAGCGCGAGCCGACCGTCGCGCAGCAGATTGCGGCCCTTCACCGTGTCCCTGCCGGTGTTGAAGACGAGATCGTCACCGTCCAGTACGAACCAGACGGGCGCGATGTGCGGGCTCCCGTCGGCCCGTACGGTGGACAGCTTGCCGGTGCGCGTGCCTTCGGAGACGAAGGCGTGCCACTGCTCCTTGTTCATGTTTGTCGCCATGTCCGCATTTTCCGCTGCCGAGGCGGTCGGCGCGACGCGACGCCCCGGGGACCCGCTTGCCCGCGAGCGGCCGGTGCGAAAGGCTACGGACGTTGCGGGACCATGGGGAACACCTGAACGGGGAGGAACGACAATGCCGTTGGAAAAGGGACTCGACTGGTTGCTCGATGACCTGACCGAACGGGTCGAGTACATCAAGCACGCGCTGGTGCTGTCCAACGACGGTCTGGTGACGGGGGCCAGCAGCGGACTGGCGCGTGAGGACGCGGAGCATCTCGCGGCGGTCTCCTCGGGACTGCACAGCCTGGCGCGGGGATCGGGGCGGCATTTCCGGGCCGGTCAGGCTCGGCAGACGATGGTCGAGTTCGACGAGGCGCTGCTGTTCGTCACCGCCGCCGGTGACGGCAGCTGCCTGTGTGTACTGACGGCGGCCGAGGCCGATGTCGGCCAGGTCGCCTACGAGATGACGCTCCTCGTCAACCGGGTCGGTGAGCACCTCGGTGTCGCGGTGCGGCAGCCGGGAGGTACCAGTCTGAGCGGGCTCTGACTTCTCTGAGTTCTCTGAGGTTCCCGACGTCACTGACGTCATGGCGTCTCTGAAGAGGACTCTCAGCCGGAAGCCGGATTCCCGGCCCGGTCCGGGAGTTATCCACAGGCTCGGCGAAGTGTGCCGCTGTCGCGCTACGGTCGTCACCGAGAGTAGTTACGCCTCACGGGGGAGGACCATCATGTCCGTCAGTGATGCTCAGTCACAGGCCCGGAACGACTATGCCGGGGAAACGAACACGACCGCCACGACCGCCACGACCGCCACGACCGCCACGACCGCCGCGGCCGCGACGGCCGAGGCGGTGGAGACCGCGAGAAAAGGGCCACGGGCTCTCGGTGCCGACCGGGCCGCGCGGGAACTGGAGCTGCGGCGCGGCGAGTTCGAGCTCGCCGCGCAGCTCGGGCACATCCGTACCGCCACCGCCACCGCCACCGCCGCCGACGCGACGACCGCCGGCTCGATCGCCGGGACGGCCCTGGGCCGACGGCAGGTCACGCGCCAGGAGATCGACCGTCTACGGGCGGCGAAGGGATTCCCGGACACCCTGCGCGAGCGGGTGAGGACCGTGGGCACGGCCGAGGGGGCGGCGCTGATGCCCGTCAGCCCGGGGCGCTTCACTCAGCTGGCCCGGTCGGGGTTCATCGTGCCGGTGAGGTTCTATCTCAATCGTTATCGCGCGGTCGTATGGCTCTATCTGGCCGAGGAGCTACGGTCCTTCGCCACCAGGGAACCGGCACTGCTCACCGGACGGTTCCCACGGCCGCTGCTGGCCGGTCTGGAAGCGGGGGAGGACTGGCGCCCGCGCAACTGGCGGGGCCGGCGCATCGGTCAGTTGCTGCATGAGAGCGCGGACCCCTGGGAACGGGCCGCCATCGCGGGTTGTGCGCTCGATCCGGTCCAACTGGCCGAGCTGGTGGCCGATCCGTACGAACGTGCCTATCTGGAGCGGCTGCGGCCGGCCCTCGGGCATGGCAGGCCCGAGTCGGAGGCGGCGCGGACGGCGGTCCATCGTCTGCTGGTGGCGGATCACCCGGACGAGATCCAGTGGCACCGTGCCAGTCTTGACACGCTGCTCACGGCGGCCCGGCGCGCATGCCCTGCCCCGCGCCCGGGCAGCTCACCGCCGCGCGTCGGGGGCCCTGCCGCGAGGCGTGAGGGGACAGGACCAGCATCCGTACTCACACCAACACCGACAGCGACACCAACACCAACGCCCGGACCCGAACGTGGAACAGGACCCGGACCTGGACTTGGACTTGGACTTGGACCTGGACCTGGACCTGGACCGACAGAACCAGCAGGACCGGAATCCGGGTCGACGGCGATGGCGCATCAGCCGCCGCGCGAGGGCGGTCACCGGGGGCTCCTGACCCGGCTGCGGGTCAGGAGGGGGAGCGGCCCTCGCGCCAAGATCCGAAGTTGAGCGGGTGGCGTACGCGCCGGAGTCCGGCGGGGTCGGGCGGCGGGGGTCAGCGGCGGACGTCAGGAGGTGACGCGCAGGACGAGCTTGCCGCGGGTCCGCCTCCGCTCCCCCCGGCGGTGCGCCTCGGCCGCGTCCGCCAGCGGAAGGACGTCCTCGACCTCGACCTTGACGACGTCCTTGTCGATCAGCTTCGCGATCCGGGCCAGGGAAGCGCCGTCGGGCTCCACCAGAAAGGCGCTCGCGCGCACACCCCGGGCGAGGGCCACGTCGTGAAGCTCGGGGGAGGCGCCGGAGGGCACGGCCACGAGGACGCCGCCCGGCCGCAGGGTCTTGAGCGAGCGGGTGCTCGTCGCGTCGTGCTCGTCCCCAACGAGATCGATCACCACATCGACGTCGCGTACGGCGTCCTCGAACCGGACCGAGGTGTAGTCGACGAGTTCATCGGCGCCGAGCGAGCGCAGCCAGTCGTGCTTGTCGGCGCGGGCGGTGCCGATGACATGAGCGCCGAGATGCTTGGCGAACTGCACCGCGAAGTGGCCCACTCCGCCCGCGGCGGCGTGGACGAGGACACGCTGTCCCGGCTCGACCCGCGCGGCGTCGACAAGTGCCTGCCACGCGGTGAGCGCGGCCAGCGGTACCGCGGCGGCCAGTTCATGGCCGACCGACGCGGGCTTCCGGGCGAACTGGCGGGCGGGCGCGGTCACATACTCGGCATAGGCGCCGGCCTGCCGGGGGAACCACGGCATCCCGTACACCTCGTCGCCCACCTGAAGGGTGTGGACACCGAAACCGACCTCCGTCACGACGCCGGAGACATCCCAGCCCAGCACGAAAGGAGGTTCCCCCAGGACGCCGGCCATCCCGCCGCCCTCGCGGGTCTTCCAGTCGACGGGGTTCACCCCCGCCGCGTGGACCCGTACCTGCACCTCGGTCGGCAGCGGTTCCGGCCGTGCCAGCTCGGTGAGCCGGAGTACCTCGGGTCCGCCGAAGGTGTCCTGGGTGATCGCGCGCATCGTCTTCGCGTTGCTGCTCATCGCGGTTCTCCTGTGCTGCGTGCGGGGGCACTTGCACACCCCCGGCGGTTGCTGTCCGACGTTCGCAAGCTATCCCCGTGGTATTGGTTTCCCGCAAGGGCGATTACTATCTTTGGGGAAGCATGCAGCTCCGGGCAGTATGAGGGGAGGCGCGATGGCCATCATCTGTACGACGGGCCGACACGCCGAGCACGACGTCTACGCGGCCCAGTGCCCGTGCCGGGATGTGCTCGATCTGTTGGCCAATAAATGGGCCGCGCTGGCGATCGGCGCGCTGGAGGAGGGGCCGCAGCGGTTCGGCGCGCTGCAGCGACGGCTGCAGGGTGTCAGTCCCAAGGTGCTGACGAGGACCCTGCGCCGGCTGGAGGACCACGGCTTCGTCGACCGCACGGTCTATCCGGCCGTGCCGCTCCATGTGGAGTACGCGCTCACCGCGCTGGGCGTGAGCGTCGCCGAACCGCTCGGGCAGGTACGCGCCTGGGTGGAGAACCATCTCGACGAGATCGGATCGTCCGGCCCGGAGGAGGTCGCCTGTGTCACTGCCGGAGGTGACTCACCACGTTGACAACCCGGCCGTTGGGATCGGTGACGAAGAACCGCCTTACCCCCCACGCCTCGTCCCGCAGGGGGTAGACGATCTCGGCGCCGCTCGCGACGACCGCCGCGTAGACCGTGTCCACGTCGTCCACCTCGATGCTCAGATCGGGTACGACGGCGACGGACTCGTCATGCCGCATCAGCGTCAGCTGCGCGCTGGGCTGGGAAGGGGAGGCGAGCGTCATGACCCAGCCCAGGTTCATGACTTCCTCCAGTCCGAGGAGTCCGTAGAAGTCCCGGCTCTCCTTCATGGCCTCGGACCGGATGTCGGGTACGACTCTGCGGACGGACATCGGTGGCTCCTGTCGGTGACTGCGGGCGGTCCCGCGTGCCCCATCCTTCACCGAAGCGGGGCCCGGTGTCGTCGTCAGGGCCGGACGTCGCCCGTGACGATGGTGCGTTCCACGGAGAACTTGCCCCAGTTTCCGTCGGGCAGCTTGGCGCGGATCTTCACCCGGTACGTCTCGCCGGCCTTCTTGCTCGCGTACACGCTGTAGGTGGCCCGGCCCGTCGGGGGCTCGCCTCCCCAGATCAGGGTCGTCGCGAACTTCCCGTCGAGATAGATCTGGTACGAGGGGACCTTGCCGCCTGTCTTCGGCGCCAGCCAGGACAGATCCACGTAGTGAGCGCCGTCGGCGGCGTGTGTCGCCGCCCGGAAGTCGATCGGCGCGGTGTCGGGGTCGTCGCCCGGGCCGCGCGGGGTGGTGATCTCCACCGCCCGGCTGGCGGGCGAGGTGTTGTCGGCCGCGTCCCGTGCGGTGACGGTGAAGCTGTAGTGGGTCCCCGGCCGCAGCTGGGTGATCCGCGCGCCGGTCGCCTCCCCATCGACACTATGGATCTTGGAGCCGCCCTGGTAGATGTCGTACGAGGTGACGCCCTGGTCGCCCGCTGCCGCGGCCCAGTTGAGCTGGGCGCCCCGGGCGCCGTCGCTCTTGCCGGTCACCCCGGTCGGCCGGGCCGGAGCCTTATTGTCCTCGGCGACCGCGGCCGGTGTGGTGACGGCCAGTTCGCCGCTGAGCGGGGAGACGGCGCCCTCGGCGCCCCGGGCCCGGACGCTGAAGGTGTAGGCGGTGGACGGCTTCAGCCCGGTGACGTCGATCATGCTCTGGCCGGCCGGGACGTCCTTGATCTTCGTCTTGCCCCGGTACACCTCATATCCGCTGACTCCATCCTTGTCGGCCGCCGGCTTCCACATGACATGGACGGAAGTGGCGCTCCCGGCCTGGGCCGTGACGCCGGCCGGCGCCGAAGGCGCCTTCGCGGCCTCGTCGTCGGTGCCGCACGCGCCCAGCGCGAGAACGGCGGCGGACGCGAGGGCGGCAAGGCTGAAGGTCCTTCTCATGGCCGTGTCCTCCACCTGGGGGGCAATGGTCTAGACATATATGACACAGGTGTCGGGTTCACATCAAGGGGCAGGCGGTATCCGATGACGGATCATCACGACACCCGCGCACCACGACACCCGCGCACCACGGCGCCCGGCGCGACACGCCGCGCGGCATGTCGGGCCGGGACCTGGCGCGTCCCTGGCACACCATGGGCGTGACGCAACGAAGACACCGGAAAGGGACCTGAATCGTGCAGATCGACCTCGCCGGCAAGACCGCACTGGTGACGGGCTCGACGCAGGGGATCGGCGCGGCCATCGCGGCAGGACTCGCCCGCGCCGGGGCCCGCGTCGCCGTCAACGGGCGCGGCGCCGATTCGGTGGACGCGGCGCTGGAGCGCCTGCGCGGGCAGGCGCCGGACGGCGAATTCCTCGCCGCGCCCGGTGATGTCACCTCGGACGAGGGGGCCCGGCAGGTGCTCGACGCGCTGCCCGGGGCGGACATCCTCATCAACAATCTGGGCATCTTCGGCGCCCGGCCCGCGCTGGAGATCAGTGACGAGGAGTGGCGGCGGTACTTCGAGGTCAATGTCCTGACGGCGGTCCGGCTCACCCGGGCCTATCTGGGAGGGATGACCGAGCGGTCCTGGGGGCGCGTCCAGTACATCGCCAGTGACTCGGCGATCGCCATCCCCGCCGAGATGATCCACTACGGAGTGTCCAAGACGTCGCTGCTCGCGGTCGCCCGGGGATTCGCCAAGGCCGCGGCGGGCAGCGGTGTGACCGTCAACTCCGTACTCGCGGGACCGACCCATACGCCCGGCGTGGAGGAGTTCGTGTACGGGCTGATGGACTCGTCGCTTCCCTGGGACGAGGCGCAGCGCGCCTTCATGCGCGAGCACCGCCCGCAGTCCCTGCTCCAGCGGCTGATCGAGCCCGAGGAGATCGCGAACATGGTGGTCTATCTCAGCTCGCCTCTCGCCTCCGCCACCACCGGGGCGGCGATCCGGGTCGACGGCGGCCTCATCGACTCGATCGTTCCCTGACCGGGACACCTTTCAGTCCCGGTCAGGGAACGATCGAGTGGCGACGCGGGGAGCCGGTCAGGCGATCTGGTGGACCAGCTGGGTGGTGAGCTCGTAACGGGCTCCGGCGATGGCCAGCTTGCCCTGGGACACCCTGGCCGCGAGGTCGGGTTCGGCGGCGAGGCGGGCGCGGATCATCCTGACGTTGGCGCTGACGGTGGCGTCAACGCGTGCGTCGCCGTGCTGGGAGTGATCGATGGCGGGCTTGATCTGGTCGGCCAGATACTGGATGTGGGACGGCAGCTGCTCGCCGGTCTCGTCCGCCTCGACCGCGGCGGCGACGGCGCCGCACGACTGGTGACCCAGGACCAGGACCAGCGGGATCTCCAGCTCCAGCACGCCATAGGCGATGCTGCCGAGAACGGCCTCGTCCAGGACCTCGCCGGCCGACCGTACGGTCATCAGGTCGCCCAGCCCCTGATCGAAGGCGAGCTCCGGTGCCACCCGGGAGTCGATGCATCCGAGGATGACGGCGAAGGGGTGCTGGCCCGTCACCAGGGCCTGTCGCACGGTCTCGGTCTCGTGCGGGTGCTGCTGACGGAAGGTTCGCCAGCGCTTGTTGCCCTCGGAGAGCTCGTGAAGTGCCTGCTCGGGGGTTGCCGGGCGAACACTCCTCGGACGGGTGACGGCCGCGCCCGCAGAGGGCGCGGCGAGCGTCACTCCCGCGGTGGCGGCCGTTCCGGCGAGGGCCGCGCGAAGCAGCGTCCTGCGGGGTGTTCCCGTGGTCATGGGGGGTCTCTGCGCGTGTCTGCTCAATATC
The DNA here is from genome assembly GCF_044766385.1 of Streptomyces sp. NPDC102274. Taxonomy (NCBI): domain Bacteria; kingdom Bacillati; phylum Actinomycetota; class Actinomycetes; order Kitasatosporales; family Streptomycetaceae; genus Streptomyces; species Streptomyces sp. NPDC102274. Next base: position 133,903 of record NZ_JBIWLW010000021.1, on the reverse strand, counting down.
ACGGCCGGAGACTATCCGTGACAGCCTTGGCCAACGATTTCACTTGGTGATTTGTTGACCTGGTCTTGAGCCAACTGTGGCTCAAACGGAGCGGGTTCGGTGCGCGCTCGGTGTCCGTTCCACCCTGGTCCGGCCGTTGAATCCGATCAGGGAGGTCGTCGGTCTGTGGTTGCATGGTTCGGTGAATCGACAGACTATGCCTACGGCCGATGACATCCCCATGTGTGATGTCCGGCGTCGCGGCAGGGATGACCTCGACGCTTGTGTGCGGGTCCTGGCCGAGGTGCACAAGGGCGACGGATACCCGGTGAACTGGCCGGAACACCCCACGGGCTGGCTCGCTCACCCTGCCCAACTCGACGCCTGGGTGGCCGAGTTGGACGGCCGGATTGTCGGCCATCTCGCCCTCTGTCCGGCGGGCGAGGGCGATGTGGCCCCCGCGCTCTGGAGCAGCCGCGCCGGCACCACCATCCGTGAAACCGTCGTGGTGAGCCGCCTGTTCGTCGCCCCCTCGGCGCGTGGTCACGGGATCGGCGCCCTGCTCATGGCCCAGGCGGCGCGCGAGGCCAGACAGCGCGGTCTGCACCCCGTACTGGACGTGGTGTCCACCGACGCCGCCGCGGCGGGCCTTTACGAACGCATGGGCTGGAGCCTGCTCGCCGTCGTCGATCAGCGCTGGGCCCCGGATCAGACGGTCACCGTCCGCTGCTACGCCGCCCCCGCCTGATCCAACCGCCGCGAGGCCGCTCCGAGTCGGACGCCCGGCGCCCCGTCATCGGGCCATGGATCGCGCCGGGCGTCCGCGCGGCCGCGGCCACGTCGTAGAGAACTCCACCTCGCCGAGCGGCAGATCACGCTCGTAGCCCAGGCCCGGCGGTGACACGGACGGGGGAATTCTCACCACCACCGGCCGCCGGGTACTCGGCCGCCGCGGACCCGGTCGTGACGCGCTCAGCGCCCCAGGCGGCGCGTTGAGCTGCGCACCACCAGTTCCGGCTGGAGGACGACGGAGCGATGCGTGTGATGCTCCGCGTCCGGGCCCGTCTCATCCATCAGCATCTCCGCCGCCGCCCGTCCCATCGCGTCGGCCGGCTGCCGTACGGACGTGAGCGGCACGACGGCCGCCGCCGCGAACTCGATGTCGTCGTAGCCGACGATCGACACATCGCCGGGCACATCAACCCCGGCCCCGTACATCGCCTGCAACACGCCCAGCGCGAGCAGGTCATTGGCGCAGAACACGGCGGTGGGGCGCTCCGCGAGACCCAGCAGCCGCGCCCCGGCGTCGATACCGGACACCACATCCAGCCGCGCCGACTCCACCTGCCGCAGGGCCTGTTCGGGCAGACCCGCCTCGTGCAGGGCGGTCAGCGCGCCGGTACGGCGGTCCCGGCACTGGGGGAGCGACGTCGGGCCGCTGATGTACGTGACGGACCGGTGCCCGGCCGCCAGCAGATGCCGGACGGCGAGCGCGCCGCCGGTCACATCGTCGACCGATACGGAGCACCCCTCGGCGGCGGGCACCGCCCGGTCGACATGGACGAACGGAATGCCCCGGCGCGCGAAGTCCCGTACGTTGCCGCCGGTCGCGTCGGCCGGGGTGAGCAGCACCCCGCGCACCCGCTGCTCGGCGAAGAGCGACAGATACTCCGCCTCCTCGGCCGTGCTGCCCGCGCTGTTGCAGAGCATCACCCCGAGCCCCGCCTCCCGCGCCGCGCGCTCGGCGCCCTTGGCGACGGCGACGAAGAAGGGGTTCGCCATGTCGAGCACCAGGATGGCGAGAATGCGGCTGGTACCGACCCTGAGCTGCCGCGCCGTCTCGCTCCGTACGAAACCGAGCTGGTCTATCACCGCCCGCACCCGCACCCGGGTGTGCTCCGACACCTTCTCGGGCCGGTTGAGCACGTTCGAGACGGTGCCGACCGAGACCCCTGCCAGCCGGGCCACGTCCTTGATACCGACCGTCTGCGTCACGCGTCCTGCCCGTTCTGTCACATCTCGTTGGTTCCCCACGACCGAATGGACCATCCTAACGGGGGACGCGACCCCGCCGGATATATCACCCACAGGTATGCCACCACAGGCATGTCCGCCGGGAGGCAGGTCAGCGTCGCGCGCCCTCACCGGCGAGCAGCGCGGCGGCCCGGTCCCAGCCGGCCCGGTCCCCGGTGGGCTCGTACCGGCGCGGCTCCAGCGTGGCGCGGAGCAGGGCGCGCAGCTCGGCGAGACCGCCCCGGAGGACGCCCGCCGCGCGCGCCTGGACGAGTACGTTGCCGAACGCGGCGGCCTCGGCGGGACCCGCGACGACGGGCAGCCCGCAGGCGTCCGCGGTGAGCCGGCACAGCAGTTCGTTGCGGGCGCCGCCGCCGACGATGTGCACGGTGTCCACGGCGCGGCCCGACAGTCGCTGGGCGTCCTCGATCGCCCTGCGGTGCGCGAGCGCCAGGGAGTCGAGGACACAGCGGGTGATCTCGGCCGGAGTCCGCGGCGCCGGTCCTCCGACGTGGCGGCAGGCGTCCCGGATACGGTCCGGCATACCGCCGGGCGCGAGAAACGCCGGATCGTCGGCGTCCACGAACGATCGCAGCCCCGGCACCTCCGCGGCCTCCCGCAGCAGCCGGTCGAGCCGCTGCGGCGCGCCCTCGGCCTCCCAGGTCCGCAGACACTCCTGGAGCAGCCACAGGCCCATGATGTTGCGCAGATAGCGGACCGTGCCGTCGACGCCCAGCTCATTGGTGAAGTTGGCGCGCCTGCTTTCCTCGGTGAGCACCGGAGCGTCCAGCTCCAGGCCCGCCAGGGACCAGGTGCCGGTGGCGACATAGGCGAACCGGTCCCCTGAGGCGGGCACCGCGGCGACCGCCGAGGCGGTGTCGTGGGAGCCTACGGCCGTCACCGTCACCGGGCCGGTCAGCCCGGTCTCGGCGAGCACCTCCGGGAGCAGCCGTCCCGCGGGATCGCCCGGACCGCGCAGCGGCGCGAAGAGCCTCAGATCGATACCGAGCGCGTCGGCGACGAACCGTGACCACTCCCGGGTCCGGGGGTCGATCAGCTGGGTGGTGGAGGCGTTGGTGAGTTCGGTGCCCGCCTCGCCGGTGAGCCAGTACGCGATCAGGTCGGGGATCAGCAGCAGCCGGCGCGCGGCGCCGAGCGCCGGACTGCCCTGCGCGGCGGTGAGCTGGTACAGCGTGTTGAACGGCAGGTGCTGGAGGCCTGTGGCCCCGTACAGCGCGGACGGTGACAGCACCGCGCCGACCTTCGCCGCCTCGCCCTCGGTACGGGCGTCCCGGTAGTGCACCGGATTGCCGAGCAGCGCGCCGGAGGCGTCCAGCAGCCCGTAGTCGACGGCCCAGGTGTCGATCCCGACGCTCGCGGGCGCGCGCCCCGCCGCCGCGCCGGCCGCCCGCAGACCGTCCAGCACGCCTCCGTACAGCGACAGGATGTCCCAGTGCAGCGTGCCCGTGGTCCGTACCGGCCGGTTGGGGAAGCGGTGGACCTCCTCCAGACGCAGCCCCCCGGCGCCCCGGCCGGAGACATGCCCGACCATGACACGGCCGCTGGACGCGCCGAGGTCGACGGCGGCGAAGGGGAGCGGTTTGGTGGGTGGCACGGCTGACCTCGTCGGAACTCGTCGAACAGCGGGGGAGACAGCGGGAGTGAGGGCGGCGGGGAGGAGGAGTGGCGGGGAATGGGTGCCGGGGGGCGTGGGTGCGGGGGGAGTGGGTGCGGCGGTGCGGGGAGCCGGGCTGATGCCCCGGCCCGGCCCGCGTCGCCGTGACGTCAGCGCAGGAACGCCGCCGCCACCCCCGCGTCCACCGGGACATGCAGCCCCGTCGTATGGCTCAGCTCACCGCCCGTGAGGGCGAACACCGCGTTGGCCACATGCTCGGGCAGCACCTCCCGCTTGAGGATCGTCCGCTGCGCGTAGAACTCGCCGAGCTTCTCCTCCGCCACGCCGTACACCGCGGCGCGCTGCGCGCCCCAGCCACCCGCGAAGATCCCGGAGCCGCGCACCACCCCGTCGGGGTTGACTCCATTGACGCGGATGCCGAGACCGCCCAACTCGGCGGCGAGCAGCCGCACCTGATGGGCTTGGTCGGCCTTGGTCGCGGAGTAGGCGATGTTGTTCGGGCCCGCGAACACCGCGTTCTTGGAGGCGATATAGACGAGGTCACCGCCGAAGCCCTGATCCGTCATCACCCGGGCGGCCTCGCGCGACACCAGGAACGAGCCGCGCGCCATGATGGAGTGCTGGAGGTCCCAGTCCCGCGCCGTGGTCTCCAGCAGCGGCTTGGAGATCGAGATCCCGGCGTTGTTGACGACGAGATCCACTCCGCCGAAGGCGAGCGCCGCCGCGTCGAACGCGGCCTTGATCTGCTCCTCGTCGGTCACATCGACACTCACCACGACGGCCTTGTCCGCGCCGCCCAGTTCGTCGGCGACCGCCGTCGCGCTCTCGGTGTTGAGATCGGCGACCACCACACACGCGCCCTCGGCGACCAGCCGGTGCGCGATGGCCCGGCCGATCCCGGAGCCCGCGCCCGTCACCAGCGCCACCCGGGAGGCCAGCGCCTTCAGGGCCGGCATCCGGCGCAGTTTGGCCTCCTCCAGCTCCCAGTACTCGATCCGGAACTTCTCGGACTCCTCGATCGGCGCGTACGAGGAGACAGCCTCCGCGCCGCGCATCACATTGATGGCGTTGAGGTAGAACTCCCCGGCGACCCGGGCGGTCTGTTTGTCCTTGCCGAACGAGAACATGCCCACACCCGGTACCAGCACGATGGCCGGATCGGCGCCGCGCATCGGCGGCGAGTCGGGCGACGCGTGCCGCTCGTAGTACGCCCGGTACTCCTCGCGGTACGCGGTGTGCAGCTCCGTGAGCCGCTCCCGTACCCGCTCCAGCGGCGCACCGGCCGGCAGATCGAGGACCAGCGGGCGGATCTTGGTGCGCAGGAAGTGGTCCGGGCAGGACGTGCCCAGGGCCGCCAGCCGCGGATGCTCCGCGCGGGAGAGGAAGTCGAGGACCGGTTCCGTGGCCGTGTAGTGGCCGACCTGGGTCCGGTCGGTGGAGGCGAGACCGCGGATCAGCGGGGCGAGCGCCGCCGCCCTGGCCCGCCGCTCGGCCTCCGGCAGCGGCTCGTACCCCTGCTGTACGGGGCCGAACGGCTCGGGCGTGCCCCGCTCGGCGAGAAACGTCGCGGCCGTGGAGATGATGTGCAGGGAGTTGCGTTCGCACTCCTCCGAGGTGGCGCCCCAGGCCGTGATGCCATGGCCGCCCAGCACACAGCCGATCGCCCGCGGATGGGCCTCCTTGACCGCGGCGATGTCCAGGCCCAGCTGGAAGCCGGGGCGGCGCCAGGGCACCCAGACCACGGTGTCGCCGAAACACTCGGCCGTCAGCTTCTCACCGTCGGCCGCACAGGCGAGGGCGATCCCCGAGTCGGGGTGGAGATGGTCCACATGCGGGGCGTCGACCAGCCCGTGCATCGCGGTGTCGATGGACGGGGCGGCCCCGCCCTTGCCGTGCAGGCAGTAGTCGAACGCGGCGACCATCTCGTCCTCGCGCGCCACCCCCGGGTAGACCCCGGTCAGTGCGCGCAGCCGGTCGACCCGCAGCGCGGCCAGTCCGCCGGCGGTGAGCGTGCCCAGGTCGCCGCCGGACCCCTTGACCCACATCAGTTCGACCTCGTCACCGGTCACCGGGTCGGTGGCGGATCCCTTGGCCGAGGTGTTGCCGCCGGCGTAGTTCGTGTTGCGCGGATCGGCGCCCAGGCGGTGCGAACGGTCGAGCAACTGAGCTGCCACAGGATGGATATGGGGCTGGTCGGTCATCATGTCCCTCTGTGAGGTGCGGTCTTCGCAAGGGTCGGGGTACGGAGTGCGCTCAGGCTCCCCAGCCGGCCTGGGTGCCGCCGATCCGCTCGGCGACGATCTTCTCGCCGTAGCCGGAGGCCTGGTAGGCGGCGACGGGGTCGGCGTCCGCGCCCAGTTCGGCACGGACCTCGGCGACCAGCGGGCGCACATCGGTGTTGAAGGCGTCCATCAGCGCCGCGTTCGCCGCCAGGACGTCGCCGGAGCGCTGCGCCGCGTCCAGCGCGTCCGCGTCCACCAACAGCGCTTTGGCTGTGGCCTCCTGGACGTTCATCACCGACCGGATGATCGCGGGGATCTTCTCCTCGATGTTGTGGCACTGGTCGAGCATGAACGCGGTCCGTGCGCTGAACCCGCCGCCCTTGATCACCTCGTACATGATCCGGAACAGCTGGAAGGGGTCCGCGGCCCCGGCCATCAGATCGTCATCCGCGTAGAAGCGGGAGTTGAAGTCGAAGCCGCCGAGCTTTCCCTCGCGCAGCAGCATAGCGACGATGAACTCGATGTTGGTGCCCGGCGCGTGATGCCCGGTGTCGACCACGACCTGGGCCTTCTCGCCCAGCTTGAGGCAGTGCGCGTACGCCGTGCCCCAGTCCGGGACGTCCGTGGCGTAGAAGGCGGGCTCGAACAGTTTGTACTCCAGCAGCATCCGCTGTCCCTCGCCGAGCCGCTCGTACACCGCGGCGAGGGCTTCGGCCAGCCGTCCCTGGCGGGCGGAGATGTCGTCCTGGCCCGGGTAGTTGGTGCCGTCGGAGAACCACAGCTTCAGATCGCGCGAGCCGGTGGCGTCCATGACGTCCACGCACTCCAGCAGATGCCCCAGTGCCTTGCGCCGGACCGCGGCGTCCGGATGGGTCACGGACCCCAGCTTGTAGTCGTCGTCCTGGAACACATTGGAGTTGATCGCCCCGATGCGCAGGCCCAGTTCGCGCGCCTCGGCGGCGAGCGCGCCGTAATCGTCCACGCGGTCCCAGGGGATGTGCAGGGCGACCGTGGGAGCCACGCCCGTGTGCGCGTGCACCCGGGCGGCGTCCGCCAGTTTCTCCTGTGGAGTCCGCGGTACGCCCGGCTGTGTGAACACCTTGAAGCGGGTGCCCGAGTTCCCGAACGCCCACGACGGCGTCTCGACAGCCTGTGACTTCAGCGCGTTCTTCACAGTGGACACGGCGGATCGACCCGTCATCTCTCAGCGCTCCCGTGGTGCGGACTCGGCGGGCGAGTCGGTGCAGCGATTCCTTATGAATCGTTTCATCGCGGTGAAGCTATGAGAGTCCCCGGTGCGTGTCAACCCTTTCCGCGCCGCCCTGGGTGACACAAGGTGCACCCCTCGAATTCACCGGAAAATGTCGCGCACAGCCCATTGACGCCGTCGGTAGTGGCCGTTTAGCTTCCGAGCAACCTCATTGAAACCTTTCACGGCGGGTCGTGCCACGAGTCCCCATCGCCGAGGAGCCCTCATGAACCACCCCGCCACGGACCCCGCCCCGGTCCTGGCCCTCAAGGATGTGAGCAAGTCCTTCGGCGCCGTACGGGCCCTGCGGGACGTCTCCCTGCGGCTGTTCCCCGGTGAGGCACACGCCCTCGCCGGGGAGAACGGCGCGGGCAAGTCCACCCTCATCAAGACACTCGCCGGGGTGCACAGACCCGACGCCGGCGAGGTGGTGCTCGACGGCGAGGCCGTCGTCTTCCACGGCCCGGCCGACGCCAGGGACGCCGGTATCGCCGTCATCTACCAGGAGCCGACGCTCTTCCCCGATCTGTCGATCGCCGAGAACATCTTCATGGGCCGTCAGCCCCGGCGCGCGCTCGGGCGTATCGACCGCCGGGCCGTACGGGACACCACCGCGGCCCTGATGAAACGCCTCGGTGTGGAGCTCGACCCCGACCGGCCCGCCCGCGGGCTCTCCATCGCCGACCAGCAGATCGTCGAGATCGCCAAGGCGCTCTCCTTCGACGCGCGCGTCCTCATCATGGACGAGCCCACCGCGGCGCTGACCGGCAGTGAGACCGCCCGGCTGTTCTCCGTCGTACGGACCCTCCGGGCCGAGGGCGCCGCGATCCTGTTCATCTCCCACCGGTTGGAGGAGATCTTCGCGCTCTGCCAGCGGGTCACCACCTTGCGGGACGGACGCTGGATCTCCACGGAGCCGCTGGCCGGCCTGACCGAGGACGACCTCGTGCGCTCCATGGTCGGCAGGGATCTGGGCGAGCTGTACCCCAAACAGTCCGCGGACGTCGGGGACATCGCCCTGTCGGTGCGCAGACTGACCCGGGAGGGGGTGTTCCGCGACATCTCCTTCGAAGTGCGCAGGGGCGAGATCGTCGCCCTGGCCGGACTCGTCGGCGCGGGCCGCAGCGAGGTGGCCCAGGCAGTCTTCGGCGTCGACCGGTCGGACGCGGGTGAGGTGGTGGTCGACGGACGTACGCTCCCGGCCGGTTCACCGACCGCCGCGATGGACGCCGGACTCGCGCTCGTCCCCGAGGACCGCAGACAGCGCGGACTGGTGATGGACATGTCCATCGAACGGAACATCGCCCTCACCGGACTCGGCCGGCTCGGCAGGGGCGGCATGGTGCGCCGGGTCCTGGAGCGCGGCCGGGCCGCGGACTGGGCCGTACGCCTCCAGCTGAAGTACAACCGCCTGGCCGACCCCGTCGGCGTTCTCTCCGGCGGCAATCAGCAGAAGGTCGTCCTCGCCAAATGGCTGGCGACGGAACCGGCCGTACTCATCGTCGACGAACCCACCCGCGGGATCGATGTCGGCACCAAGGCGGAGGTGCACCGGCTCCTCTCCTCCCTGGCCGCGGAAGGGCTCGCCGTCCTCATGATCTCCTCCGACCTGCCCGAGGTACTCGGCATGGCCGACCGGGTGCTGGTGATGCACGAGGGCCGGCTCACCGCCGAGATCCCGCGCGCCGAGGCGACCGAGGAAGCAGTGATGGCCGCCGCCACCGGGCGGGGCGGGAGGGCGGCGGCATGACCACCCTGATGGACAAACCCACCACGAGCACCAAGGACGACGGCTCGGCGCGCTCGCTCGTCGACGCTGTGTTCCGGGCCCGCGAGATCAGCATCGCGGGAGCGCTGGCGCTGCTCGTCCTCGGCACCTGGATCGCCAACCCGCGCTTCCTCGACGACCAAGGCGTCAAGGATCTCCTCCTCAACGCCTCTATTCTGGTCCTGCTCGCCGTCGGCCAGTCCGTGGTCGTGGTCACCCGCAATATCGATCTCTCGGTCGGCTCGGTCGTCGGCCTGTCCGCGTTCGCCTGCGGCAAGTTCGTGGCCGGCACCGATCACGGCGTACTCACCGTCATGCTGCTGGGCATCGCCCTCGGCGTGGCCTGCGGACTGGTCAGCGGCGCCCTGGTCAGCTTCGGCAGGGTACCGGCGCTCGTGGTCACCCTCGGCATGCTCTACATCATTCAGGGCCTCGACTACTGGTGGGCGCAGGGCGAGCAGATCAGCGCCAACGACGTCCCCGACCCGATACTCGGCCTGGGCAGCGGCAGCGTCCTCGGCATCCCCTATCTGCCGCTGATCGCCCTGGCCCTGCTCGCCGCCACCGCGTACTACCTGCGCGGCTACCGGTCGGGACGCGAGCTGTACGCGATCGGCTCCAGCCCCGAGGCCGCCCGGCTGGCCGGCGTACCGATCCGCCGCCGGATCCTCGGCGCGTACGCCTTCTCCGGCGCCGTGGCCGGATTCGCCGGCGCCCTGTGGCTCGCCCGCTTCGGCACCGTCGTCGCCGACAACGCGCACGGCTGGGAACTGACCGTCGTCAGCGCCGTAGTTGTCGGCGGCGTCGCCATCACCGGCGGCACCGGCACGGTCTGGGGAGCCGCGCTCGGCGCGCTGCTGCTCACTACCATCGGCAGCGCGCTGGTCGTCCTGAAGGTCGACTCCTTCTGGCAGGGCGCCATCACCGGCGCGCTGCTCCTCGCGGCCATCACCGTCGACCGGATCGTGTCCCTGCGCATGACAGCCGCACTGAGGAAGAGGAGCGCCCGACATGGGAATGGCGCCTGACACACACACCGCGCCGCGGCCACCTGCCGAGGCATCCGCGGCCCGCGCCACGACGGCGGGTGAGTTCGTCAAGTCCGCCGGACTGCGCTGGGACACGGCGGTCGGCGCCCTGCTGGTGGCGGTCTTCGTCGTCGGCCTCGGCACCACCGACGGCTTCGCGTCCGGTGAGAACCTCGCCTTCGCCTTCAACGACATCGCGGAAGTCGCCCTGATCGCGCTGCCCATGACGCTGCTCGTGGTGGCGGGACAGGTCGATCTGTCCGTCGCCTCGATGCTGGGTCTCGGCAGCGCGCTGACCGGCGCCCTGTGGAACGCGGGCTGGGCGTTCGAGCTGATCGTGCCCGTCGTCCTGCTGGTCGGAGTCGCCGGCGGGCTCCTCAACGGCTGGCTGGTCACCCGCGTCGGCCTGCCCTCGCTCGCCGTCACCATCGGTACGCTCGCCCTGTACCGGGGTCTCGCCTCGGTCGCGCTGGGCAGCGACGCCGTCACGGACTTCCCCCAGACGTACGCCGATTGGGCCGTGGACACCACCACGATCCCGGGCACCTTCGTCACCTATCCCATCGCCCTGTTCATCACGCTGGCCGTGGCCACCGCCGTACTGCTGCACTCCACCGCCTTCGGACGGTCGCTGTTCGCGATCGGCGCGCAGGAGGAGGCCGCCTACTTCGCCGGGATCAGGGTCAAGCGCTTCAAGCTGATCCTCTTCGTGGTCACCGGGGTGTTCTCGGCCTTCGCCGGGATCGTCTTCACCCTCCGCTACGGCAGCGCCCGCGCCGACAACGGCCTCGGCTTCGAGATGCTCGTCATCGCCTCCGTCCTGCTCGGCGGCGTCGACTTCGACGGCGGCAAGGGCACGCTCTTCGGAGCGGTCGCCGGTGTGCTGCTCATCGGAGTCCTCAAGAACCTGCTGACGCTGAACGATGTGCCGAACGAGGTCCAGGTCATCGTGACCGGACTGCTCCTTGTCGCGTCCGTCCTCACCCCGCGGGTCATCGCCACCGTGATCGAACGACGGCACCGGCGCGCGGCAGGCGCCGCCCCCGAGTCCTGAGCCGCTGCGCCCCGCACGTCCCGTGCCCCGCACGTCCCGTGCCCCGAACGTCCCGTACCCCCTACGCCCCCGCGCATCTCTGAGCCCCCCTCACCTCCCCGAGCCCGCCCGCCGTACTCCCGAAAGGCACACGCCCGCCATGATCATCCGTACCGCCGCCCGACGCCGCGCGGCCGCCACCGCCGCCACGGCCTGCGCCCTCGCCGTCGCACTGACCGCCTGCTCCGGCACCACCAAGAACAGCGCCCGGAAGGACACCACGAACGCGGGCACCGCGGCGAAGGCCAACCCGGACGCACCCCTGAAGAAGGGGCTCAAGCTCGCGTTCTTGCCCAAGCAGATCAACAACCCGTACGAGAAGATCGTCGACGAGGCGGGCATCGCCGCCGCCAAGGAGTACGGCGCCACCGGCAAGGAGGTCGGCCCCTCCGACGCCAGTGCCTCCTCCCAGGTCTCGTACATCAACACGCTGATCCAGCAGCGCCAGGACGCCATCCTGATCGCGGCCAACGACCCCAACGCGGTGTGCGGCCCGCTCAAGCAGGCCATGAAGAAAAACATCAAGGTCGTCGCGTACGACTCCGACACCGCCAAGGACTGCCGCCAGCTCTTCATCAACCAGGCCAGCTCCGAGGAGATAGGCCGGAGCCTCGTCCAGCACCTGGGCGAACAGATCGGCTACCAGGGCAAGATCGCGATCCTCTCGGCCACCCAGAACGCCACGAACCAGAACACCTGGATCGAGTTCATGAAGGACGAGCTGAAGCTGCCCAAGTACAAGAACATGCAGCTCGTGAAGGTCGCGTACGGCGACGACGCGGACCAGAAGTCCTTCCAGCAGACCCAGGGCCTGCTCCAGGCGTACCCCGACCTGAAGGGCATCATCTCGCCCACCACCGTCGGTATCGCCGCCGCGGCCCGCTACCTCGGCGACTCCTCGTACAAGGGCAAGGTCGTGCTCAACGGTCTGGGCACCCCGAACCAGATGCGCAAGTACGTCAAGGACGGCACCGTCGAGCAGTTCTCGCTCTGGAACCCCGAAGAGCTCGGCTATCTGGGCTCGTACGCCGCCGCGGCCCTGGCCTCCGGCCAGATCACCGGCGCCGAGGGCGAGAAGTTCAAGGCGGGCAAGCTCGGTGAATACACCATCGGCAAGGACGGCGAGATCATCCTCGGCGAGCCGACCGTCTTCGACAAGCAGAACATCGACACGTTCGACTTCTGAGCGGGCGGGGTTCCGTGCGACGGCGTTCTCTCGTTCATTTGTCAGTGGAAGGCGACCGGCACCACGCGCTCGCCCTTCCGGGGCATCGACTTCCGGCTCCCGTCCCGAGGCACCACCCGTCCAGAGGCACGAAGGAATCGCCATGAACGCACGCACCCCCGCCATCTCCCGTAAACCCAGGATCGGCCTGGTCGCCGGGGGACTCGGCGCCTACTGGCCGCAGTTCCCCGATCTGCTCCCACAGCTCCAGCGCTCCGCGGACCGTGTCACCGTACGGATGCGGGAGTTCGACGCCGAGGTCATCGACGTCGGCTTCATCTCCGACGCCCAGGAGGGTGCCGAGGCCGCCGGGAAGCTGCGCGCCGCCGACTGCGATCTGATCGTCGGCTTCCTCACCACCTATATGACGGCCACCATGCTCGTGCCCATCGCACAGCGCAGCGGCGCGCCCGTCCTGCTGATCAACCTCCAGCCCACTCCGGCCATGGACCATGCCTCGTTCGACACCGGACAGTGGCTGGCGTACTGCGGTGCCTGCCCGCTGCCGGAGATGGCCAACGCCTTCGAACGCGTCGGCGTGCCGTTCCGCTCGGTCTCCGGCCATCTGGAGGACGAGCGCGCCTGGCAGCGCATCGGCCGCTGGATCCGCGCGGCCGGGGTCCGCTCGGTGCTGCGCAACGGCCGGCACGGCCTGATGGGCCATCTCTACCCCGGGATGTACGACGTCTCCACGGACCTCACCATGGTCCCCGGCCAACTCGGCGGCCATGTGGAGGTCGTCGAATTCGACGATCTGCGGGTACGAGTGGAGCAGGTCAAGGACGACGATCTCACCGCGAAACTGGACGAGACCCGTGAGGTCTTCGCCCTCGCCGACTCCGTGGTCGAGGAAGACCTCCGCTGGGCGGCCCGCGTCGCCGTCGGCCTCGACCGGCTGGTCGACGACTTCGACCTGGACTCACTCGCGTACTACCACCGCGGACTCGACGCCGAGGTCCATGAACGGCTCGGCGCGGGCATGATCCTCGGCTCCTCGCTGCTCACCGCCCGTGGCATCCCGGCCTGTGGCGAGTACGAACTGCGCACCTCCCTGGCCATGCTGGTCGCCGACCGGCTCGGCGCCGGCGGCTCGTTCACCGAACTCCAGGCGCTGGACTTCACTGCCGGAGTGGTCGAGATGGGCCACGACGGACCCGCGCATCTCGCCATCAGCGCCCGCAAGCCCCTGCTGCGCGGGCTCGGCGTCTACCACGGCAAGCGCGGCTGGGGAGTCTCCGTCGAGTTCGACGTACGGCACGGACCCGTCACGCTCGTCGGGTTCGGACAGAGCCGCGACGGCCGCTACCGGCTGGTCGCCGCCGAGGGCGAGGTCGTCCCCGGCCCCCATCTGGAGATCGGCAACACCACCTCGCGCGTCGACTTCGGCTGCGACCCGGGGGAGTGGACCGACGCCTGGAGCGCGAGCGGGGTCGGCCATCACTGGGCGCTGGCCACCGGCGGACTGCTGCCGGAACTGCGCGCCTTGTCCGGGCTGACCGGCCTGGAGCTCGTGGAAGTCTCCGTCTGATGCGTCGGCCGGTGGGAATCAAGGACGTGGCCGGCGCGGCAGGTGTCTCGGTGGGCACCGTCTCGAATGTGATCAACCGCCCCGAGTCCGTGACCGAGGAGACCCGCCGGCGTGTTCTGTCCACCATCGAACGGCTCGGCTACGTACGCAGCGAGTCCGCGCGCCAGCTGCGCGCGGGCCGCAGCCGCATACTGGCCATGCTCGTGCTGGACATGGCCAACCCGTTCTTCGTGGCGGTCGCCTCGGGCGCGGAGCGCTCCGCCCGCGCCGCCGGGCTCGGCGTGATGCTGTGCAACAGCGCGGAGAGCCCGGCGGAGGAGGCGACCTATCTCCATCTCTTCTCCGAGCAGCAGGTACGGGGCGTGCTGGTCACCCCGGCCGATATGAGCGGGCGCAATCTCGACGCGTTCCGGCGTCACGGCATCCCGTTCGTCCTGGTCGACCGCATCGTGCCCAGCGCGGAAGGCTGTTCGGTCTCCGCCGACGATGTGGGCGGCGGCGCCCTGGCCGTACGTCATCTGCTGCGGCGCGGCTGCCGCGAGATCGTGTACGTCAGCGGCCCGATGCATCTGGCGCAGTGCCGGAACCGCCGTGAGGGCGCGCTGCTCGCCCTCGCGGAAGCGGGGCTGCCGGCCGAGGCGCTCCGGCATGTCGAGGCCGCACGGCTCGATGTTGTCGCGGGACGGGACGCCGGGGCGCGGCTGCTCGGTATGGAGTCCCGGCCGAGCGCGGTGTTCTGCGCCAACGACCTGCTCGCCCTGGGCGTGCTGCAGACGCTGTACCACGCCGGGATACGGGTGCCCGAGGATGTCGCTCTCGTCGGCTACGACGACATAGAGTTCGCGTCGGCCGCGGCCGTGCCGCTGACCTCGGTACGTCAGCCGGCCTTCCAACTGGGCGGGGCCGCAGCGGATCTGCTCATTGAGGAGACCGGCGACGACGCCGCGCGCCACGAGCACCGGCGCATCGTGCTGCAGCCCGAACTTGTGGTGCGGGCCTCCACGCTCGCCCGGCCTCACCCCTGAACGGCCGGGAACGGAAAGCTCGTTGAACGTTCGGGAACGGAACGCCCGTTGAACGGCCGACAACGGGGCGTCGTTGAACGGCTGGTGACGGACCGTCCGTCGGTCACCGATTTGGTCTAGACCTTGACAGGGCCCACGCAATTCCGCTTTGGTTCCCTCACCCCCCATGGCGAGCGCCGGCAGCGGCCGCTCGCGCGAAGGAGTGAGTCGTTTGAGACAGCGAGGTCTTGCCCTGCTGACGGCGATGGTTTCGGCCCTCGCCCTCGCGGTATTCCTGCCCGCCTCGTCCGCCTCCGCCGCGACCTGCGGCCCCGGCTGGACCGCCTCCGCCGTCTACACCGGCGGAAACGTCGCCTCGTACAACGGTCGCAACTGGTCGGCGAAGTGGTGGACCCAGGGGGAGACCCCCGGCTCCGCCGCCGTCTGGGCCGACCAGGGCAGTTGTGACGGCTCCAGCCCCGGCGGCGGAGGTGGCAGCTGTGACCACCCGGCCTGGGTCGCGGGCCGCGCGTATGTCGCCGGCGACATCGTCAAGTACACCGACGGCAAGTTCTACCGAGCCGAGCACGACAACCCGGGCTACGACCCGGTCATCAGCACCTGGTACTGGGAGCCGTACACCTGCGGCACCACCCCGCCGCCCCAGGGCGGATTCGTGGTCAGCGAAAGCCAGTTCAACCAGATGTTCCCGAGCCGGAACTCCTTCTACTCCTACAGCGGCCTGACCGCCGCCCTCAGCGCCTACCCCGGCTTCGCGAACACCGGCAGCGACACGATCAAGCGCCAGGAGGCCGCCGCCTTCCTGGCCAATGTCAGCCACGAGACCGGCGGGCTCGTCCATATCGTCGAGCAGAACACCGCCAACTACCCGCACTACTGCGACGCTTCGCAGCCCTACGGCTGCCCCGCCGGACAGGCCGCGTACTACGGGCGCGGACCGATCCAGCTGAGCTGGAACTTCAACTACAAGGCCGCGGGCGACGCCCTCGGCATCGACCTCCTCAACAACCCCTGGCTCGTGCAGAACGACTCGGCCGTGGCCTGGAAGACGGCCCTCTGGTACTGGAACACCCAGACCGGACCCGGCACGATGACTCCGCACAACGCCATGGTCAACAGCCGTGGTTTCGGTGAGACCATCCGCAGCATCAACGGCAGCATCGAATGCAACGGGGGCAACCCCGGGCAGGTGCAGAGCCGTATCAACAACTACCAGCGCTTCGTGCAGATCCTCGGGACCACTCCCGGGTCCAACCTGAGCTGCTGAGCATCGTCCGAGCAGAGGCCGGTCCGATGGCGGTCGCCGCCGTCGGACCGGCTTTCGCGTACGGCGGGACCGACGGCCGGAGGCGGCCTGTCTGCCGAAGGCGAAGCCGGGCGACGGAGATCCACAGAGCGGCCGGGTGATCAGTCCGGTGGAACCGATGCCGCCCCGGAATGTGCAACCGTCCGGACTTCTCGACCGCCGGGACCTGTGCCGCTACGAAGGGTGACTCTCCGGCAGACGCGACGACCCCCCGCGCGAACACGTCGTGAACACGCGGGGGGTCGTCCCTCACTGAATGCGCGCGACCCCGGGGCCGCGCGTCCTCATCGGTGATCAGCCGCCGTAGCCGCCGCCCTCGTGGTGCTCGCCGCCCTCGTGGTGCTCGTCACCCTTGTGGTGCTCGTCACCTTTGTGGTGCTTGTCGCCCTCGTGGTGCTCGCGACCCTCGTGGTGCTCGCGACCCTTGTGGTGCTCGCGACCCTTGTGGTGCTTCTCGCCCGAGATGTTGGCGCAGTGGTTGCCGAACGCCGGGTTCAGCAGACCGACGACGTTGATGGTGTTGCCGCAGACGTTGATCGGGACGTGCACGGGCACCTGGATGACATTGCCCGACAGGACACCGGGTGAGCCGATGGCGGCGGCCTCGGCGTCGGCGTCGGCGGCGGCCATACCGGCGCCACCGGCCAGCACGACGCCCGCGCCGACGAGAACAGCTGTTGCCTTCGCGATACGCGACATCAAGAATCTCCTTGAACCGGTTGGAGCACAGCCGCACGATGTGCGGCCTCACGCCCCTTCAACGCCCCGACTCATGCTCGGTAACGGATATCCGGCGATCTTGTTCCGACTCAGCGTCAGTATCACCTGGTCAGCGCAGTGGGCTCGGCCCGCGGACGAGCGGCCGCACGGTCGCGCCGCCCCCGCCGAGCGGCGCCTCAGCCCAAGCGCCTCGGCTGGAGCGTGGTCGCGTACGCCCCGCCCCGTGCCAGCAGCTCGTGGTGGCTGCCCGCCTCGACGATGCGGCCCCGCTCCATCACGATGATGCGGTCCGCGTTCTGGATGGTGGACAGCCGGTGCGCCACGACGAACACCGTCCTTCCCCGGACCAGATGGGACAGCGCGTCCTGGATCAGCCCCTCCGAGGTGTTGTCGAGGGCGGAGGTCGCCTCGTCGAGCACCAGGATGCGGGGATCCCTGATCAGCGCCCTGGCGATCGCCAGCCGTTGCTTCTGCCCGCCCGACAGCCGGGCGCCGCGCTGTCCCACCACCGTGTCGAGGCCGTCCGGCAGCCGTTCGATGAACTCCATCGCGTTCGCGGCGAGCAGCGCCCCGCGCAGCGCGTCGTCGTCGGTGCCGCCCTCCAGACCATAGGTGACGTTCTCCCGGATGGTTCCCTCGAAGAGGATCGACTCCTGCGGTACGACCGACAGGAAGCGGCGGTAGGTGCGCAGATCCAGGGAGGCCATATCGGCGCCGTCGAGCAGTATCCGGCCCTCGGTGGGGCGGATGAAACCGATCAGGAGATTCAGGATCGTGGACTTGCCCGCCCCGGACGCGCCGACCAGGGCTATGGTCTCGCCGGGCCGTACGGACAGGTCGAACTCGCGTACCGAGTGCTCCGTCGCCTCGGGATAGCGGAAACCCATCCCCTGGAAGTCGATACGCCCGCCGATACGGTCGACGGACGCCTTGCCCTCATTGCTCTCCAAGTCGGGCGCCTGAAGGACCTCACCGATCGAACGGACCGACTCCAGGCCCTTGGAAATGATCGGGGTCAGATTCATCAGCGTGGTCAGTGAGGCGGTCAGCGACGTGAAGAACGCGCTGATCATCACGACGTCGCCGGCCGAGAGTCCCAGCCATCCGTAGTACGCGACGATCGCCGAGCCCGAGAGACAGCCGACCGCCATCGTGTTGAGCAGGATCCAGGAGAGCGATCCGAAGCGGCCGTTGAGCAGATCGAGCCGGAACCCGGCGGAGAGCACCCGCTCCAGGGTGTGGTCGACGCGGTGCAGCGCGGTCCGCTCCAGACCGTGGGCACGGGTGATCGGGATGAGCGTGGTCATCTCGCCGACACGTGAGGAGAGCTGCTCGATCTCCAGCCGGAACTCCTCGTTGTTGCTGCGGATCCGGGAGCGCAGCCGGCGTACCAGCAGGGCCGCGAACGGCACGACGACCAGGAACACCGGCAGTACGACGGGGGCGCGGTAGCCGATCACCGCCAGTCCACCGATCAGCGTCATGATGGCGCCGAGCCCCATGTCGGCGCTCTGCTGGGTCATCTGTTCCACGCCCTCGACGTCCCGTACGACCTTGGTCTGCAGGACGCCCGCGCTGACCCGGGCGTGGTAGCCGATGGACAGGTACTGCATCCGGCGGCACAGCGCCGAGCGCAGCTCGCGGCCCATCCGGCGGATGCTGGAGCTCATCAGGCGCGCGTACAGCAGCGCCAGCGGAAAATTCAGCATCAGGACGAACACCAGAACACCGGTGTTGTACCAGAGTTCAGCGACCGGACCGTGATCGACCACCACGTCGATGATGTTGGCCGTGATCAGGGGCAGCAGCCAGACCGGAATGTGTTTGACGGCGAACACCACGACCGCGAGGGACAGCCGGTGGCGGTCGGGCCGGAAGAGATAGGCGAGGGTGCGGAGCGGATGCTCCCCGGAATAGTGATGGTCCAGCGGACTGGAACGCGGGACGGATTCGGGTTTCTGCATGGGGAGCGGAGTCCTCTTTCGACAGTGTTGGCGCACGCTCGGTCGCAGACACCCAGTTTCCTCCGGCACGCTCCCGCTGGGAAACGCTTTCCGGTGTTCATGGCGCCGGACCGGGCAGTGGTTCGAGGAGTGGGACGAGCCGATCGGTGAGATGGTGGCTCCATGGCTGATCGGGGCGCACCTCCGGCTGCCGTGTCGCTGCCGGACGACTGGCCCGCCCATCCGGAGCTGAGCCTCGCTCTCAACCGGATGGGAAGCTTCGACTGGGATCTCGCCAGCGGGCTGCTGCATCTGAACGCGCCCGCCCTCCAGATCCTGGGCCTTCGCCCCGAGGAGTACGCCGGCAGTCCGCGCAGCCTCGTCCGCCGGATGCCGCTGTTCGAGGCCGCGCGGCTGAAGAGCCTGCTGGCGCGGGCGCTCAAGGAGGGAGCGACCGAGGTGGCGGCGTACTTCCGGATCGTCCGCCGCGACGGATCACGACAGTGGACCCGTGCCCAGGGGCATATCGCCTACGACGCCGTGGGACGGCCCCGGCGGATCATCGGCCTCGTACGGAACGCGGAACACGAGCTGACCGAGGTGGCCGCCAGAAGCGATCTGGACGAGGCGCGGCGCAGGATGACCGGGGTGGTGGAACGCACGACCGTCCTGCTGGCGCGCGCCGAGACCGTCGAGGACGTCCTCGACGTCCTGCGGGACGAGGAGGCGCTCGGCCATCTCAAGGCCGTGAGCGTCATGCTGGGCGTGGTGGAGGGCGGGTGGATCCGGACGATCGCCGAGGGCCGGTCGGGGTCGTACGTACCGGAGCTGCGGTACACCCGGATCGACGCCCAGTTCCCGATGAGCGAGGTGGTACGCACCCAGCGGCCCCGCTTCATCACCTCGCGCGAGGACTTCCGGTCCTCCTATCCGCTCCTCTGGCCGCATGTCGAGCCGCTGTCCGTGGCCTCCGGCGCCTATCTGCCGCTGCTCGCCCAGGGCACGATGATCGGCGCCATGGGGCTGCTCTACCCCCGGCACGGCGACTTCAGCGCCGAGGAACGCAATCTGCTGGTCGCGCTCTCCAGCGGTATCGCGCAGAGTCTGCAACGGGCCATCCTCTACGAGCAGGAGCACGACCTCGCCCAGGATCTCCAGCGGGCGATGCTGCCCCGGCACGTCCCCGAGGTCCCCGGCGCGCGGACTGTCTTCCGCTACCGCTCCGCGCGCATCGGCCGGAGTGTGGGCGGTGACTGGTACGACGTGCTTCCGCTCCCCGGCAACCGCGTCGGGCTGACGATCGGTGATGTGCAGGGCCATGACACGGACGCGGCCGTGGTCATGGGCCAGCTGCGCATGACGCTGTGGGCGTACGCCGCCGAGGGGCATCCGCCCGACACCGCGATGGCCCGCGCCTCCGCCCTGCTGCGCGAACTGGGCACCGACCGCTTCGCGACCTGCACCTACGCGGAGGTGAACCTGTCGACCGGAGGGCTGCGGATCGTACGGGCGGGCCATCTCGACCCGCTGGTCCGGCGCGCCGACGGCAGCTGCCACTGGATCGAGGCGTCCGGCGGACTGCCCCTCGGGCTCTCCGCGGAGTTCGCGGAGCTCGGCGGGATCGGCTATCCGGTGACCACGGGAGTGTTGGGGCCCGGTGACACGCTGCTGCTCTGCACCGACGGGCTGGTGGAGCAGCCGGGCATCGACCTCGGCGAGAGCCTGGAGGGGCTCAGGGAGACCGTACGGACGGGCCCGGCGGATCTGGAGGATCTGGCGGACCTGCTGTTCGCGGCGGTGGGGGAGCGGAGCGGCGGGGACGACATGGCCCTGCTGCTCCTGCGGCGTGACAGCGTCTGACGCCACGCACGCCCCGGCCGTCCATGTGAGCCGGGACAGCTTCTGACGGCGGCGCAGCTTCCGACGCGGCGTCTGATACCGGCCGGATTCGCTGCCCCGTTCCCCCCTGTCACCGCGTGTTCTCCCCGACGTATCCGCGAACCCCTGGTTCATTGGTGTGAGCACGGCAATGCTGGCGGCCGACATCGCGCAAGCCATGCGTATCCACCGTCTTCCAGGAGAAGTTGTGGGCCCAGGCATCGCCGGGCGGACCGCCGTGCTGTTCGCGGCTGTGACCGCTCTGACGGTGGGGGCGGTATCCCCGTCCTCCGCCGACTCCACCCCCGACCCCCGACCCCGTATCGCCGCGGAGGTACTGCGGCCGGTCGCGCCACCACCCGCGAGCGCGGCCACCACGGACCCGAGAGCCACCGGAACGCCGAGATCCGTCGCCGACGCCGACGGCATCGAGACCGCGCGGGCCTCGCGCCCGATCGCCCCCGGCGTCCGGCTCACCTCGTACGACCGGCTCGAATCCGACAAGTGGCTGCGCGTGGACGCGCTCTCCGTCGACCTCGACGGCACCGGCGCTCAGGCCGACTACCTCTCGTCGGGCAAGGTCTCCGACCGCCGTACGGTCTCGGAACTGGCCGCCGGCCATGACGCGGGACCCGGACGCCGTACCGTCGCCGCGATCAACGCGGACTTCTTCGACATCAACGAGACGGGCGCGCCCCAGGGCCCCGGGATCGCGGACGGCGAGGTCACGCACTCACCCGCGCCGGGCGTCAACCAGGCCATCGGTATCGGCCCCGGGAACGCCGGGCGCCTCCTGAAGCTGTACTTCGACGGCACCGTGACGCTCCCCTCGGGGCCGCGCGCCCTGAACGCCTACAACGCGGCCAATGTGCCCGCCGGCGGCATCGGCGCGTACAACGCGGGCTGGGGTGTGGCCGACCGCGCGCTCACCGTGGACCGGGCGACCCCCGTGGCCGAGGCCGCCGTACGGGACGGCCGGGTCGTCTCCGTGACGGACCGTCCCGGCACCGGAGCGATCGCCGAGGGCACGACCGTCCTGGTCGGCCGGGAAGCGGGCGCCGAGGCGCTCCGCGCCCTGCGCCCCGGGGACCCGGTCACCCTGGAGTACCGGCCGCGCACCGAGCGCGGATCCGTGCCGCGGACCGCTGTGGGCGGCCGTGAACTGCTCGTCGTGGACGGTGTCGCGCAGAATCACGACGGCGAGGGCAACAACACCGCCGCGCCACGCACCGCCGTCGGGTTCTCGCGGGACGGCACCACCATGCAGGTGATCACCGTCGACGGCCGGCAGACCGACAGCGGCGGTGTCACCCTCACCGAGCTGGGCCAGTTGATGCGGCGCGCCGGCGCCCACAGCGCGCTCAACCTCGACGGCGGCGGCTCGTCCACACTGGTCGCCCGCGCACCGGGCAGCGACGCGCTGCGCGTGGAGAACAGCCCCTCCGACGGCAGCCAGCGCACGGTCCCCAACGGCCTCGCCCTCACCGCGCCGGACGGCAGCGGACGGCTCACGGGCTTCTGGGTCGAACCCCGTACCCCCGTCGGCGCCGCCCCGAGCGTCGACCCCGTCAAGGGCGGCCACCCCGAGCGGGTCTTCCCCGGACTGACCCGTACGCTCACCGCGGCCGGATACGACGAGACCTACGGGCCCGCGACGGGCGATCCGCGCTGGCGGGCCGTACGGCCCTCGGTGGGCCGGGTCGACTCCGACGGGGTGTTCACCGCGCGCGGCAGCGGCACCACCGAGGTACGGGCCGAACGCGGACGGGCCGGAGGCGGCACGGAACTGACGGTGCTCGACGGACTCGACCGGATCCAGCCGACCACCCGGCGCGTCGGACTCGCCGACGCCACGGCGACCGGCACCTTCGGCATCGTCGGCCTCGACGCACACGGGACCAGCGCACCCATCGAACCCCGCGACGTACGGCTCGACTACGACCGGTCGCTCTTCTCCGTGACCGACGACGGCCGGGGCTCCTTCACCGTGAAGTCCCTGAAGGGCAGCGGCGCCGGGCGCGTCACGGCCGAGGCGGGCGGCGTCACGACCGTCCTCGCCGTCAGCGTCGGGCTCGACGAACAGCCGGTCTCCGCCTTCGACGACGCCGCGTCCTGGACCTTCAGCCAGGCACGGGCGGACGGCCAGGTCTCGGCCACCCCGGACGGCCACACCGGCACCGGGCTCACCCTCGCCTACGACTTCACCCGCTCCACCGCCACCCGCGCCGCGTACGCGAACCCGCCCCAGCCGATCCCGGTGCCCGGCCAGCCCCAGTCCTTCACGCTCTGGATCAAGGGCGACGGCAAGGGCGCCTGGCCCACTCTGCATCTGAAGGACGCGGCGGGTTCCGACCAGTTGCTGCGCGGCCCGTACATCACCTGGACCGGCTGGCGGCAGGTGACCTTCGCCGTACCGGCCGGGGCCGCGACGCCGCTCAGTGTGTACCGCTTCTATCTCGCGGAGACCGCAGCCACCAAGCAGTACACGGGCGAGATCGTGATCGACGGACTGACGGCGCAGGTGCCGCCGACGGTGGAGCTGCCCGCCCAGCCGCGCCCGGCCGATCCGCTGATCGACTCGGCGGCCGAAACCAGCGCCAGTGACTGGCGGTTCGCGGTGATGTCCGACGCTCAGTTCGTCGCCCGTGACCCCGACAGCGCGATCGTGGCGCAGGCACGCCGTACCCTGCGCGAGATCAAGGCGGCGAAGCCCGACTTCCTCGTCATCAACGGTGACCTGGTGGACGAGGGATCTCCGGCGGATCTCGCCTTCGCCGGAACACTCCTGACCGAGGAACTGGGCGACTCCGTGCCCTGGTACTACGTACCGGGCAACCACGAGGTGATGGGCGGCACGATCAACAACTTCGTGGACCGGTTCGGCCCCGCCCAGCGGATCTTCGACCACCGGGGGACCCGCTTCCTCACCCTCGACACATCGAGTCTGACGCTGCGCGGCGGAGGCTTGGCGCAGATCAAGGCGGTACGGGAGCAGCTGGACGCGGCCGCGAAGGACGACCGGGTCCGCTCGGTGATGGTGATCGAGCACGTACCGCCGCGCGATCCGACCGTCCAGAAGGCCAGCGAGCTGAGCGACCGCAAGGAGGCGGCCCTCCTGGAACAGTGGCTCGCGGACTTCCGCCGGACCACCGGCAAGGGCGCGGGGTTCATCGGCGGCCATGTCGGTGTCTTCGACGCGTCGCGGGTGAACGGAGTGCCGTATCTGATCAACGGGAACTCGGGCAAGGCACCCGCGGCCCCGGCGAACGAGGGCGGGTTCACCGGCTGGTCGCTCATCGGGGTCGACCAGGTCTCGCGGGGCGCGCAGTCGACCGCGCGGCTGACTCCGTGGAAGGGCGGTCCGGACTGGGTCTCCGTACAGACCCGCGCCCACACCGACGTACTCACGCTGGACGCGCCGGCCGCGCTGACCCCCGGGCACAGCGCCCGCGCCACGGCGACCGTCACCCAGGGGACCAGAGCGGTCCCGGTCGGCTTCCCGCTCAGCGCCGACTGGACGGGCTCCCCGAATCTCCGTATCGGCGACCGGAACGGCGCCCGCGCACGCCACGCGGCGGTGTTCGATCCGGCGACGGGCACGCTCACGGCGCTGCGGCCCGGGACGGTCATCCTCGCCGTGTCGGTCAACGGCGTCACGCAGCGGGCGGAGATCAGGATCGCGGCGACGGCCTCCGGAGCGTCCGCGGTGGCCGCGCCGGCGGCGTGACCGGGTGAGTACGGTGGCCCCCGCGTCCGGCCGACAGGACGTGGGGGCCACCGCATGTGCCGACTTTCGGACGGGCGAGCGGGACCGCGCTCGCGACTTTGGTCACCGAGGCCGCTCCTGAAGGCCAATAGCCGTGCTGAGCTCGCCCTTTGTAGCTTCGAGGGGTGAAGACGGTATGCGGGATCCTGTGTTTCCTCCTGTTGTCCCAAGGCGTGGGAGGACTGCTGCACGAATGGACGGACGGGTGGTTCAGCCTCTGGTCGGTGGTGGCGAGGATCGGCTACTTCGACGGCTACGAGATCTATGTGTCCATCGTGCTGATCGTGGCGGGCCTCGGCATGGGCGCGGCCACGGAGAGCGCGAGGAAGCGCGGTCTCTAGGACTTGTCGTGCCGGCTCCGGACGGCGTGGAGAGTGCCGTGTACGGGACGTGACGGCTGGAGGGTGAGCCCCGTGCGCGGCGGGATCTCGCCCCCGTCCACGTCGACATGGAAGCGCTGCGCGAGCGTGGCCAGTACGAGGACGGCCTCCACCATCGCGAATCTGGCCCCGAGGCAGGCGCGCGAACCGCCGCCGAACGGGAACCACGCGTGGTCGGGTACGGCGGCGGCAGCGTCGGCGTCCCACCGCTCGGGACGGAACGCCTCCGGGTCGGGGAACCAGCGCGCGTCGCGATGGGCACTCCACTGGCTGGACCAGAGCACGGTGCCCTCCGCGACCGGATGACCGCCCAGTGTCGAACGCTCCTTGGCGATCCCGGTCATCAGCCAGACCGGGGGATAGAGCCGCAGCGTCTCCTTGATGATCTGCTCGGTCCAGGGCAGCAGCCGGAGATCGTCATGGCCGGGCGCCCGGCCGTCGAGGGCGTCGGTGAGTTCGCGGGTGAGCCTGGCGCGCGCCTCCGGGTTGCGGGAGAGCAGATACCAGGCCCAGGTGAGCGTGGTGCCGGTGGTCTCGTGCCCGCCGATGTAGAGGGTGACCGCCTCGTCCCGGATCTCCCTGTCGGTGAGCGGCCGGTCCTGTTCGTCCCGGGCCGCGAGCAGCCGGCTCAGCAAGTCGTCGCGCTCCTCGCCGCTGCGGCGGCGTAACCCGGTGACCCGGGCCACCTCATGGTCGATGACGGCGACGGCCCGCCTCAGCTTCCGGCGGCCCGGGGTGGGTACCCAGGACGGCAGAAACAGCGTGACGCCGCGGAACTCGTCGCCTATGGCCCGCTGGGCGATGTCCATCGCCGGTCCGATCGTGGACTCGCGCCCCGCGGTGTCGGCGCCGAAGAGCGTCCGTACGGCGATCCGCTGGGTGAGCCCCAGCATCACGTCACGCACATCGAGACGTTGACCGGGCCGCCAGGACTCCGCGAGCGTGGCCGCGCAGTCGGACATCGTCTCCGCGTAGCCCCGCACCTGGCGGGGGCGTACGGCAGGCTGCACGAGGGCGCGCTTGCGGCGCCAGGAGGGCCCCTCCGAGGTGACGACGCCCTCGCCGAGAACGAGCTTGAACGCCCAGCCGAGTTCGGGGTGGCGGTACTCGCTCTCGATGCCGGTGAGCAACTCGCCGATGTGCTCGGGACGGGAGAGGAACAGGGCCCGCTGCGGTCCGAGCCGCCACTCGACGAGGTCACCGTGGCCGCGCAGCCGGGTGAAGAAGCCGAGCGGATCGCGCGCGAAGGCGGGCAGATTCCCGACGAACGGCAGTCGGCGCGGACCGGGTACGGGAACAGTCGTCATGGCGGGGCTCCTCGGCGGTGGAAGGCTGCGGGAGGCGGGGGACGGAGACGACGGGACCCGACAAGCAAAGCGTCCCGCCGCGCCCGGCACCAGAGGGCCCGCACCCTTATATGGCGCTGGAACGGCCCTCGCCACCGGCGGCCCGGCCGTTCGGAGCGCTCCGCTCCTGCCGGATCAGGCCGTTTCGAGGTGCAGCGCCGTGAACCGCGTGGTGAAGCCCGTGCCGTCGGGGGACGCGCACATCGGTCCGGCCTGCGCGGCCGCCTCCGGCGGGAAGTAGGCGAGCCGCAGCATCGTCGCGGGCTCGCCGTCGAGACCGTAGAGGATCGTGACGGTGTCGCCCTCGCGCCGCAGTTCGACGGTCACCGGTGCCGGGGTGTCGGTGAGGTGGGCCAGTGGTACGACGTTCCAGTCCGACACCTCGCGCGTGACGACGGCGCTGAGCTGCTGCCGGCCGTCGACGTACTCGATGCCGGTCTTGATCCAGTTCTTCTCGTCGAGCCGCAGCAACAGCCCGGACTGGTCGTACTGTTCGCGGTAGTCACCGGAGAACGTGACCCGCAGCCGGAACGACGCGGGCACCGGCCGCAGCAGGGCGTGTCCCGTGTCCCGTACGAAGCCGTAGTGCGTGGTCACCCAGAAATCCGTGTCCGGCTCCGTGGTGATGTCCAGGGCGTCGTCGTACGCGGCCCACTGGGCGGGCCGGTTCAGCCATGTCCAGTCGGTGAAGCCGAGACATGATTCGGTGCCGGTGCCGGTGCCGGTGCCGGTGCCGTCGGCGCTCTCGCCCATGGTGTCTCCTCGCGTCAGCGGTCGGGCGCCCACACTGCCATGACGGCGCGTGGATCCGGCGAGCGGGGTCCGACGGTGGCGCGCGGTCGGACGGACGGCCCGCCTCCGTATCGCCCCGCCGCCTTCGTACAACCCTCCCGCCCCATCCGCCGTCCAACATGCACAGGAAAGAACGGGCGCTTTCCCAACACCCCCGCACCAGCCTGGCATTCCTCATCAAAGGAGCCGTTTTCGTGCGCAAGAACAGCATCGCCGTGGCCTCGGCCTCATTCCTGCTGCTGGCGGGCGCGGCCATCACCGCCGCCCCGGCGGCCCAGGCCGGCACTCCCGGCGGGACACACGCCGCCGACCGCAACACCGATTTCAACGGGGACGGGTACGAGGACGTCCTCACCGGCGCTCCGGGGGCGACGGTCGGAGGCCACCGCGGCGCGGGCTATGTCACCGTGCAGTACGGCTCGGCCAAGGGCATCACCACCACCGGCCGGGCCGTCATCGGCCAGAACACCCCGGGCGTCCCCGGAGCCGCCGAGGCCGGCGACGGCTTCGGCAAGGCGCTGGCCTCCGGTGACCTCGACAGCGACGGCTATGACGACGCCATCGTGGGCATCCCCGGCGAGGACATCGGTACGGTCGCCGACGCGGGCGGCATCGTGATCCTCTGGGGCTCTCCCAAGGGCCTCAGCGGTGGAGCCGGTCAGTGGCTGGAGGCGGACCGGCCCACCGCGGGGAAGCGGTTCGGGGCCGGGCTCGCCGCGGCCCGCTTCACCGCCGACACCCCCGGCGATCTGCTGGCCGTGCTCGACCGGACCGATCTGCGGCTTCATCTCTTCGAACCCGCCGCTCCGGGCGCCGCCACAAGTGCGTTCCGGCCGCGGGCCGTTCGTACGGACTCCGGGGCCCTGACGGGCGCCGACCGGTCCGGGGTGGCAGCGGCCGGCCGGGCGATCCAGCCCACCTCGCTCACCACCGGCGACTACGACAACAACGGCTACGCCGACCTGGTCGTCTCGGGCGTCAGCGGCGGCGAGGAGCCGGGCCACGGCTGGTCGGCGCACTGGGCGGGCGGCGCCGACGGTCTGACCCGCGTCCGGGAGCTGCGCGGCGGCCCGGTCGCCGCCTCCGGCGATCTGAACAGCGACGGCTACGACGATCTGGTCACCGGCGAGCCCCACAGCCCGGACGACGGCGGTGAAACGTTCACCGGTGGAGTCGTCGGTGTCTACTACGGGAGCGAGGAGGGCCCGGCCGGCGTCGAGGGGCCCGGCAGCCCGCCGCGGTACCTGACGCAGGACTCGCCGGGCGTGGCCGGAGCCGCCGAGGAGGGCGACGGCTGGGGCACGGATCTCTCGCTCGGTGACACGGACGGCGACGGCTACGCCGATCTGGCCATCGGCGCCCCGGGCGAGGACATCGGCTCGGTCGCGGACGCGGGCGCCGTATGGGTGCTGCGGGGCTCGCCCGACGGTCTGACCACCGTCAGGTCCAGGGACTTCAACCAGAACTCGCCGCATGTCCCCGGCGCCGCCGAGAAGGGCGACCGGTTCGGCGGGCAGGTCCGGCTGGTGGACCCGAACCGCGACGGAAAGTCCGGGCTCCTGGCCGCCGCCCCCGGCGAGAACACGCATGACGGTGCGGTCTGGGTTTTCTCGGCGGGCTCGGGCGGCGTCGGCGCCACCGGCTCGTGGTCGTACGGCGGCGGCTCGCTCGGCGCGCCGTACGCGGACGCCCGGTATGGTGCGGCGATCGACGACTGAGCCCACGCACCGCCGCTTCCCGACCGGCGGGCCCGCCTCCGGGCGGGTTCGCCGGTTTCGCTTGCCCCGGAGCGCTCCGGACCGACTTCGGTCTGCCGGCGAACGTCGTCGTGTCCCAGGTCGCCGCCGGGCGGCGCGAAACTCACCGCGAAGGTCGCCCGGAAGCCGGGCGTCGACACCGTCGCGTTCATCATTGATTCCCCGTCACGTTCTGACAACCAGCTGTCCGAGGAGTAACCGGAAATGACCACACCCTCCGTGCCCACCGGGGGCAACGACGAGCACTCTCAACCGACTCCGCTCGACGGCGCCGACCTCGCGGAGAACGTTCCTTCACCGGGCGAATTGGCGCCCCCCGTCGGGGAGGACCCGTCGGGCCTCTTCCGAGGTCTTGGAGAAGGCCAGACGTGTCGACTCCACGTGTTCGATGTGGCGGCCCGTTCGGACTCGGTCATCGCCGAGTTCGACCACACGGTCTTCGAGGCGCCCAACTGGGGAGCCGACGGAAACACGCTGTATCTGAACGGCGAGGGCGGGCTGTGGGCATTCCCTCTCGAATCCCCGGCCGAGCCTCGTCGCATCGCCTACGAGGGGCTGCCGGCTCTCAACAACGACCACGTCCTCGATCCCGGCGGTGAAGCCATCTTCATGTCCGCGATGGATGGCCACATCTATCGCGGGGCGCTGGACGGCAGCGGCGTCCGCCGGGTCACCGACGAGGACGACGTCTGGCACTTCCTGCATGGAGTCTCGCCCGACGGAACGACGCTCGGCTTTGTCAGGATCGACGGGGCGGGCGGTCCGGGCAGGCTCGCTCTGGTGGCCTCTGATGGTGGTCGGGTCACGGTGGTGGACACGGGCGCGGGCCACATCGACGGTCCCGAGTGGTCCCCCGACGGTGAATGGATCTACTTCAACACCGAGCGCTGGGCATCGAAACCCGGGCACGCCCAACTGGCCAGGGTGCCAAGCGAAAACCCCTCCGCGGACAAGATCGAGCGGCTGATCTCGACCGATACCGTCGACTGGTTCCCCCACCTCGCGCCGAACGGACGCTTGGCCGTGTATCTCCAGTATCCGGCGGGGACCGTGGGCCATCCCGTAGACCACGATGTGGAGCTGGTCCTCGTCGATACCACGGACTGGTCCACGCCCTTGGCACGTGTGCCGGTGTTCGGCGGGCAGGGGACGATCAACGTCAACAGCTGGAGTCCCGACTCCCGGCGATTCGCGTTCGTTTCGTATCCCCATGACACCCGCGTCGAAACCGATGCGCTGTCCACTCAACCGTCGGCGAGTGAGGTCGAGCGCCCGAGATAGGTGAGCGGACCGGGATCCGGCACCGCGATCTCCTGGAAGCCGAGCCGGTCGTAGAAGGCGCGGGCGGAGGCGTTGGCGGTGACCATCGAGAGATGGACCGCGTCGGCTCCCCGGTCACGCAGGGCGCGCAGAAAGGTGTGCATCAGGACCCGGCCGTACCCCTGGCGCTGCACGGCGGGCAGCAGATCGATATGCAGATGCGCGGGATAACCGGCCAGTTGGGGCAGGATCATCCGCTCCGGCCGGTGCAGCAGGGCGATCATCTCCTCGCTCGGGGTACGGGCCGGGCCGACCGGTTCCGGATAGCGGGCGGCGAGCGGCGGCAGCCACACCTCGCGGAAGGCCCTGACGAAGCGGGCGGTGTCGGACGTGCCGAGGACATAGCCGACGGCCCGGCCCCGTCCGTCGTCGAGGACGAAGGTCGACTCGGGCTCCAGCGCCGCGTACGGCGCGGCGAAGATGCTCGGCATCAGGTCCGGATCCGGATAGAGGTGCCGGGAATCCCCGCCCGCGTCCGCGGTGCGTACGCAGATGTCGTGGAGCGCGGGAAGGTCCTCGGGGCGGTAGGGGCGGACCGTGGCGAGTAGGTGCGGCACAGCAACGCATGCTGCCAGTAGTGGGAGCGCTCCCACAAGGGTGGAGTCGGTGGCATAGCGGGCGACATCGACCGACCGTACGGCGTGCACGCTTGCGCACACTGTACGGGCTCCGTACAGTGTGCGGAGTGATGAACGCCGTACGTAGGTGCTCGTCGTCGCTTGTCCCTCGTCACCATTCGAAGCCGCAGGAGATGACATGTCACAGAGCCCGCACCTGAACCGGCACGCCGCCACGGCCCCGGCCTTCGACTCCGCTCGCTGGCAGGCCCGGCTCGATGAGCTCCTCGCCGCGCATCACATCCCCGGCGCCTCCCTCGCCGTACTCGCCGGCGGTGAGATCCATGAGCTGGCGAGCGGGATCCTGCACACCGGGACCGGCGTCGGGGCGACCACGGACTCGGTCTTCCAGATCGGCTCGATCAGCAAGGGCTACACCGCCACGCTGGTGCTGCTCCTCGCCGATGCCGGGAAGCTGGACCTGGACGCGCCGGTCGTGGACGTCCTGCCGGACTTCGCCGTCGCCGACGCGGCGGCCGGCGGAACGATCACGGTGCGGCAGCTGCTCAACCACACCAGCGGTATCGAGGGCGACTTCGTGAGCGACACCGGCCGGGGCGACGACTGCCTCGCACGCTATGTCGACGGCGTGAGAAACGTCGGGCTCACCAACCCGCCCGGCGCCACCATGTCGTACTCCAGCACCGCGTACAACGTCCTCGGCCGTATCGTCGAGGTCGTGACCGGCCTGACCTGGGACGAGGCGCTCAAGGAGATGCTCTGCGACCCGCTCGGGCTGGCGCACACGATGACACTGCCCGAGGAGGTGCTCCGATTCCGCGCCGCGATGGGACACATGGGCGAGCCCGGCGAGGTCCCGGTCCCCACGCCACTGTGGAACATGCTGCCCCGCTCGGCGGGCCCGTACGGCGGGATCTCCGCCACCGCCGCCGATGTGGTGCGGTTCGCCCGGCTCTTCATCGACGGCGGTACGGCGCCGGAGGGCACGCGAGTGCTCTCCGCCGGGGCCGTGAAGGCGATGCTGACGCGTGAGGTCGAGCTGCCCGACCAGTGGTTCCTCGGCGCCCACTGGGGCCTGGGCTGGGGCCTGTTCGAGTGGGACGGCGCGCGCGGCTTCGGTCACGACGGCAGTACGTTCGGTCAGCTCGCCTACCTGCGCGCCATCCCGGAGGCGGGGATCGCGCTCGCGCTCCTGACCAACGGCGGGGGCGCCGCGCCGAAGGTCTTCGAGACGCTCTGCCGCGAGCTGACCGCCGAACTCGCCGGGGTGACCATGTCGGGGTTCGGTCCTGCGGCAGGGGCCCCGGCCGCGGAGCCCGCGCAACCGGCCGTGGATCCCACGCCGTTCGTCGGCGGCTACCGGCGTGAGGGGTTCCTGATGACCGTCACCGACCGGCCCGTCGGTGAGGGCGTCCTCCAGGTGAAGTACGAGGGCGCCGACGGCCTGAAGGACTCGTTCGAACCGCTCTTCTGGAACCTGGTACCGGTGTCGGAGACGCCGTCGAAGACCGTGTTCGCCGGACGGCGCAACGAGAGGGACGCCTGGATACCGGTGGTCTTCTACGCGCTGGCGGACGGCTCCAGGTATGTGCACTTCGGCGCGCGGGCCACTGCCAAGTCCGCGTGAGAACCGGCGGGACGGGCCCGCGGGGCGAGTTCGGTGATCGCCAAAGACTTGCGCGTCAGTGTCCGCTCGGAGCAGAGGTGGCGGCAGGTGTGGGACCAGGGCGGTCCACGTGCTCTGCGGTCACAGGGGCCGGCGTCGCTGCCGAGGCTGAGCGAGAAGCAGTTTGCTCAGCTGGAGGCGGAGCTGGCCAAGGGGCCGGCCATGTACGGCTGGGAGGACCAGCGCTGGACTCTGAGCCGTGTGAAGACGGTGATCGGCCGGCGCTTCCACCTGACCTACACGATCCAGGGCGTGCGCAAGCTCCTGGTGCGTAACGGCTGGTCCTGCCAGGTCCCGGCCCGACGCGCCATGGAGCGGGATGACGAGGCTGTCGCCGGGTGGGTCAAGGAGGTGTGGCCCTGCGCGGAAGGCTCGCGGCGGCCCGTGGCGCCTGGCTCGTCTTCGAGGACGAAGCCGGCTTCTCCATGACGCCGCCGCACGCAAAGACATGGTCGCAGAGAGGCCGCACCCCGGTGGTCCGGGTCCGCGGCCGCTCTCGCAGACGGATATCCATTGCCGCGCTGACCTGCTACAAACCCGGCCACCGGTCGAGGCTGATCTACCGACCGCGCAGAGACGACGACCGGCGTGACGGGCGCAAGAGCTTCTCCTGGCGCGACTACCGGGACCTGCTGAGCGCCGCCCACCAGCAGCTCGGCGGCCCGATCCTACTGGTCTGGGACAACCTCAACGTCCACAAGGCTTCCGGACTGCGGGAGTTCGCCGAAGCCCGGGACTGGCTGACCATCTACTATCCGCCGCCCTACGCGCCCGACCTCAACCCCGTCGAGGGCATCTGGTCCCTCCTGCGGCGCGGCTGGCTCTCCAACGTCGCCTTCAGCACCCCCGAACACCTCGACCAGCGCATCCGGCGTGGCCTACGGCACATCCAGTACCGCAGCCACCTCATCGACGGCTGCCTCAACGAAACCGGCCTGACCATCCGACCTGCCTGATCAACAGCACGACATCACGAGTTCAACCTCAGTAGGACGATGAAGCCCCCGACATCTCACGGATGAGATGTCGGGGGCTTCTTTGCGTTGGGGGGAGGGGGCAATGGCCGTACCCTTGTGGTATGAGCGAGACAGGCAAGAACGTCAAAGAGATCCGGAAGCGGCGCGGACTCACCCAGGGGGAGTTGTCGAAAGCGTCGGGCGTGTCGCTGTCGATCATTCGGAAGCTTGAGCAAGGGGAGCGCTCCAGCGCACGCCTTGAAACGCTGCGGAAGCTTGCCGCCTCGCTCCGTGTGCCAACCATGCGCCTCGTCAACGGTCCTACCGAAGAAGGGCCGGTGAAAGGTACCGAGGAGCAATGGGATGGCGTACGACGGTCTCTTGAGCGTCCGCCAGTGATTCCGGAACTGGACGATGACATGCCGACCGTGGAGGGCGTACGCGCGAGTCTGGCAGCAGCTATGCCGGTGTATAAAGCCCACAACTACGCCACGCTGGCATCAGTGCTGCCACCCATGCTCCGTGATGCTGAGGCGCTAGGGGACGAGGGCCGCGCCGTCCGCGTACGGCTTCTGCAACTTGCCGGAGTGCTCATGGTCCAGACCCGTCTGTACAACGCTGCGGAAACCGCGCTCGATCGGGCCTTGGACGAGGCAGGCGACCGCTTGGAGGGTGCAGCAACGATTAACACACATTGCTGGATGCTGATGCGCCAAGGGCGGCTGGACAGTGCCTTGGACCTTGCCGTGAAGTGGGCCGACGAGACCGAACCGCGTATGTCCCGTGCGACGCCGACGGAACTAAGTACATGGGGGCGGCTTCTCCTTAAAATGTCGTCAGCTGCCGTACGAAACTCCCAGCAAGGACAGGCTGCTGACGCAATCAGGCTGGCCCAAGGGGCTGCTGCCACACTCGGCAGGGAGTATGCGCCCGAGACCGACCCGCTGCGAACCTTCGGGCCAACAACGGTGCACCTCATGCGAACAGAGAACGCCAGTGTCATTGACCGTCCGGATGTCGTGCTGCACCTTGCCGACCGAGTCCCCGCAAGCGGACTACGCCCCGTAAAGGGAGAACGTCATCGTCACTTGCTGGACGTCGTAGACGCGTACGCCAAGACTCGGCAGTACACGGAGGCGTTCAGTAAATTGGCGTCCATTCAGGCAGCGTCACCTGAGTGGCTGCCTCATCAAACATACGCCCGTACTGTGCTGGGGCGAATCATTGCGGGTCGACGAACTCTGACACCCGAAATGCGCAGCATGGCGGCCAACATCCACTTGGAGATCTAGCCTCGTTGGGGTACTTAGCCCTGACGGGTAGTCAAAGTGCCACAGACAGAGGGCACTCACCTTCGTAGCTTGTATCAGGTGTCCCGGCGTCGCGCGAACGACCCGGGACCGGCCGACGCTGCGAAGGAGCGACGACAATGGAGAACACTAGCCGTCAGAGACCAAGCACGGAACTTGCGCTGACAGGCCCCGTGCTGACGAAAGCACGGCTCATAGAGGGCAGCGTCCAGCGCACGTACAGCGCCTTCCTCGACCACGCACAGAAGTGCGCGGGCTGCCGAACGAACGGCGTCGACTGCGGAGAGGCGCGGGACCTCCGGGCCGCGTGGCGGAGCGCCAAGGAACTGGCCTCATGACCGTCACGACCATGACCATCTCCGTCTACCGTCTGAGTCCGGGCGGCGTGCGGACGACCGTCGTACCCCGCTACACCGTCCACCCCGCGAAAACGCGAGACGAGGGCGTCTCTGCGACATGGCCCCGATGCGACTGCCCGATCCACCGCCCGGCGCCGAAGCCTGAGGGGGCCCCGCGGTGACCAGGGTTCTCCTCCGGTCCGTCGGATGGCTGCTGGGGCCGCATCCGGATCGTGGCGCAACGCACCGGATCGTCTACGACGCGCAGTGCGAGACGTGCGAGGAGTCGGCGGACACGTCGATCGGGTCCCGAGTGGGCCCGGAGGTATGGGCACTGACGCATACCGGCCGCCATCCCACTCACAGGACCTACGTAGCCACACGGCGAACTGTGTGGCTCACCGTACCCGCAGAGGGATGCGGTGTGGCCATGGGCGACGTAGAGGCCCTGATCGAGCGGACGCGTGACGGTGCGGGACCCAAATCTCTACGTCAGCAGCGTGCCGAGTGGAACCACCGAGTCCGGGACTGGGCAAACGCAAGCGGGTACTTCGTCAGCGCCGGCGGAGGCCTCCCACATCACGTCGTGACTCTCTACATCTCCGCCCACCCGGACGACCCGCTACCGGAGGTGACGTGACATGCAGCGTGCCAGAGACGCGTACAAGACGCTGGCTGCGTGCTGTGCGGGTGTGTGGTTGCTGATCGTCTCCCTTGTCGCCCTCGTCGTGGCCGTGGCCATGCGGCTGGTTCGGGCGTAGCAACACCTACAGACTCCGTGCTCCTCCGTTCCCCCGCGCGGAGCGCGGAACGGGACAGGGTCGGCGCAGGTCACGGCCGTCGGCCCTGTCCCGATAAAGCCCCCCGCGTGACGCGCAGTACCGGCGACGCGCGGGTGAGGGGCGGGTACTCGCCCGCCAGCACCTACCGGACAGACCGGTGTCCCGTGTGAATCAGGAGAACAACAGCAACGTGAGTAAGAAGCAGACCGTCAAGGCAGCCAAGGGAACAGTGAAGAAGGCCGCCAAGGGTGCAAGCGTGAGCGGTGAGCGCAGTCAGGTGACGATTGCCACCAATCACGTGCGCGCTTACGACCGGAACGCCGGCAAGACGACCGACGGCCAATGAGGAGAGGCAGGACCGGCCCCTCGTCATGCCGTACACAAGCCCCTCGTGCGTCGCCCATAGCGGCGTCGCGCGAGGAAGGCGGGGCCCCATCTCCCTTTGAGTGAGGTCGGAGGAGGGGTCCCCGCTCGCCGCTACATAGAGGCACGGCACTCACTGACCCCCGCCCCGGCCGACACATCCCAGCCAGGAAAGCGGCCGGAGCGGGTTCCACCACCCATCCACCAGAACAGGAGGCACCTATGAGTATCACCACCCAGGCGCCCGCCACACGGGACGCCCGAGCCCTGCTGACGGACGAGGAGTTCACAGCCGTCGCAGGGACCGTCCAGCGCAACAACCCCGGCATGGAAGAGGCCGTTGCCCGGAGCATCACCGAGGAGGCACTGAAGTTCGAGGCGGCCTGCGCCTTCAACCCCGGCGCCCGCCTGAAGCCGTCCCGGGTAGTAGATGAGGGCTGGCACGCGCTCATCCTCCACACCCGCATCAAGGCCCAACTCGCCAACGCGATCGGCATCTTCGTCCACCACGTACCCGAGCCTCCAGACACCAGCCGCCACGATCCCCACGCCCTGGCCCGCACCCAGGACGCCATCAGGGCTGCCGGCTACACCCCGGAGGCCGCGCTGTGGGCCGGGCCCAGCAACGGCACCATCCCTATCGCCGCCAGCTGCGAGCACTCCCCGCCGCCGCCTGAGGGAACGTGCGGCGGCGACTGCGGTAACACGGGCCCGAACTGACGTTTCGTGGCGCCCGTTCCCCCCGTCGGCTCTACCGTCGGGGGAACGGATAGAGAGGCCGACATGCAGAAGTGGACCGATCCGCGGTACGCGGACGTGATGAGGCAGTACACGGTGATGAAGCCCGCGAAACCGAAGCTGCGCAAGGGGTGGTCGAAGCGTCCCTACGGGGACGGATTCGTCATCGTCATCGACCCGGCAACCTTGACCCCGTACACGGCGCGTCGTGGGAGCCCCAGCTCCTGACGGGCCGGCGGGAACCCCAGGTCCTGCCACAACGAGACGGATGCCGTCAACGCCGCCAAGTAGCGCCTCTGACAGCCCCGGTTGCCCTCCACCCCCCAGCGGACGGCGATCGGGGCTTTTTCTGTCCGCAGGTTAGATACGTCTCTGTACCTGATAGTTAGCCCAGCTTGCGTGCGCCGGCCGAGTCCCGGTAGCCGCAACGATGCCGCGCGGGGCGCCGGGGGTCGATTACGTCCGGGGTAATGGCGGCCGGTGACGCGAGGCCGGTGGCGCGGCTTCGGTTCTTACCCTTCACCGTCCGTGCCAGATGTATCAGGCGGTCAGGCCGGCGCTGATCAGCCAGATGTGTTCGCAGGTCGAAGATGCCTTCCGCAACTCCTCGCGGGACTCTTGCGAGGCGTGGTAGAAGGTCCGCTCGATCATCCAGCACAGGGCGCGTGCCATCGCTGACGCTTGTTCTGGTTCGTTACCGGCCTGAACGCCGGCTCGTTCCAGAACGGCGGTGATGGCCGTGATGAACAAGTCGGCTGTACGGCTCCACAGCTCGCCGATCTCCGGCACGGTCAACGACAGGTCGATCGCCGTGCGCATGACCAGGCCGTGCTCGTTCCACAGCTCGACCGTGCGCTGCATGGCTGCTGCGATGGCCCGGCGCGGGTCGTCGGTCTGCGCGGTGGCCCGGGATCGCTCCCACAGGTGCTCGACGGTCCGGGCCACGAGTGCCGCGACCACTTCTTGCTTGGAGCCGAAGTAGAAGTACAGGGCGCCACGTGTGATGCCGGCGCCCTGGGCGATGTCGCCGATGGTCATGGCGTCGTAGCCCTTCTGCGCCAGCAGGGCTCCGCAGGTGTCCAGAATGGCCCGCTCCCGGACATCGCCCTTGCGTTCGGTGGTGCGCCGGCTCCGCGCGGGATGATGGCCGGGCATCAGAGCTGAGCGCCCTCGGCGAAGTCGGTCGTACGGGAGAGCGTCTCCCATGCGCGGATGTCCTCGTCCACGGCCGTGCGCGCGGCGGTGACCAGTCGCAGCGCGTCCGAGCCCAGGACGAGGTGGGCCGGCGGCTGGTCGACCGACGTGATGTGCACGACGGCGTCCCCGGCCTTGGCCGGATTGCCCAGCTGGTTCCCGCTGGCCTTCTGCCGCGCTTCACGGATGGGGGTGAACAACTCGTCGTAGTCGTCGATGGACTGCGCGGCGCGTGTCATGGACCGTCCGGCCCAGTCGGTGCGGAAGGAACCGGGCTCGATCGCCGTCACGTGGATCCCGAACTGTGCGACCTCCTTGCCCAGTGCCTCGAGGATGCCTTCCAGGGCGAACTTGCTGCCGCAGTAGGCGGACATGCCGGGCACGGCCATGAGCCCGCCCATGGAGGTGACGGCCATCAGGTGTCCGCGGCGGCGCCGGCGCATGTGGGGCAGTGCTGCCTGCAGGGTGGCCACTGCCCCGAATACGTTGACCTCGAACTGCCGCCGCACCTCGGCCAGCGGAGTTTCCTCGAGGGTGCCCTCCAAGCCGTACCCGGCGTTGGCGACGACGACATCCAGAGGGCCGACGCTCTGCTCCACCTCCGCGACCACGCTCGAGACGGTGTCGTCGTCCGTCACGTCCAGGATGCGGCCGCGAGCGTGCCCGGGTTTGAGCTCTTCGAAGGCCCGCAGGTCCTTCTCCGAGCGGACGGTGCCGACGACGGTGTGCCCGGCGGCCAGGGCGGCTTGGGCGAAGGCACGCCCGAGGCCCGAGCTGACGCCGGTGATGAGCCATTTCTGCTTCCGCATTGCTCCTCCAGAGAGAGCACTCGAAAGGAGCTGGACTGCTCCCTCACCCCAAATTCTACACGACGTCGATTTTTATCATCGTCGTGCAGATTCTGGCGATGCCTTACAGCTCCGTCGACCGCCCCATGTGCCTACGCGCCGGTGGACCGGACGGCCCCGGAACTGGTCCGGCGCGCGCGGTACGCCATCCAGGCCGCGACCAGCGCGCCCGACACGTTGTGCCACACCGAGAACACCGCGGCCGGCAGCGCCGCCGGCGGGCTGAAGTGGGCGGTGGCCAGGGAGGCGGCGAGGCCGGAGTTCTGCATGCCGACCTCGAAGGCCATCGCACGGCTCGCGGGCGGCCCGAGCCGGGCCAGCTTTCCGGCGCCGTAGCCGAGCGCCAGACCGAGGCCGTTGTGCAGGACCACCGCGACGAACACCAGCAGCGCGGCCGACTTGATCGCGCTCGCGCTGCCCGCCACCACCACCGCGACGATCACCGCGATCGTGACGGCCGACAGCCAGGGCAGTGCCCCCAGCGCCCGGTCGGCATACCGCCCCGCGAGCAGCCGGACCGCCAGCCCCGCCAGCACGGGCAGCAGCACGGTCTTCAGGATGTCGCCGACCATCGAGCCCGCGTCGACCGGCAGGAACTCGCCCGCCAGCAGCAGCGTCAGCGGCGGCGTCACCAGCGGCGCGAGGACGGTCGAGACGGTGGCGACCGAGACCGACAGCGCCACATCGCCGCGCGCCAGATACGTGACGACATTGGAGGCGGTGCCACTCGGCGCGCAGCCGACCAGGATCACACCGGCCGCCAGCTGCGGCGGCAGATCAAGGGCGTTGGCTATCAGCCAGCCGAGCCCCGGCGCTCCGTGCAACACCGTCTCGTCATCCGGTCACCCACCGCCACCGCCGCCCACGGTTACCGCTACCGGCTGCCGAGGGCCGGAATCCGGGCCGCCGAGAACTCCACCGGGAGGGAGACCGGAATACGCGTCCAGGGCGAGGGATGCCAGGAGACTTCCTCGGCGGGGATGGCGAGTCTCATGTCGGGGAGCAGATGGAGCACGGTGCTGACGGCGGTGCGGGTGATCAGGCGTGCGGGTACTTGCGCGGGGCAGACGTGGGGGCCGGCGGAGAAGGCGAGGTGGGCGCGGTTGCCGGGTTCTCCCGCGGTGTCGTCGGGGCGGATGGCGGGGTCGTCGTTGGCGGCGGCGATGCCGAGGATGAGGACGTCGCCGCAGCTGATGTGCCGGCCGCCGAGTTCGGTGTCGCGCAGTGCGTAGCGGGCGGGCATGTTGTTCATGGGCGGGTCGCGCCAGAGGGCTTCGTCGAGGGCGTCGTCCACACCGAGCCGGCCCCCGTGCATCCGGGCGGCGAACCGCGGATCGGTGAGCATCAGTCTCAGCGTCAGTGACGTCCAGGCGTTGACGCCCTCGGTGCCCGAAGAGATCATCACCGCCATCGACTGGATACGTTCCGATTCGTTGCGCAGATTCGGGTGGTTGATGAACGCGGTCGTCAGATCGTCCGTCGGGTTCTCCTGTCGGCGGCGCAGCGCGTCGACCAGGATCTCCTCGAAGTGGCGGTTGCCGTCCTGCGAGTCGTCGGCGCTGCCGAACAGCGCGATGAGCGCCCGCAACAGCTCCTGGCCCTCCGCGCTGTCCAGACCGAACAGCGACGCGATGGAGAGCATCGGGACGATCGTGGCGTAGTCGTTCACCAGATCCGCCCGGCCCTGCTGGGAGAAGCGCGCGATCAACTCCGTGCACACCGACTGGACCTGACGGCGCGCCTTGCGCTGGTCGATCCGTGCCACACCGTCGTCCAGCGGCTGCCGCAGCCGGCGGTGCTCGGGACCGTCCGCGCCGATGACATTGGCGCGCCAGGCCATCATCGGCAGCAGCCCCGAATGCGGCGGGACCACGCCCTCGTTGAGATCGCGCCAGTTGCGCGCGTCGCGGGAGAAGACCTGTTCCTGACGGGTGATCGTGAGCAACTCCCGGTAGCCCATGACGAGCCAGGCCGGTACGCCCGGTTCCAGCTCGACGCGGGCGACGTTGCCCCACTGCTCGCGCAGTCTTCGATAGACCTCGCGGGGTTCGGACGCGCCGGTCGCGAAGGACAGGGGGAGCAGCTCCGCACCGGGGGAGTGGGCCGGACACTCCGGCGGCGGGGAGAGCGGGGAGGGATGGTTCATGAGGCGGTCTCCTTGGCACGCACCGCGCCGACCTGCGGCGCGCATTCGACAAGGCTGATCAGGGCATCCACCGACGGGGCACGTTCACGCATGTGAGGCATCACCAAAGTCGTTTCCTCCACCGGGCAAACGACCCACTCACCGGGGAGGACACGGGCAGCGGCGGGCGGGCGGTCGTGCGACGCTCTCCCGCGCCGCGGACGGTGTTCGCGACACGCGTCGGCCGGATTCGCCGCCCCGAGAGGGAACTTGCGGATCCGTGGTGGCCGAACGGCCGGGACGGCGACGGCGCGCCCGTCCCAGCGGTTAGTGATCACGGCGTCGACCGCGCGGTGGGAGGCT
The DNA here is from genome assembly GCF_044766385.1 of Streptomyces sp. NPDC102274. Taxonomy (NCBI): domain Bacteria; kingdom Bacillati; phylum Actinomycetota; class Actinomycetes; order Kitasatosporales; family Streptomycetaceae; genus Streptomyces; species Streptomyces sp. NPDC102274. The sequence goes on along the minus strand of NZ_JBIWLW010000021.1, from coordinate 92,668 downwards.
CGACTCACCGCGTGACCCGAACGGGCGTACGCTCCACGGCTTCATGACCGGGGCTCGCCGGTACGCGAGGGCGCCGTTCGGCTCCCCCGTGGAGAGAGCGGTGATCACGACGACAGGGCCGACAATCAGTGACATATCGAGCATGCCGCGCCCGACCGGGAAGACATGGCGCGCGTCCGATCAGGTGGGGCGCCGGGCCCGCCCGGTGTCGGGCGGGCGCCACCCGAACGGACGAGGCGGTCCGGCCCCGGTTCACGTTCCGTAGTCATCGCGCGAGCCCCGAAGGTTCTTCCGCTCCCGCGCCGCACCCTTCGGGGCGGCGGCCGCCGCCTCATTCCACCTCCCCATTCCCGGGTTGCGGGGTGGGTGACCACCGGTGAGTGTGGGCCGCAGTTCACAGCGAACACGAGTGAAAGAGAGGGAGCGACGTGGCGACTCTGTGCAAACCAGCGGTCTCGGTTCCCCAGTACGTGATCACCATGGAGGACACGCTCGCCCTCGCGCGCTCGCTGCATGCGGACCATCCTCAACTGCCCCTGGCCCTACGGCTGATCCAGAACACCGGGGTGGCCAAGCGGCATATCGTGCAGCCGATCGAGGAAACGCTTCGGCATCCCGGCTTCGAGGATCGGAACATGCTGTACGAGGCCGAGGCCAAGGCACGGGTCCCCGAGGTGATCGAGCGCGCCCTCGACCACGCCGAGCTGCGCCCCGCGGACATCGACATGATCGTCTACGTCTCCTGCACCGGTTTCATGATGCCGTCGCTGACCGCCTGGCTGATCAACACCATGGGCTTCCCCGGCCACACCCGTCAGCTCCCGATCGCCCAACTCGGCTGTGCGGCGGGCGGCGCGGCCATCAACAGGGCGCACGACTTCTGCCGCTCGTACCCCGGCGCCAACGTACTCGTCGTCGCCTGCGAATTCTGTTCGCTCTGCTACCAGCCGACCGACCTCGGGGTCGGATCGCTGCTGTCCAACGGGCTGTTCGGAGACGCCGTCGCCGCCGCCGTCGTACGCGGCGCGGGCGGCACGGGGATCGCGCTGGAGCGCAACGGCTCCCATCTCGTACCGGATACCATCGACTGGATCGCGTACAGCGTCCGGGCCACCGGTTTCCACTTCCTGCTGGACAAGCGGGTGCCCACCACGATGGAGCCGCTGGCGCCCGCACTGCGCACGATCGCCGACCAGCACGGCTGGGACGCCACCGGGCTCGATTTCTACATCATCCACGCGGGCGGCCCGCGGATCCTGGACGACCTCAGCCGCTTCCTCGAAGTGCCGCCGGCGGCGTTCCGGTTCAGCAGAGGCACGCTCACCGAGTACGGCAATATCGCCAGCGCCGTCGTCCTCGACGCGGTGCGCAGGCTCTTCGACGAGGGCAGGGTGGCCGACGGCGCGCGCGGCATCATCGCCGGATTCGGGCCCGGCATCACCGCCGAAATGGCGCTGGGGCGCTGGACGACCACCGGCGCCTCCGTCGACACCGTGCTGACCGGACGCCAGGTCATGGAAAGGCTGGAACGCGGCAGCGAGCCGTCGCCCGTGAGCGAACCGGTGAGATGACGATGACGGTGAGACGGCTGCCCAGTCCCTGTCCGGCCGGTCTTCGTGGGCCCCCGACGGCCCCCGACGCCTGGCACGGCACCTCGCCGCGTCGTCGGAGTCGTCCATGTACGTCCAGGGCCCCTTCACCCGAACGGCTCCGCGCCACCGCACCGCCGTACGACCACCGTCCCCACCGTCATGGAGCACCGCATGACCCAGCTGACCCAGGCCGAGGGGCTCATCGTCCCTCCGGGCGGGGGCACCACCATCCTCACCGATGCCCAGCAGGTGACCTTCAAGGTCACCGGAGAGCACTCCCGGGTCTCCTCCAGCTTCGAGGTCGTCGTGCCTCCCGGCTTCGACGTCGGCGCCCACCGGCACACGCACAGCGAGGAACTGTTCTACATCCTCGACGGTGAGCTCGACGTGATGGCCTTCGAACCGCGGGTGCTCGGCGAGGACTGGCGGCACTGGGAGTCCGCGTCGGGGCTGAAGTCCGTGCGGGCCACACCGGGCACCGTCATCGTCGTACCCCCCGGCTGTCCGCACGCGTTCGCCAACCGGGGAGACGGCCCGGCCAAGATGTTCTTCCAGTCGTCCCCGCCCTCCGACCACGAGCGGTACTTCGAGGAGTTGCTCGACATCCTCAAGGACGGCGGAACGCCCGATCCGGCCGCCATCGCCGATCTCCGGCTGCGCTACGACATCGAGCAGCTCACCCCGCTGCGGCATGACGCCCAGGACCGTCCCGGCGATGACATCGGCTCCGGTTCCGCGGCCACTCGTATGAGTCACTGATGCTGCGTGAACCCGGTCCCTGGCCGACCGTAGGGGGATGGACTCCGCATCGGACATCTGGCGCCCACCGCGGCGAACCTCCCGGAGGGCCCGGTCGTCGGTCATCGGCGTCCTGCTCGTCATGGCGGCTCTGACCGCGGGCTGGCCGCTGATCGGCCTGGCCCTGAACGATCACGAGCGGTTGCCGGACGGCACACTGCTGGAGCTGGGGCCCGATGACAACATCGCGGTGCTGCGGGTGACCGGCGCGGGCTGGGCGCTCAGCAAGTCGGCGAGCGATCCGGACTCGATGTACGTACTGACCCGCGACGGCGTCGACCTGGTCGCGGGGTATGTCGCCCTCACGACGCCCGGCCAGGCCGGAGAGCTGTGGGCGGGCCTGCGCAAGGTCCAGTCCGTCCCGGACGGGAACACCCGGCTCGGTCCTCCTCACCCCGTCACCAGCGCCAGGGGCGCCCACGGCGAGACGGGCACACTGACCCGTGGCGGCCGTACGGGCACGGCCACGGTATTGCTGCCGCCGGACCTGAGCTACGCGGTCGAGATCACCGTACTGGCCGGGGCGGACGCGGATCCGCGCGTCTCGGCGGACGCCGCCGCCATGGTCCGTTCCGTCGCCTTCCCGCAGGATGCGCCGTGACGACGGCGGCCGTGACCTCCCCCCGCACCGGACTGCGCGGCTCCGTCCGACGGCGGCCGGTGGGCTGGCTGTGCGGCGTCCTGTGCGTCCTCGGTCTCGCGCTGCTCGCTTTCGAATTCGGCCCGGCCATCCGGGTGTTCCCGGGCCCGGCGCTGCTGGCCTTCCTGCTGCTGCTGTTCACCCTGGGCATCGGCGTGGCCGTCCTGGGGCGGGTACGTCCGTTCCGGGCGCCGCCGCGCGGCTGGGCCTGGAGCGGGGTCGCCTGGGGGGCCACCGCGGCGAGCGGCTGCGCGATCGTGGCCAACGGCGGGCTCCAGGGCATCTGGTCCAAGGCGGCCGGTATCGACTTCGGCTCGCAGTGGGGCGCCGCGCTCACCGCCCCCCTCAACGAGGAACTCCTCAAGGCGTCCGGCGTCGCGCTGATCGCCCTCGGAGCACGGCAGTTGGTACGCGGGCCGCTCGACGGGTTCTTCCTCGGCGCCTTCACCGGTCTCGGCTTCCAGGTCATGGAGAACTGGACCTACGCGATGAACTCCATCCTCAGCGGTGGGGGAGTGAACGCGGACAACGACGTCCTCCAGTCCTTCGTCACCCGGGTCGGGCTGACCGGTCTCGGCTCGCACTGGTCGATGAGCGCCGTCTCGGGGACGGGCGTCGGCATCCTGCTCGCCCACGGCGGCCGGCCGATGCGCCGGCGGATCGTACCGGCGGCCCTCTGTCTGCTGACCGCCATGAGCATGCACTGGCTCTTCGACTCGCCCCTGCTCGGCTCCGCCCCGGGGCTCGCCGGCAAGGTGGCCATCAACTTCCTTGTCGCGGTGGGGTTCTATGTCGTCCTGCGGCGTGCCGCGCGGCGTCGGGCCCGCGCCTTCCTGCTCTCGCCGCGATCCCCCTACTCCATCGAACTGCTCACGCGCCGCTCCCGCGGGCGCGCCCTGCGCCGGGTGCCCCCAGCGCGCCGCCCCGCCGCCGCCCTGCTGGCCGCGGACCATCTCGCGGTGGTCGAGGAATACGCGGCCGGAACATACGGACCGCCCGGTTCGGTAGGTACCCTTGACAGTGAACGAAGGGTTAACGAGTGAGACCGGCTCGGCGAACCCTTTGACGGTGCGACGGGAGCATCCCGATGGCACAGCAGCGTGCGATCAGAACACGCGCCGTGATCCTGGAGGCGGCGGCCTCGGTATTCGACCGGTACGGCTACGACGCCGCGACGATCAAAGAGATCACGGCGCGCTCCGGGGCGACCAAGGGTGCCCTCTACTTCCACTTCTCGTCCAAGGAGGAGCTGGCGTGGGGCGTGCTGCGCGAACTGACCGGGGATCTCACCGTGGAACCGGCGGATTCGCATGTCCAGGAGCTCATCGACATGACCATGGCCGCCGCGTACCGCTCCCTGCACGACCTGATCGTCAGGGCGGGTCTCCGGCTGGCCATGGAGCCGGGATCGGTCGACTTCTCCGAGGCCAGCCCCTTCCCGGTGTGGGCGGGGCTGGGCGAGGACCTGCTGCTGCGGGCGGCGGAGCGGGGCGAACTTCTGCCGTACGCCGTGCCTCGGGAGACGGCCGACCTGGTGGTCAGCGCCTGGGCGGGGATCCAGGTCTACGCGCGCCTCGTGGCCGGCCGCGGCGATGTGGAGCGCCGGATGTCGGTGATGTGGGCGCATCTGCTGCCCAGCGTGGTGATGCCGCGCCTGCTGCTCGAACTGGACGTGGCGCCGGACCGCGGCGCTCGCGTCGAAGCCGTCCGTGCTCTCCGATCGGCCTCAAGCGCCTCTTGAGCGGCCCGCTGCCGCCCGCCCGTCCCCGCGCGAGCGAGGGGTGAATCATCCGTCCCGGCCGGGGTTCTTCCCGGGTGAGGCCGTAGACGCACGCGTATGGAACTGAGATTCGTGGCCATGTCCCGTCTCACCGGGGTGGATTTGACTGTACGCATGACACAGACCACGCAGTACGCCCAGGCGGAGATGAAGACGACGCTCGTCATCGGTGGCACCGGCAAGACCGGACGGAGGGTCGCGGAGCGGCTGGCCGACAGGGGCCTTCCGATACGCATCGGTTCGCGTAACGCCGACCGGCCCTTCGTATGGGAGGACCCGGCCACCTGGGAGGGCGCGCTGGAGGGCGTCGGAGCCGTATACATCACCTACTACCCCGACCTCGGTTTCCCCGGGGCCGCCGAGGTCGTCGGCGAGTTCTCCGCGTTCGCCGTCGCCCACGGCGCACGCCGTCTGGTGCTGCTCTCCGGCCGCGGCGAGGAGGGTGCGCGGGCCGGAGAGGAGAAGATGAAGGAGTCCGGCGCCGACTGGACGGTGGTCCGGGCCAGTTGGTTCAACCAGAACTTCAACGAGAGCTTCTTCCTCGAACCCGTCCTCGCCGGGGAACTGGCGCTGCCGACCGGCGACGCCGTCGAGCCCTTCGTGGACACCGACGACATCGCCGATGTGGCCGTCGCCGCGCTGACCGGAGACCGGCACATCGGCAGGACCTATGAACTCTCCGGCCCCCGGCTGCTCAGCTTCCAGGACGTCGCCACCGAGCTGTCCAAGGCCACCGGCCGGGAGATCGGCTACATCCCGGTCTCGATCGACGACTACCGCGCCGCGCTGGCGGAGCACGGGCAGCCGGTCGAGTTCGCCGACCTGTTCGGCCTGATCCTCGACGGCCGCAACGCGCACCTGGTGCACGGTGTGGAGGAAGCCCTCGGCCGCAAGCCCCGTGACTTCTCCGACTTCGCCCGTGACGCCGCCGCCGGCGGTGTCTGGAACGTCTGACCCCCATGTCCGGCGAGTACGGACTCGCCTCCCTGCCCGGCCACTTCCGCGCCGACTCGGGCCGGGCCCGGCGCCGCCGCCGCGTGGTGTGTCCGGCCCGGCGTCGCGGCTGCTGCGCGAACAGCCGGGCAGGGCACGGACGGTGGCCTCGCCCGCGGACTGTGCGGCGTTCGAGCGGGTGCGAAAGGTTGAGTTCGCGGGAGTTCCGGGGTGCGGTTCCATACGGTGGGCGCCGGCCGTGACGGCGGCGTGCCCGCGAGGTGTTGGGGACGTCCCCGCCCGGTCCTGAACTCCGCACGGCGGCAGGGTGGTTGGCCCCGGAAGCGTCCTCTCGGTGATCACTGCGTGATCAATCCGTGGTCATGGCGAGGGAGCGGAGCGCATCGCGGCTAGTGTGTGCGCACCGTATTCGATCACGCACCGAGCGACTCCAGGAAGGACCCCTCCTTATGGCGGCAGAGACCGCGGACCTCCCGCAGCACCCCAGGCCGGGCCCGCGTGCCCTGATGGCCGACGGGCAGCGCTCGTACTCCTTCGAGTTCTTCCCGCCCAAGACGCCGGCGGGGGAACGCACGCTGTGGAACGCGATCCGCCGGATCGAGGCGCTCGCGCCGTCCTTCGTCTCCGTGACCTACGGCGCGGGCGGCTCCTCGCGCGACCGCACGATCGAGGTCACCAAGCGCATCGCCGCCGAGACCACGCTGCGCCCGGTCGCCCATCTCACCGCGGTCGGCCACTCGGTCGCCGAACTGCGCCACATCATCGGCCAGTACGCGGACGCCGGTATCCGGGACGTGCTCGCGCTGCGCGGCGACCCGCCGGGCGACCCGCGCGGTGAGTGGGTCCGTCATCCGGAGGGCTTCGCCCAGGCCAGTGAACTCGTCACCCTCATCAGGGAACTGGGCGACTTCACCGTCGGGGTGGCGGCCTTCCCCGAGCGCCATCCGCGCTCGCCCGACTGGGACAGCGACATCCGCCACTTCGTCGCCAAGTGCCGGGCGGGCGCCGACTACGCGATCACGCAGATGTTCTTCGACGTCGACGACTATCTGCGGCTCCGCGACCGGATCGAGGCCGCGGGCTGTACGACCCCGATCGTCCCCGAGATCATGCCGGCCACCGACGTACGGCAGATCCGCCGCTTCGCCGAACTCAGCGACGCCCGCTTCCCCGACGCACTGGCCCAACGGCTCGAAGAGGCCCGCGACCGGCCGCAGGACGGGCATCGCATCGGTGTCGAGTACGCCACGGCCATGGCCGAACGGCTGCTCGCCGAAGGCGCCCCCGGACTGCACTACATCACCCTCAACCGCTCCACGGCCACGATGGAGATCCACCAGAATCTGGGCGTGGGGGTACGGCGCGACCGTCCGCTGGCCGCGACCCGTCCCTGATCCGTCCGAGCCACGGCGGCAGCGAACGAGGCGGCGGGGCTCCCGGCCCCACCGCCCCCGCTCCGTCGTCGCACCGGATGGGGGGCGCGGTGGCCCGGTGGGGAGATCTTGTTGCCGACCACGGCAAGCGCGATCCCGACTCCCGTGCGCGATCGCGGTACTGGCGGTGGACGGAGACGCCCTTACGCGTGGGCTCGGCGACCAGGAACGTCAGGTCGAACCGGGCGAGCCCGGCATGATCCACACGAGAGGCCCTGACTGCCGGGCGAAGAGGGCCGACAGTGTGGTCTTGCCGCTGCCGCCCTGCCGACGAACGCCACGCGCACGGCTCAGCCCTCCGGGGTCAGTAGCCCGCGCTCGTACGCCGTGACGAGTCGCTGCGGTACGAGATGGGACGTACCGTCGATGGTGACAGGCGCCAGGGTCGGCGTGACGCCTTTCCACTGGGCGCGGCGGTGACGGGTGTTGCTGCGGGACATCTTCCGTCTGGGTACGGCCATGGCGAACCTTCTGAGTGCGCGGAGCGCGGATGTGATGCCGCCGAACGCCACATGCAAATGAACACCGTTACCAAAACGGCCTCGCACTCGAATACCGCACGGACGGTGACGCGTCCGGCGCACGGCTCGTTGGGGAGGCGGCATCGGGCCGGAGCCGACGACGGGACCGGGCGCTGCCGGCCTTCCGCGAACGAACTGGAGAGAGCCATGACCACTGCGCACGCCCCCCATCCGAACCACACGCACCAGCACGGCGCGGGCTGCGGCCATGTGGCGTTCCCGCACGAGGGGCATGTGGACTATGCACACGACGGCCATGTGCACGCGGTCCACGACGACCATGTGGACGAATGCGAGCCCGGAGCCCACGCCCCGCACAGTGGCCACGCGCACCAGCACGGCGAAGGGTGCGGCCATGTGGCAGTGCCTCATGGCGGCCATGTGGACTATGTACACGACGGACACCGCCACGCCGAGCACGACGGTCACTGGGACGATCACTGACCCCTACGCCCCGGTCGCCTACGCGTACGGCCCCGGTCGCACCCGAGGGGGCGCGGCCGGGGCCGTAACGTCATGCGGTGCGGTGATGCGCGGGGATCAGCCGACCGGGGAGGGCGGAGCCGGCGTGGAGCTCGCCTCCGCCTGCTTGCTCTCCTCCGCGAGCCGCTCCATCCCGCTCGTCGTCTTGAGCGGCTTCTCCTTGATGAAGAGCACCGCGACGAGCGCCAGCGCGGCGAACGGCGCGGCGACGAGGAAGAGTTCCGCCGTGGCCACACCGTAGGCGTGCTGCACGATCTCCCGCATGGCGGCGGGCAGCTTCGACACGTCGGGTACGGCGCCATGGCCCGAGTCGCCGGAGGCGCCCTGGCCGGACTCGCCCAGGCTCTTGGTCATCTCGGCCGCCACCCGGTTGGCGAGTACCGCGCCGAGGACGCTCGTACCGATCGTTCCGCCCATGCTGCGGAAGAACGACAGGACGGATGTGGCCGCGCCCAGCTCGGCGGCAGGTACGTCGTTCTGCGCCGCCAGCACCAGGTTCTGCATCAGCAGCCCGACGCCGACACCGAGCACCGCCATGTAGAGGCTGAGCAGCCCGAAGCCGGTGTCGGCGCTTATGGTGGCGAGCAGGCCGAGGCCGGCCGTCATGATCACGCCGCCCGCGATCAGATAGACCTTCCACTTGCCGGTGGCGCTGATGATCTGGCCGGCGACGGTGGAGGAGACCAGCAGACCGAGGATCATCGGCAGGCCCATCAGCCCGGCGACGGTCGGGGACTTGCCGAGCGAGATCTGGAAGTACTGCGACAGGAAGACGGTGCCGCCGAACATGGCCACACCGACCAGCAGGCTGGCGACCGTGGTCAGGGTGATCGTGCGGTTGCGGAAGATGTCCAGCGGAATGATCGGCTCGGGGACTCTGGCCTCCACGAAGACCGCGGCCACCAGCAGCACCACGCCCGTGGCGGTCAGGGCGAAGGTCTGCCAGGATGCCCAGTCGAACTGGTTGCCCGCCAGGGAGGTCCAGATCAGCAGCGCGGAGACGCCCGCCACGATCAGGAACGCGCCCAGGTAGTCGATCTTCACCTCGCGCCGGATCGTGGGCAGGCGCAGCGTGCGCTGGAGCATCAGGATCGCGGCCAGCGCGAACGGCACGCCGATGAAGAAGCACCAGCGCCAGCCCAGCCACGAGGTGTCCACCAGCACACCGCCGATCAGCGGTCCGGCGACCGTACCCACGGCGAAGACGGCGCCGAAGATCCCGGAGTACTTGCCCAGCCGCCGGGGCGGAATGACCGCGGCCATGACGATCTGCGCGAGCGCGGTCAGACCGCCGGCGCCGATGCCCTGGACGACACGGCTGAAGATGAGCAGGCCGACGCCCTGGGAGAAGCCGGCCAACAGGGATCCGACCACGAACATGGCGAGCGACAGCTGAAGCAGCAGCTTCTTGTTGTAGAGGTCCGACAGCTTGCCCCAGAGGGGCACGGTCGCCGTCATGGCGAGCAGTTCGGAGGTGACGACCCAGGTGTACGACGACTGACTGCCGTCGAGGTCGGCGATGATCCGGGGCAGGGCGTTGGCCACCACTGTGCTGGCCAGGATGGCGACGAACATACCGGCCATCAGCCCCGACATGGCCTGGAGTATCTGCCGGTTGGTCATGGAGGTCGGCGCCTGCTCGGGCGCCTCTATTGCACTCACGGTGTCCTTCTTCAAGTCCATGGTTGATGCCTGGGTGGAACCGGTGGAAGCGGTGAAAGGGCGGGAAGCCGACCGTCAGCCGTCGGCCGGCGGCTCCGGCAGACCGGCGGCCAGATGAGCGAAGACGCGCCGGAAGACGTCCGGGAAGGTAACCCCCGGGTCGTGAGCGCACCAGTGCTCGACGGAGACCCGTACGGCCGTCGTGGCGACGGCGGCGAGAAGCCGCGGATAGAGCCCGAGCGCCGAGGCGTCCGGGACCTGTGCGCAGGACCCCGGGTCGCGCGACTTCCGCTCGCCCCCGGCTGTACGGAACACGGACGCGCCGAGCCGTTCCGCGATGGCCTCGGCCAGTTCGCGCTCCTGGGCCATGTGTGCGCCCATGCCGCGGAGCAGCAGATGCGGGGAGCGCTGCAGCACCGTGGCCCGCAGCTCCCAGATCTCCTGCTGCTCCTCCACATCGGCCAGTTCGGTGGCGAGCGCCTCGCGGACCGCGTCGAGCGCGGGTACCGAGGCCGGTGCCTCGCGCACCGCTCGCCGTACCCGCTCGCCGATGCCCCGGTCGATCATGACGAACGCGTCGTCGTGGCTGTCGAAGTAGTTGAAGAACGTACGCGGCGAGACCCCCGCGGCCTCGCTGATCGCCTCGACGGTGACATTCTCGGCGCCGTGCTCGGCGGCCAGCCGCACCGCCGCCCCCGCCAGTGCCGCGCGCGTGGCCTGTTTCTTGCGCTCGCGGAGCCCCAGCGCCGCACCCTCACTTCTCACATGTTGCAGGGTATGCAAAAGTGCACGATCCGCAAAATTAATTACCCGCCGCCGACGCCGTAACATGATCCGTATGGAGCAGCGTGTACTGGGCAAAACAGGACGAAACGTATCCGTCGTAGGGCTGGGTACCTGGCAGTTGGGCGCCGACTGGGGCGAGGTGGCCGAATCGGACGCCTTCGCCGTCCTGGACGCGGCCGTGGAATCGGGCGTCACCTTCTTCGACACGGCTGATGTGTACGGCGACGGCCGCAGCGAGCAGTTCATCGGCCGGTATCTGAAGGGCCGCCCGGACGCCGGGGTCTTCGTCGCGACGAAGATGGGCCGACGGGCCGACCAGGTCCCGGAGAACTACGTTCTGGACAACTTCCGCGCGTGGAACGACCGCTCGCGGGCCAATCTCGGCGTGGACACCCTCGATCTCGTACAACTGCACTGCCCGCCCACGCCCGTCTACACGTCCGACGCGGTCTACGACGCGCTCGACACCCTGGTGGCGGAGGAGCGGATCGCCGCCTACGCCGTGAGCGTCGAGACCTGCGCCGAGGCGCTCGCCGCCCTCGCGCGCCCCGGTGTGGCGAGCGTCCAGATCATCCTCAACCCCTTCCGGCTCAAGCCGCTGAAGGAGGTACTGCCGGCCGCCCGCGCGGCGGGGGTCGGCATCATCGCGCGCGTGCCTCTCGCCTCCGGCCTGCTGACCGGGAAGTACACCGCGGACACGGTCTTCGCCGAGAACGACCACCGCACGTACAACCGGCACGGCGAGGCCTTCGACCAGGGCGAGACCTTCTCCGGCATCGAGTACGGGACGGGGCTGGCCGCCGCGGCGGAGTTCGCCGGACTGGCCCCCGAGGGCGCCACCCCGGCCGCGACCGCGCTGCGCTGGATCATCCAGCAGCCCGGCGTCAGCAGCGTCATCCCCGGTGCCCGCTCCGTCGAACAGGCACGGGCCAACAGCGGGGCGGCGGCCCTCCCGCCGCTGTCGCCGTCGACCCTGGAGGCGATCCAGGAACTGTACGACCGTCGGCTGCGCGCCTCGATCCACCCCCGCTGGTAGCGCCCGCGCCCCCCGTGGCCCTGCTGGCGAACGGGTGATCGTGGGCCGTTCGCGCTCCGATTACGCGGCACAGACGCAAGAGTTGGTCGTTTCTGTGGCTGTATCGCTTCGCGCCCTGTAGCGTCTTGATCAGCTGTCGTGGTTCCGAAGTACCGCTCGCCCGTGACGTGCCGTCACGGGCGTTTGTGCTGTTCAGCGTCTCTGCGGACCAAGGCGATCACCTCCGGTTCCCGTACGGTGCGGGAATCTTTGCGTCCCTTGAAACGGAGACTCAGCATGGCCAGTGGAACAGTGAAGTGGTTCAACTCGGAAAAGGGCTTCGGCTTTATCGCGCAGGACGGCGGTGGCCCCGACGTGTTCGCCCACTACTCGAACATCGCGACGACCGGCTTCCGTGAGCTCCAGGAAGGCCAGAAGGTCACCTTCGAGGTCACGCAGGGCCAGAAGGGCCCGCAGGCGGAGAACATCCTCCCCTCGTAACACAGCGCCGTCCCCAGGGGGCTGAGAAGGCCCCGGGGAGTCGGCACGGAGCAAGAGGGCGCCGGCCCGGTGGAGCTTCTTTCCGCCGGACCGGCGCCCTTGCCGTTACCTCGCCCGCGAAACGGGGGAGGGCTTGACCGTGCCGGACGACCGCCGCGCGACGGAAGCGGTGGGGCCGGTCCGAGGGACGGAGGAGTTTCGGTGGCACTGACCCGAGAAGAGCGCGAGCTGTTCCTGGCCGAGCCGCATATCGCCGCGCTCGCGGTGGAGGCGGCGGAGGGGCGGGCTCCGCTCACGGTGCCGATCTGGTACCAGTACCGGCCGGGCGGCGACATCTGGATCATGACCGGACGGCAGTCGCGCAAGGGCCGGCTCATCGCCGCGGCGGGCCGCTTCACCCTGATGGTCGAACGCGTCGAGCCCACGGTCCGTTACGTATCGGTCGAAGGTTCCGTCACCGCGACCGAACCCGCCACCCGCGAGGCGCTCCACGAGCTGGCGTCCCGCTATGTCGCCGCGGACAAGGTCGCCGCGTATGTCGACTTCGCCTCGTCCGAGCACGGCGAACAGGTCATCATCCGGATGCGGCCCGAGCACTGGCTCTCGGCCGATCTCGGAGAGATCTGAAGCCCGCGGCCCCCGGCGCGCCGGTCAGGCCGCCTTCTCCTTCTCCCGCGCGGCGCGCAGCACGCTCTCGGGGAGGGCGAGGTTCCACGCGGTGATCACCGGCCGGTCGTGCTCCGTCCCGAGGCGGGAGACGGTCCCGGTGGCGAGAAGGAACAGCGCTCCCGCGGCCGGGGCCAGCCCGAGATAGCGCGCGGTGAGCACCCGCAGGAAGTGGGCGTGCGAGACGAGCGCGACATCGTCACCTGAGCGCAACCCCTCCAGGGCCTGGGCGAGTACCCGGTCGGCACGGTGCCCGACATCCGCGGGGCTCTCCCCGGGCCGGCCGTCGGGACCGGGGACGGTGCCGTCGGTCCACAGGTCCCAGCCGGGGCGCGTGCGGTGGATCTCGTCCGTGGTGACGCCCTCGTAGCCGCCGTAGTTCCACTCGCGCAGATCCGGCATGGCGTGCAGCCCGTCGAGACCGGCCAGCTCAGCGGTACGCCGGGCGCGCGCCATCGGGCTGACGAGTGTGAGGCCGATCCGGCGGTCGGCGAGAAGGGGCGCCAGGGAACGGGCCTCGCTCTCGCCACGCTCGGTCAACGGCAGGTCGGTGTAGCTGGTGTGCTGCCCGGACCGGGACCAGGCGGTCTCTCCGTGCCGTACCAGGATCAACTCACCCATGGGTGCCGCCCACTTTCCTGTTCGCCGCGCTGCGCCACCGGGGCCGTCCCCGGCGGTCTCGGCCCGGACGCCCGCCCGTGCCGAAGGGGGAACTCGGCGGGCCGCGAGCGCATTCCTCGGCGGGCCGGGGGAAGCCCGTCACGCCCAGTGTCCCCTGTTCCGGCGCTCGGGACATGGCGGGGGAATGCCGAGGAGAGCTGTCGCGTTACCCCGACGAAGCACTTGATGGAAACGATATCCATCATGAGGAGGGAGTTCCCATGAAGCCTCGTATCCACCCCGTCTCCCGTCCGGTCGTCTTCCGGGACCGCGCGGCGGGCACCGCGTTCCTGACGCGCTCGACCGCGGACTCGACGCAGCGTGTGGAGTGGGAGGACGGCGACACCTACCCCGTCATCGACGTGGAGGTCTCCTCCGCGAGCCATCCCTTCTACACCGGCACGGGCCGTGTGTTCGACACCGCCGGCCGGGTGGAGCGGTTCGAGCGCCGCTACGGCGCCCGGGGTTCCGCGAAGAAGAGCTGACGCCGTACGGCTGATCCGCGTGCACGAAGCGGGTGCGCGAGCTGTGTGAGAAGAGCCGGACGGAAGCCCCGACCAGGGGTTCCGTCCGGCTCTTCGCTGTGCGAGGGGCGGGTCAGACGGCGGAGCCGGGTGACTCCACGGTCCTGACCAGGGCGGCCAGCTCGGGGACCTTCGCCGCCTCGTCGAGCGCCTCCCGCAGCGCCGCGTCATTGGTGGGGCGCGCCTCGGCGAGCAGCCGCAGCCCCGCCTCGCTGACATTCGTGTAGATCCCCCGGCGGTCGGTCGGGCACAGATAGCGGGTGAGCAGTCCGCGGTCCTCCAGCCGGGTGACCAGCCGTGTGGTGGCGCTCTGGCTGAGGACCACCGCTTCGGCGACCTGCTTCATCTGGAGATGGCCGCCCTCGCCGTCGTGCTGACGGCTGAGGACATCGAGCAGGGAGTACTCACGGACGCTGAGACCGTGCCCAGCCTGGAGCGCGCGCTCGATGTGCCCCTCGATCCTGCCGTGCAGCAGCGAGAGGGCGCACCAGCCCTGGGCGAGCCCGGTGAGCGCGGTGTCCGTGGCGGTCATGGCTTCCTCCTGCGGGAGATGAGGGCGGGCGGCGGCGGGACCGGATCCCGTACCCAAGGGTAGGGCACTTCCGCAATATAGCGCGTTTGCAAGTAATCGGCGTCTGCAAGTATTGTCGTCGCTTGTAAGGCGCACGTGCAATCGTCGTTCTGGAAGGCCACACCCATGCCACTCGCGCTCCTCGCCCTGGCCATCGGGGCATTCGGGATCGGCACCACCGAATTCGTGATCATGGGGCTGCTCCCCGAGGTCGCCGCCGACTACGGCGTCACCATCCCCACCGCCGGACTGCTGGTCACCGGCTATGCCCTCGGAGTCGTGCTGGGCGCGCCGCTGATGACCGTTCTCGGCACCCGGATCCCCCGCAAGCGGATGCTGATGGTGCTGATGGGGCTGTTCGTGGTGGGCAATGTGCTCTCCGCGCTCGCCCCGAGCTTCGGACTCATGCTCACCGGGCGTGTCGTCGCCTCGTTCGCCCACGGGGCCTTCTTCGGGATCGGATCCGTCGTCGCCGCCGGTCTGGTCGCTCCGGAGAGGAAGGCCGGCGCCATCGCCATGATGTTCACCGGGCTGACCGTCGCGAATGTCGTCGGCGTACCGGTCGGCACCTTCCTCGGCCAGAGCGCCGGCTGGCGGGCCACCTTCATTGTGGTCGCCGGGCTCGGTGTCCTGGGCCTCGCGGGCATCGCGAAGCTCGTACCGGAACAGCCCCGGCCCGAGGGCGTACGGATACGGCATGAGCTCGCCGCCTTCCGCAACGCGCAGGTGCTGCTCGCCATGGCGATGACCGTGCTCGGTTTCGGCGGTGTCTTCGCCGCGATCACCTACATCACGCCGATGATGACCGAGACCGCCGGCTTCGCCGACTCCTCGGTCACCTGGCTGCTGGTGCTCTTCGGTCTCGGTATGGTCGCCGGCAATCTGATCGGCGGCAGGTTCGCCGACCGCCGGCTGATGCCGCTGCTGTATGTGTCCCTGGGCTCGCTGGCCGTGGTGCTGGCGCTCTTCACCCTCACCGCGCACAACAAGGTCACGGCGGCCGTCACCCTCACCCTGATCGGCGCCCTGGGCTTCGCGACCGTGCCGCCGCTCCAGAAGCGGGTCCTCGATCAGGCGTCCGCCGCGCCCACCCTGGCCTCCGCCGTCAATATCGGCGCCTTCAACCTCGGCAACGCGCTGGCCGCCTGGCTCGGCGGCATCGTCATCGCCGCGGGGCTCGGATACACGGCGCCGAACTGGGTCGGCGCGGCGCTGGCCGGCTCCGCCCTCATCCTCGCGGTCGTCTCCGGCGCCCTGGAGCGCCGTACGTCCGCCGCCGGACAGACGGTCGCCGGGACGGCGGCCCCGCGGCAGGCCCAGCGGGCCACCACCGCGCCGCACTGACCCGGCTCGTCCGTCCCTCGTCCGTCCGGGGGCCGCGGACCGCCACAGCGCGCGGCGCCGCCGACGTCGTTACGTTGGAAGTCGGTATGCCCATCTTTCTGTCAGTATGAACCGATTTTCCCTTGTGGTGAACCGGCGAATTGTGAACCCGCGAAGAAAAGGAACACCATGAATTCCGTCCCCAACGTCGTACTCAACAACGGCGTCCGGATCCCGCAGCTCGGCTTCGGTGTCTTCCAGGTCGGCGACGAAGAGACCACCGGCGCGGTCCTGACCGCGCTGGACGCGGGCTATCGCAGCATCGACACCGCCACCTTGTACCGCAACGAGCGCGGTGTCGGCCGCGCCGTCGCCTCCTCGGGCCTGCCCCGCGAGGACCTGTTCATCACCACCAAGCTCTGGAACGACGACCAGGGGTACGACTCGACGCTCGCCGCGTTCGACGCGAGCCTCGCCAGGCTCGACCTCGACCGGGTGGATCTGTATCTCATCCACTGGCCCGCTCCGGCGCGCGACCGCTATATCGACACCTGGCGAGCGATGGAGAAGCTGCTCTCCGACGGCAGGACCCGCGCCATCGGTGTGTCCAACTTCCAGCCCGCACATCTCCAGCGCCTGCTGGACGAGACCGGGATCGTCCCGGCCGTCAACCAGATCGAGCTGCACCCCGGCCTCCAGCAGGAGGAGCTGCGCGACTTCCATGCCCAGCACGGCATCGCGACCGAGGCGTGGAGCCCGCTGGCACAGGGCGCCCTGCTCCAGGAGGAGGCGCTCACCGAGATCGCGGGGCGGCACGAGAAGACACCGGCCCAGGTGATCCTGCGCTGGCACCTTCAGCTCGGGAACATCGTCATCCCCAAGTCCGTCACCCCGGCGCGGATCCACGAGAACATCGACATCTTCGACTTCGAGCTCTCGGCCGGTGACATGGCCGCGCTCGCCACGCTCGACCGCGGTCTGCGCGTCGGCCCGGACCCCGACACCTTGAACTGACCGGGGTCCGAGCCGGGCGGCCGTACGGCGCCCGCGCTGAACAGGGCCTACCGCGCGGCCGCCGCGTCCGTGGCGGCCGACGCGCCCGTGACCGCCGGGCGCGCGGGGGCTCCGGCCGTCACACCGCCGAGCCACTTCAGTCCGTCGATGACGAACCGGTTCTGGACCTCGTTGCCGAACGTCCACGACAGTGTGGTGCCCGATCCATAGTCCATGGCGTTGTGGCCGAAGTTGGCGTACAGCATCCGGTAGTTCTTGTTCGTCCACACGATCGGGTAATACCCGCTGTACCAGGACTGGTTGGGGTCCGTGCCCAGCGGGAAGCTGACCGGATCGACCGAGGCCAGGATATTGATGGCGGGGTTCTTCCTGAGGTCGTTCGCCCAGCTGTACCACTCACTCACGGCCGAGGTGAACGTCGCGGGGAGCCGGGTGGTCGACGGATGGGTACGGTTCTCGGTCCGCAGCACGGCGGTGGTGGGGCCCCAGGTATTGGACTTGAACCCACCGCTGCCCAGGAACTCGTGGTGATACCACGGCCACTTCTGTGCCTCGGTGGTGAACGCGGAGACATGGAAGCCCATCCAGGCTCCGCCGGCCCGCATGTACTGCTCGAATCCGGACCGTTGAGCCGCCGTCTGCGGCAAGTCGTCCAGGAACAGCACCACCTGGTAGTCCCGCAGGGCCGTGCTGGTCAGGCGATTCCAGTTGTTGGTCGACTCGTAGGTGAAGTTGTTGGCGGCGGCGGTCCTGGGGAACCACTCGTTCGCTTCATGGACGAAGCTGATGTGGGCGGCGTCCCAGGTGCCGTTGTAGAAGGCGAGCACCTTGAACGCGGGGGCGGCCGGTGTCTGCGCGCGTCCGACGCCGGGCACCGCGGCCAGTCCGAGCAGGAGGGCGAGCAGTACGAGCAGGCGGAACGGGCCGCGCGCCGTACGGGACTTGAGCATGGTCATTGTGACGATCCTTCCTGCGACCGTTCGGTGAACGGAGGCGCATGGAATGTGGGGGATGTCGCGCACATGACAGCAGGAAGCGCTTGCTGGACGATTTAAGAAGTGAACCAACGCCATGTCAAGGCTTTGGTATGGACCAGCGGCATGGACGAGCGGCCGGCCGGACTTCGTGCGCAGGGGAGTCAGGGGAAGCGGGCGACGAAGCGGCGTTGCCAGGGAGTCTCGACGGCGCGCCGGGCGTAGTGCTCCCGGATGTAGGCGACCGCCTCGTCCTGAGGCACCCCGTCCAGAACGGCGAGGCAGCCCAGCGCCGTTCCTGTCCGGCCGATTCCGCCGCCGCAGGCGACCTCGACGCGCTCGCGCTCGGCGCGCTCCCATGCCTCACGCAGCGCGTCGGCGGCTGCCGCGCGGTCGGACGGCAGCCGGAAGTCGGGCCAGCGGAGCCAGCGGGACTCCCAGGCGACGGGGGGTGGTTCATGGCCCAGCAGATACAGCCCGAAGGCGGGCGCCGGGCCGGCCGGGAGCGGGCGGCGCAGTCCCCGGCCCCGAACGAGCCGGCCCGAGGGAAGCCGCAGTACGCCCGTGGTCGCGGGGTCCCAGGTAGTGATCACGACGTGAGCGTAGCGGGTTCATCCCGGTCGGGCGTGAGGGCCGGTTTCGGGGCTTGTCCGGAGGTGTCAGACGCTCTCGTCCGGATTCCACTCCAGCAGGCGCACCTTGGCCACGGTCTGTACATGGCGCCGCATCGCGGCCGCGGCGGCCTTGCCCCGGCCGCTCTCGATCGCTTCGAGGATGGCGCGGTGCTGCGCCAACGACCGCTTGGGGCGGCCGGGCTGGCGCAGGGACTCATTGCGGCTCTCGGCGATCTGCTCCGTGATGGAGCGCATGAACTCGGCGAGCAGACCGCTGTGCGCGGCGGCGGTCACAGCGGTGTGGAAGAGCCGGTCGCCCTCCACTCCGTAGCCGCCCGCCTCGATCTCGTCGGACATCTGGTGCAGTGCGTCGTGCAGCGCCGCCAGATCCAGTTCGGTGCGCCGCTCGGCGGCGAGCTCGGCGAGCTTGGTCTCCAGCGCCTCGCGCGCCTCCAGAACATCGGGCAGCCGCCGCTTGCGCTCCACCAGTCGCTCGACGGGCTCGGGATCGAGGCCGGCCCGGGTCAGATAGGTGCCGCCGCCGTGCCGCACCTCGACCAGGCCCTGGACCTCCAGGACGACGATCGCCTGCTTGACGGAGGCGCGGCTCACGCCCAGCCGCTGGGCCAACTCCCGCTCGGGAGGCAGTCGGTCGCCCGCGCCGAGGTTGCCCTCGCTGACATAGCTGCGCAGTCGGTCGAGGACCCGCTCGTACAAACGCGGCCGGGCCATCGGGCGCAGTGCGTCGGTCATCCGGACCCCCCATTCCTGCCCACTATCTCCCGCTCCTGTGCGCGCCAGCCTAACACCGGGCGGTCAAGTGGCTGAGCCAATTCCTGCCCGATCCCTTGACGCTCACCTCGGCCGGGCGTCAATGTGGTCCAGCCACTTGGCCAGTCAATCAGTCGACCTGTCAGCCAGTCGGCCAATTCCCCTCTGTTCAAGGGACCCAGGGACGGGAGCCCGCGCCATGTCCGCCGAACTGATCTCGATCCTCGTACTCGCGGTCGTCTTCGTGATCGCCACCACCCGCTCGATCAATATGGGCGCGCTCGCCTTCGCCGCCGCGTTCGGCGTGGGGGGGCTGGTCGCCGGTCTCGACGCCGACGGCATCTTCGCGGGCTTCCCCGGCGATCTGTTCGTGGTGCTCGTCGGCGTCACGTATCTCTTCGCGATCGCCCGCGCCAACGGCACCACCGACTGGCTGGTCCATGCCGCGATACGGCTGGTCCGCGGCCGGATCGCGTTGATCCCCTGGGTGATGTTCGCGATCACCGGCGCGCTGACCGCCATCGGGGCAGTCTCCCCGGCGGCCGTCGCGATCGTCGCGCCGATCGCGCTCAGCTTCGCCGCGCGGTACGGGATCAGCCCCCTGCTGATGGGTGCCATGGTCGTGCACGGTGCCAGGGCGGCGGCTTCTCGCCCATCAGCATCTACGGTTCGATCGTCAACGGCATCGTGGAGCGGGAGAACCTGCCGGGCAGCGAACTCACCCTCTTCCTCGGCTCGCTCGTGGTGAATCTCGTCATCGCCGCGGTCGTCTTCGTTCTCTTCGGCGGACTCAAGCTCTCCGGCAGGAGCGTCGAGCCCCACCCGACGGAAGGCGAGCCCCACCGGACGGAACAGGAGCGGAAGGACGAGCACGAGCCGGAGGGGCAGTGGGGCACGTCCCGGCTCACCCCCGCCATCGGAGCCACCCTCGCCGCACTGGTCGCGCTCGTCGTCGCCGTCCTCGGCTTCGACCTCGACGCCGGGCTCTCCGCGATCACCCTCGCCGTACTGCTCAGCGCACTCTGGCCGGACACCAGCCGGAAGGCCGTGGGTGAGATCGCCTGGCCGACGGTGCTGCTCATCTGCGGTGTCCTCACCTATGTCGGTGTCATGGAGGAGATGGGCACGATCGACTACGCCGGTCATGCCGTGGGGGACATCGGCATCCCGCTCCTCGCCGCCGTACTGCTCTGCTACATCGGCGCGATCATCTCCGCCTTCGCCTCGTCCGTCGGCATCATGGGCGCGCTCATCCCGCTCGCCGTGCCGTTCCTCGCCCAGGGCGAGATCGGGGCCATCGGCATGATCACCGCGCTCGCGATCTCGGCGACGGTCGTCGACGTCAGCCCGTTCTCCACCAACGGCGCGCTGGTGCTGGCCGCCGCGCCCGATGTGGACCGTGAGCGTTTCTTCCGGCAGCTCATGGTGTACGGAGGGATCGTGGTGGCGGTGGTACCCGCCGTCGTCTGGCTGGTACTGGTGGTGCCAGGCTTCGGATAGCCGCTACACCGGGCGATGCCGGCCAGACTCGTCAACAGCAAGGAGAACGACGCGTGTCCCCTCTCTTCCCGGCCCTCGCCGCGCGTTCGGATCGCCCCGCACTCCGATTCGGTGACCGTGCTCTCACCCATGCCGAACTGGCGGACGCGGCCGGTTCCCTGGCCGTTCGTATCGCCGGTGAACGGCGGATCGCGGTCTGGGCCACCCCCACGCTCGGCACGGCCGTGGGGGTGGTGGCCGCGCTGCTGGCCGGGGTCCCCGCCGTCCCCGTCAACCCCAAAAGCGGCGAACGCGAGCTGGCGCACGTCGTGGCGGACAGCGCCCCGACCCTGGTCATCGCGGAACCGGACGTCATCCTTCCGTCCGCACTGGCCGGGCTGGCACGCGTGGACGCCGGAGCCGCCGGCACGGACGAAGCGGCCACGGAATACCCGCGGGCCGGCGCCTTTCCCGAACTCTCCCCGGAAGCCCCCGCCCTGATCGTGTACACCTCCGGCACCACCGGGCCGCCCAAGGGCGCCGTCGTGCCGCGCCGCGCCATCGCCGCGACCCTGGACGCGCTGGAGGACGCCTGGCGGTGGACCGCCGACGACGTACTCGTCCACGCCCTGCCGCTCTTCCATGTCCATGGGCTGATCCTCGGCATCCTCGGCCCGCTGCGCCGCGGCGGATCCGTCCGCCATCTGGGCAGGTTCGACACCGAGGGCGTCACCCGTGAACTGTCGTCGGGCGCCACGATGCTCTTCGGCGTACCGACGATGTACCACCGCATCGCCGAGGCGCTCGCCGACGATCCGGCGCTCGCGAAGGCGCTGGCCGGAGCGCGGCTGCTGGTATCGGGATCCGCCGCGCTGCCCGTGCACGACCACGAGCGGATCGCGGCGGCGACCGGCCGCCGGGTCATCGAGCGGTACGGCATGACGGAAACCCTGATGAACACCAGTGTGCGGGCGGACGGCGAGCCGCGCGCCGGGACCGTCGGGGTGCCGCTGGGGGGCGTCGAACTGCGGCTCGTGGATGAGTCGGGCGTCGTCTTCGAGGCGTACGACGGCGAGACGGTCGGCGAGATCCAGGTCCGCGGCCCGAACCTCTTCACGGAGTATCTGAACCGGCCCGACGCCACCGAAGCCGCCTTCACCGACGGCTGGTTCCGCACCGGAGACATGGCGATCCGTGACCCCGACGGCTATGTCCGGATCGTCGGCCGCAAGGCGACCGACCTCATCAAGAGCGGTGGGTACAAGATCGGCGCGGGGGAGATCGAGAACGTTCTGCTGGAGCATCCCGGGGTACGGGAAGCCGCGGTGACCGGCGAGCCCGACGCGGATCTCGGCGAGCGGATCGTCGCCTGGATCGTCCCCGCCCGCGCCGAAGCGCCGCCGTCCGCACAGGAGTTGGCGGACCATGTGGCGGCGCAGCTCGCCGCGCACAAGAGGCCGCGCACCGTGCGCTATCTGGACGCGCTGCCCCGTAACGACATGGGCAAGATCATGAAGCGCGCGCTCCATGACTGAGCGTCCGAGCGCGCGCGAGGCGATCGCGACCGTCGCCGAGGAGGGTGCCTTCACCGAACTGCCCACGCCAAAGTCCGTGTCCGCACCGGACGGGCCGCTGGGCTGGGAGGGGTACGACGCCTCGCGCGCCCGCGCCGAGGAACGTACCGGGGAGAAGGAGTCCGTCGTCTGCGGTACCGCACGGATCGGCTCGGTCGAAGTGGTGCTGATCTCCTTCGAGTTCGGCTTCCTCGGCGGCTCTCTGGGGGAGCACACCGGCGACCTGCTCGAAGCCGCGTACACCCATGCGCGCGAGCGGAAGCTGCCGGTGGTCTCGCTGATCGCGACCGGTGGCAGCCGGATGCAGGAGGGAATGCGCGCGCTGCTCCAACTCCAGCGGGTGGCACGGCAGTCCGCCCTGACCCGGACGATGGGGCTGCCGCAGCTGGCGGTGGTGGGCGATCCGACGACCGGCGGTGGCTGGGCCACGCTCGGGGCGGGCGCCGATGTCGTACTGGCGCTGCCGGGCGCCCAGATCGGGTTCGCGGGCTCGCGCGTGCGCCCGGCGGACGCCGATCCGTACGCCTACACGGCGGAGGCGCAGCTCGCCGCGGGCCAGATCGACGCGGTGGTGGACCGTGACGAACTGCGCGTCACCGTCGGCCACTGGCTGACACTGCTGACGGGAGGCGTACGGGACGCCGTGCCGTCCGCCGCCCCGCCTCCGTACGGGCTGGGCCGCTCCGGGCTGCCCGCCACCGGATGGGAGGCCGTTCTCCAGGCCCGTGTCCCTCAACGGCCGTGTGCCGAAGCGTACTTGGACGCGTACTTCACACACCGCGAGGCGATCGGCGGAGACCGCTGCGGTGGTACCGACCCCGGGATGCTGTGTGGTTTCGGCCGCCGCGAGGGCCGTACGATCGCCTACGTGGCGCAGTGCGGCACCGCCACGCGCCCGGCGGGGTATCGCACCGCCGCCCGGCTGGTACGGCTCGCCGGCCGGCTGGGCATCCCCGTACTGACCCTGGTGGACACCCCCGGCGCGGCCAATGACGCGGAGGCGGAGCGCGCGGGAGCGGGCAGCGCCATCGCGGACCTGTTCGCCGCCGTGGCCACCGCCCCGGTCCCCGTCACCTCACTGCTGATCGGCGAGGGCGGCTCCGGCGGGGCGCTGGCTCTGTCGGCGCCGGACAACACCTGGGCCACGCCGGACAGTTACTTCTCCGTCATCGCGCCGGAACTGGCGGCGGCGATCCTCAAACGCGCCCCGGAGGAGGCCCGGGTGACCGCCGACCAGCTCCGGTTGCGTCCCCAGGACCTGGTGTCCCTGGGCGTGGTACGAGGGATCGTGCCGGGCCCGGGGGCGGGAGAGGTGGGGACGCAGCGGGGAGAGGTGTAGGGCGGTACGTACGGCACGGGACAGCACGTCGGCGGGGGATTCTCATGGCCCTCTCACAAGCTTTTCAGACAATATACTTAAGGTGAGAGCCGTGACGAACACAACTCCGCCCGGCTGGCATCCCGACCCGGGGCACACAGGTGAAGGACCACGCCAGGAACGCTGGTGGGACGGTTCCGCGTGGACCGACGAAGTCCGCGCCGCCCCGCCCGCCGAGTGGGATCCGCCCGCCGCGGCGCCCTCTCCCGCCACGCCTCCCCCCGCGGCGCCTCCGGCCGGTCCGGCCTACCCCGCAGCGCCGTACCCCGCGGCACCGCCGCCCGGCGCGCGGCGCGGCGGGCGTCGGATCGCGATCGGTGCCATCGCCGCGGTCGTCGCGGTGGCCATCGCGGGAGGCTTCTATCTGCTCGGGCGCGACGGCGGCGACAACGAGGCGGGCCGCGTGGGCTCGGACCCTTCCGCCGCCCCCTCGCGGCCCGGCCAGCAGAGCCCGGCGCCCGGCGGCCCGCGGGGCGGCGGCCCCGGCGGCGAGAGCGGCCCGCCCCAGCAGCAGCCGCAGACCGAGGACGGCTACGCCACCGACGCGGCCAGCGGGATCAGCATTCCGGTACCGGACGGCTGGAACGGTGAATCGGGGGCCGTCGGCGCCGGGGTGACGACCGGACAGTACGAGTGCCCCGGGGACACGTCGCAGAGCTGCGTACGGGGCGGGGTGTTCTCCGCTCCCGCGGCCGCCCTGGAGATCGACGCCACGACGGCCAAGGCGGCGGCCGAGAAGGACATCGAGGCCAATGCCGAGGAGTCCTACGGCGGCACGATCTACGGGGACATCTCCTCGCACCAGCAGTTGAAGTCGGAAGAGGTCACCATCGCCGGGCAGAAGGGCTATCTGGTGCGGTGGAAGGTCGTCACGAGCAAGGGGGACGACGGCTATGTGCAGTCGCTCGCGTTCTCCTCACCGAGGTCCCCGGAGCTGATGGTCCTCGTACGTTCCGGATTCGACGTCAATGACAAGGCACCGAAGCTGACCGTCATGGATGAGATCACCAAGGGGATCAAGGCGGCGGCGGGCACCGGTTCAGGAGGCAGCGGCCAGGGAGTCTGAGCGCGGACATCCACAAGCGCGGGCGGGTCGCTCCGAGCGGCCCGCCCGAGTGCTGTCCAGCGGTACTGGGCGCTGTTCGGCGCCGAGGCGGGGCCGGGAGCGGTCCCTCGGCCGTACACTCCACACATGGGTTGCACACGTGCCGTGAGGGAGTGCCTGCGACAGGCCCCCTGCGCGCTGTGCTCGGCCGCCGCCGGGATCGCCGGAGCGGGCCCTCTCTCCGCGCCGGAAGCCGGCTGCCGGGCCCTGCACGGCCACGGCTAGCAACCAATCCCCGGACCATTTCGCCGGACTGCTCTCCCGGTCCCGCGCGTTCCGGTCTCCACCGGTAGGCCCCTTCGGCCGGGCCGGTCGGCTCCGCCCTTCCGCTCGGCCCGGTCGCCCGGCCGGTTCGTCCGGCCCGGTTGTCCGGCCCGTTCGGCCCGGTCTGTTCCCCGCCACTCTGCTCGCGAGAGCGCACATCCCGTACGCACCCCCCTTCCGCGACGCCACGGCGTGCCGTCGGCGCCCACTCGGCGTCCGCCGGAGACCTGCCATGTCGCATCTTCGAGAGGACCCCTGTGAAGTTGAGCGCACTGCTCGCCGGGAACGACCACGAGATTGTGCGGGGCGATCCGGAGACGGCGATCACCGCGGGCACGTGTATCGACGCGCACCGGGTCTCGCCGGGTTCGCTGTTCATCGCGGTTCCGGGCCACCGTGAGGGCGGCCCGGAGTCCGTGGGCCCGGCCCTCGCGCGCGGCGCGGCGGCTGTCCTCCTCGACGCGGGGGCGCCGGAGCCGCCGGTGTCGATGTGGGCGGACACGGAGGTGTGTGTGGTGCGGGTGCCGGACACACGGATCACCGCGTCCGTCGTCGCCTCCCGCTACTACGGGGAGCCCGGACGGGCCATGGACATGGTGGCCGTCACCGGTACCAACGGCAAGACCTCGGTGTCGTACATGGTCGAGTCCGTGCTGCGGCTCGCCGAGGGCGCGACGGTCGGGGTCATCGGGACGGCGGGCAGCCGGATCGGCGACGAACTGATCCCCATGCCGAGGTCGGTGCTCACCACCCCCGAGGCGCCGGACTTCCAGTATCTGCTGGGGCGCATGCGCGACCGAGGGGTCGGCACCGTGGTCCTGGAGGCCACCTCCATGGGGCTGTTGACCCACCGGGTGGACCACGCCCACACCGACATCGGGATCTTCACCAATCTGACGCAGGATCATCTGGACGACCACGGCACCATGGAGAACTACCGGGACGCCAAACTCCGGCTGTTCCAAGGGCTTTGCCGACGCGCCGTGGTCAACGCGGACGATCCGGTGGGCGCCGCCATCGGCGCGCTGATGCCCGGGGCCGTCACGACCTACGGGCTCGGTTCCGAGGCGGACTTCCGGGCGACCGATCTCACCATGGACGCGTTCGGTACCCGGTTCACGCTGCACCACCAGGGGCGCAAGTACCCGGCGGCGATCCCCGTACCCGGCCGCTTCTCGGTGGCCAACGCCCTTGCCACCGTGGCCGCCTGCCATCTGCTGGGGCACGATCTGGCCGGCCTTGTCGGCGCGCTCGACCGGATGCCTCCGGTCCCCGGACGGTTCGAGCGCTTCGAGACCCCGGCGGGCACCTCGGTCATCGTCGACTACGCGCATTCGCCCGACTCGCTGGAGAAGGTGCTCACCACCATCCGCGACTTCGCCCGCGGCCGGATCGTCACCGTCTTCGGCTGCGGCGGCGACCGCGACACCACCAAGCGCGCGCGGATGGGGGAGATCGCCGGAACCCACTCCGATCTGTGCGTTCTCACCTCGGACAATCCACGTGACGAGGATCCCGGGACGATCATGGACCAGATCACCCCGGGACTCATGGCCACCGGCACTCCGTTCGAGCGGCTCGCCGACCGGCGCCGCGCCATCGCCTTCGCCCTGGCGGACGCCGGCCCCGACGACATCGTCCTGATCGCGGGGAAGGGCAGCGAGCCGTACCAGATCGTCGGTGACCAGTTGCTGCCGTTCAGTGACATGGCGACCGTCCGCGAACTCGCCGTGTAGGAGCGGCGCGAGGGCGGGACTTGGGGCCGGGCTGTCTTCGGGGCGTGCGCTGTTCTCGGGGCGTGTGTCAGCTCGCGTCCGGCTCCTGGCCCAGGACATAGAGCTCGGGCAGATTGACCACGATCGCCTCCTGCGTGCTGCGGGCGATCACCACCACGGCCTCGTCGTCCGGGCTGGGGTTCTCCTCGCGATGCGGGACATAGGGCGGTACGAAGATGTAGTCACCGGGCGAGGTACGGATCCGGATCTCCTCCGGCGTACCGCTGGAGTCGTCCAGGAACACGAACTCCGGGTGTCCCTTCACCACATGGATCGCGGTCTCGGAGGCGCCATGGTGGTGGTTGGAGGACGCGGTGTCGGGGGCCACATGCGTCTGGCCCATCCAGATGCGTTCCGAGCCGACGGTGGATCCGCTGATCGCGGCGAACCGCCGCATGCCGCCGGTCTGCGCGGTGTCGCCGTCGAGCGCGTCGGCACGGATGTGATGCAGCCGCGCGCGCAGCGGCAGCGCGCTCTCCGCCGTACCGTGGTGATCGTCGTGGTCGTGGTCCGGAAGGTCGGGATGGAAGGCGTCGTGCTCGGTGTGCGAAGCCATGGAGATCCTGCTCTTCGGTGCTGTGGGCTGCGGGTTGCCGGTGGCGGGTGTGGGTGTGGGCGCGTGGTCGGGGGCGGGGTCCCGGCGCCGACCGTAGAGAGCGCGGCAAATGGATGTCAAGATGTGTCCATTACCGCCGAGCTGGCCGTTCCCGGTGTCCGGCCGGTGACTGAGCAGGTATTCGGGCAGGCAAGGAACCCCTCAGGAGAAGGTGCACCACATGCAGATCTCGGCGAAGGCGGACTACGCGGTGAGGTCGCTCGTCGAACTCGCCGCCGACAGCGGACGGCCCCTGACCTGTGAGGGCATAGCCTCCGCCCAGGACATTCCGTTCCGCTTCCTCAAATCGGTCTTCCGTGATCTGCGGCAGGCCGGTCTGGTCCGCAGCCAGCGGGGCTGCGAAGGGGGCTACTGGATCGGCCGCGACCCGGCCGCGATCAGTGTCGCCGAGGTCATGACGGCGGTGGACGGGGAATTCCTCACCCTGCGCGGCGCGCGTCCCGACACGCTGAAGTACCCCGGAGCGGCCCAGCGGCTGCCGGATCTGTGGCGCGCTGTCGAGGCCGCCGCGCAGGCGGTGCTCGGGCGTACGACCATCGCGGAACTCGCCGCGGCGGGGACACGGGCGGACGGTGCCGGCCCGGAGCCCAGGGGCGAAACCGGTCCGGCGCGTGATGTCTCCCCGGCCGTCTCCCCGGCCGTACCCGCGTCCGCATGACGCCGGACGTGAACCACGAGGCGCCGGAGGTGGTCCGTACGGATCCCAACGAGATCCGTACGGCTCCCGGGGCGGACCGGCCGCTCGTCTCGGTCACCGAGTTCACCGACCCGGCCTGCCCCTGGGCCTGGGGCTCCGAGCCGGTCTTCCGGCTGCTGAGACTCACGCTCGGCTCCCGCGCCCACTGGCGAACCGTCTTCGGCATCCTCTTCGACGAGGACGACGACCCGGCCCCCGATCCGGCCGCCGAGGCCCGCTGGTACGAGCGGTTCATCCGCGAGGTCACGGTCCACACGGACGCGCCCTACGCGCCGCGGCTGCACTGGCTGACCCGGTCGAGCCTGCCAGCCTCGCTCGCAGCCAAGGCAGCGCTCTCCCAGGGGCCCGAGGTCGCCGAGCGGGTCCTGCGCCGACTGCGGGAGAGCACGTTCGTCCTGGGCGCGCCCGCCGACACGCCGGACGGAATCCGCGGTGTCGTACGGGGAGTCCCGGGCCTGGACAGCGACCGGCTGCTGCGTGAACTGGCCGCCCGGGAGACCTGGGACGCGGTACGTGCCGACTGGGCCGAGACCCGTCGGCCGATCCCCGAGGTGCTCGAACTCGACGGTCCCGGACCGCACCCCGGCCGGGCCAAGGAGGTCGGGGACCGCCGCCGCTACGCGCTGCCGACGCTGCTGTTCGACGGTCCCGGCGGACGAGTGTGCGTACCCGGATGGCGGCCCCTGGCGACGTATGTCGAAGCCGCCCGTACGGCGGCCGGGGACCGGCTGTCCATCGTCCCCGTACGGCTTCCCGCCACGGCCGCGCTGGAGAACTGGCGCACGTTGACGGGGCCCGAACTCGCCCTGCTCACCGAGGAGTCGGCGGCTCCCGCCGAGGCCGTACGCATCGACACCGGGCATGGCCCGCTCTGGCTGCATCCCGACGAGGCACGCGCCCGCGCGCAGTCGTCGTTCGGGGTGAAAGCACAGGTCGTCGGGGTCTCGGACAATGAGACACCAAGAGGTGTCCATTGACACCGTGTCGAGGGACCGTGAGGATATGGGGCATGCGTTCGATGCACCCCGCCGTGGTCTGCCGCTACGTGGATTACCTGCGTACCTCCAGCGCCCTCTGTCGCTGATCCGACCCGCCGAGGCGGCCCACTGAGGCCCTCGGCTCTCCGGCCTGCCCCGGTCCCCGGCGGTGTCGTCCGCGGTGAACCAGGACGGCGCGACCGCATGATGACCCGGGGACGTACGCCGGTCCTCGGCCGGGTCCTCCGGATCCCCGCGTCCCGGATCCCCTCGTCCCGCACCCGGCGGGCGGTCTCCCGCCCCGAGAACGGAATCTCCCGAGTCGCCGTACCCGCCCCAACGCCGCGGTGGTGCACGGCGTCGCCCTTCGTGCGCCACCACGGCTCCCGGCCCGGCCCCGCGCAACCCCCTTGACTTCACGGCCTGTTGCCCGGCCATCGGCCACCGGCACCTCCTTGTCCGCTTCGGTCTCCTCGTTTCTCCTCTGTTCGCCCGGGGCGCCCGGCCGGGCGTCCCACGGCCCCGCCCGCGTACCCGAGTGCGCCGGCACGGCCCAGAAAGGTGGCGCACCCATGCCGATCTTCCGTACCCCATCCACCACCGCCGGCGCGGACCGCCCGGCCACCACACCGTCGTCCGCTCCGCTGCCCGGTTCCGGCCTCGGTCCCGGCCTCGGACGACGGTCGTTCCTCGGACTCTCGCTCGGCGCGGGTGCCGCACTCGCCCTCACCGCCTGCGGAGGCGCGACCACCTCATCCGCCGGCGGTCGGGGTTCCACCCTCAAATGGGGCTGGAACCTGACGACTTCCTGGGATCCGGTCACCTCTTCCGCGGGCTGGGACGTGCACTCCCTCTCCCTCGTCTACTCGGGGCTCACCACACTCGATCAGGCCGGAAACGCCAAACCCGCTCTGGCCACCTCGTGGAAGTACAACGCCGAGGGCACCGTCGTCACCTTCACGCTCCGCCAGGGACAGAAGTTCAGCGACGGGACGCCGATCGACGCCACCGCCGTGAAGAAGAGCATCGAACGCGGCCGTGACGACGAGAAGTCGCTGGTCGCCTCGCAGCTCGTCGGCGTCGAGCAGGTCACAGCCGTGGACGCCCGTACCGTCGAACTGCGGCTCGCCGAGCCCGACTTCCAGATTCCGCTGCTCCTCGCGGGGAAGACCGGGATGATCGTCAACCCCAAGGTCTTCGAGAGCGACGCCGCGAGCCTCGCCACCAAACCGGCCGGCTCGGGACCGTACACCCTCGTCTCGTACGTACAGAACGCGAAGGCCGTGCTGCGCCGCAACCCGGACTACTGGGACGCCGGCCGCGTCAAGATCGAGAACTTTGAGCTCTATCCGCTCCCCGAGCCCTCGACAGTGGTCGCCGCTCTCACCTCCGGGCAGTACAACGTGGCGCAGATACCTGGCAGTCAGGTGGAAGCGGCCAGGGCCGCGGGCCTGGAGGTCCAGGTCATCCCCTCCATGGTGGTGGCCGTCCTCGATGTCCATATCGGCAAGGAGCCCTACACCGACCCCGATGTGGCCCTCGCGCTCAAATACGCGATCGACCGCGAGGAACTGGTCAGGACCGCGTCCTTCGGGCACGGCGAAGTCACCCGTCAGCCCTTCCCCAAGGGATACGCGGGCCATGCCGACGCGCTGGACAAGCTCTTCCCGTACGACCCCGGGAAGGCCAGGGAACTGCTGGCGAAGGCGGGCCACGCCGACGGGCTGAAGATCGCGCTCTCTGCCCAGAACGCCGAGGGCGTGCCGGAACTGATCCAGGCTCAGCTGAAGAAGGTCGGGATCACCGCCACGATCGAGACCATCCCGGCGGCCCGCGCCACCCAACTCGTCTACGTCCAGCGGAGCAAGGCGCTCTACGTCGACCAGTTCGCCGGGCGGGAGTCCGCCACCCAGGGCTTCCAGGTGCTCTTCGGCAAGGAGGGCCTGATGAACCCGGGCCGCACCACTTCGCCCGAGCTGGAGAAGGCACTTGACGAGGTCCGCCGCACGCCGCTGGAGGCGCCCGACTACCCGGCCGTTCTCCAGAAGGCCACCGGGATCGCCGTACGGACCATGCCGAATGTCTTCCTCTACACCACACCGCGCATCCTGGCGCGCAACCCCAAGGTCTCGGAGATCCCCGCGTACACCGTCGTCCAGCGGTTCGAGGGGGTCACCGTCTCATGACCGCGCCCGTACTGACGGGGCCGGCGCGCACCGCACGGCTCGCGCGCGGGCGTTCCGTACGCCGGCGGCTCGCCGGGGCGCCCCGGCCGCTCGGCCGGCTGCTCGTCACCACCGCCACGGTCTTCGTACTGGCCTCGCTCCTCACCTTCGCCCTCGGAGCCCTGTCCGACGCCAACCCGGCGGCGGCCGTGCTCGGCGACCAGGCGACCCCTGCCGACATCGCCCGGATGGAGGCACAGTTCGGTCTGGACCGGCCTCTGCACGCGCAGTATCTGAGCTGGCTCGGCCACGCGCTCACCGGCGATCTCGGCGTCTCGTGGTTCACCGGCGTCCCCGTCGCGGACAGTGTCGCGCAGGCGCTGCCGGTGGATCTGTCCATCGCGGGGCTGGCCCTGCTGCTGGCCGTACTGATCGGTGGCGGAGCCGGGATCGCCGCCGCGCTCAACAGCGGCGGGCGGATCGACCGGGCCGTCACGCTCGTCTGCTCGGTCCTCGCCACACTGCCGCCCTTCCTCATCGGCATCGTGCTGATCGTCGTCTTCGCGGTGCAGCTCGGCGCGCTTCCCACCGGCGGGTACGTACCGCTCGGGCAGAGCCCGGGGGAGTGGCTGCGGTACGCGATCCTGCCCGCGTTCGCCCTCAGCCTGGACGCCGCCGCGTCCATCGCCCGGCAGCTGCGGACCTCGCTCGTCGGGGCCCTGCGCGAGAACTATGTGACCGGCGCCGAGATGCGTGGTTTCTCGGCGCGGCGCGTGCTGTTCGGCCATGTGCTGCGCAACGCGGCGGGACCCGCGCTCACCGTCCTCGGCATGAGCGTGCCGGTGATCCTGGGCGGCGCGGTCGTCACCGAGAAGATCTTCAACCTGCCGGGCATCGCGCAACTGTCGCTCCAGTCCGCCGAGCAGCACGACATCCCCGTCATCCAGGGGACGCTGCTGGTCACCGTCGCCGTTGTGCTCGTCGCCAACATCGGCGTCAACGCCGCGCTCACCGCGCTGAATCCAGCGGCCCGCGGTCAGTCGGGCGGCGGTCGTGGCGCCAGGGAAGGCGGGGCGTCATGAGGACTCTTCGCCGCACCTGGCGGCTGCCGTCGGCCCGGATCGCGCTGGCCGTGCTGGCTCTCGTCGCACTGCTGGCCGTCGCGGGCGGCGCCCTCGCGCCCCACGATCCGCTGGCCCAGCGTCCGGTGGACATGCTGCACGGACCCAGCGCCGCGCATCCGCTCGGGACCGACTATCTGGGGCGCGACGTCCTCAGCAGACTGCTGGCGGGCACGGGAAGCTCGATCGTGGGTGCCCTGGAGGCCGTCGGGGCGGCGATGCTGCTCGGTGTCGTGCCCGGGATCGCCTCCGTATGGCTCGGCAGGACCGTCGAATGGACGGCGCAGCGGGCCGCGGACACCTTGATGATCATGCCGTTCACGGTCTTCGCGATCGCGGTGGTGGGTGCGCTCGGCAACGGTATGCACCAGGCGATGCTCGCGCTGGGCGTGCTCTTCGCCCCGCTGTACTTCCGGGTGACGCGTGCGGCGGCGCTGGGGCTTAAGCAGGCGCAGTACGTCGAGGCGGCGGAACTGATGGGCGCGTCCCGCTGGTGGATCCTGCGCACCCACGTCTGGGGCAAGATCCTGCCGACGGTGGCCGTCACGACGGCTCAGGCCGTCGGGCAGGCGCTGCTGGTGGTCGCGTCCCTGACCTTCCTGGGGCTGGGCGTCCAGCCGCCCGCGCCGACCTGGGGCGGGATGCTCGCCTCGGACCTGGGCTATCTGGCGCAGCAGCCATGGGCGCCGCTGATCCCGGGCGCCGCGATCATGATCACGGTCGGGGCCCTCAACATCCTCGCGGACGCGGTGCGTGACAGCGGCACGGCGGCCGGCGATCCACGGGCGACGGGCCCCCAGGTCCCCGCGGCCGGGTCCGCGGCCGGGTCCGCGGTCGGGATCGTGGCCCCGGATGCCGCCGCCCCGGATCCGGTCGCCGTCTCGGATCAAGTCACCGAACAGGCAGAGGAGTTGGACGAGTCCGTCGCCGCCCGGCCCGGCCGCGCTCCCCGTACCACGAACGGCCGCTCAGAGGAGGTCGAGCAGCGTGTCACCACTGGCTGACCCCGGTACCCCGCCCGTCACCGTGGCCGACCCGGTCGATCCCGTACTGACCGTCGACGGGCTCGATGTCACCGTGTCCGGCGGGGCGCACGCCGTCCGGGGCGTGTCCTTCACGCTGGGGCGCGGCGAAGCCGTCGGGCTGGTGGGGGAGTCCGGCAGCGGAAAGAGCCTGACCTGCCGCTCCGCCCTCGGGGTGCTGCCCGCCGGATGCGCGGTGTCCGGCGGCCGTATCACCCTCGGCGCCACGGGCGGCGAACCGGCCGCCGATCTCACCGCGTTCACCCGTAAGCAGTGGAACGCGGTACGCGGCAGCCGGATCGGCGCGGTGTTCCAGGACCCCGCCTCGTATCTCAACCCCTCCCTCACCGTGGGGCGCCAGCTCGTCGAGCAACTGCGGGTGGGAGGCGCGCTCTCCCGTACGGACGCGCACACGCGCGCCGTCGAGCTGTTCGCGGCCGTCGGACTGCACCGCCCCGAGGAGGTCTTCCACCAGTACCCGCACGAGCTGTCCGGCGGGATGCTCCAGCGCGTCCTGATCGCCGTCGCCGTGTCCTGCGCCCCCGAACTCCTCATCGCGGACGAGGCCACCACCGCCCTCGATGTGGTCATTCAGGCGGAGATCCTCGAACTCCTCCAGCGGCTGCGGGCCGAACAGGGCCTCGCCCTGCTCCTCGTCACCCATGACCTGGCCGTGGTCTCCGAGAGCTGCGACCGCGTCCTGGTGATGTACGCGGGCGAGATCGTGGAGGACGGTCCGACCGCCGAGGTGCTCGCCGCGCCCGCGCATCCGTACACCGAGGCTCTGCTGCGGGTCGCGTCGATCGGTACCTGGGGACGCCGTGAGCTGGACATCATTCCCGGCCGGCCGCCGGAGACCGGTGCCGCGCTGCCCGGCTGCCGGTTCGCCGACCGCTGCGCCCACGCGGTGGCGCGGTGCGCCGAGGAGCCCGTCGCCCTGCACACGCTGGACGAAGGACGCAGGGCGCGCTGCCTGCGCCCCGCCGGACTGCTGGACGAAGCGTCTGTCACGCGCCCCGGGGACGCCACTTCTGCCACCTCTGCCGTCGCTCCGGTAGCTGCCGTCGCTTCCGCGTCATCCGCGTCATCCGAGCCCGCATCCGAGCCCGTATCGGAAGGAGACTCCACATGACCACCGTCCTGGGCCGGGACCTCACCACCCGGAAGGGAGACCCGGCAGCGTCACCACGGGACCGAGCGGCGCTGCTGGAGATCAGCGGACTGTCCGTGTCGTACGGCCGCCGGGCCACCTCGCTGCGGCGCGCCGGTACCACCCGGGTGCTGTCCGGCGTCGATCTCACCGTACGTACGGGCGAAATCCTCGGGATCATCGGCGAGACCGGCTCGGGCAAGACCACCCTGGCCCGTGCCACGGTCGGTCTGGTCCGGCCAGAGGCGGGCAGTATCGCCTTCGAGGGGACCGATCTGGTCCGGCTCACCCGTCGTGAGCTGAGGGCGTTCCGGCGTACGGGACGGGTGCAGTTCATGTTCCAGGACCCGCTCCGCTCCCAGGACCCGGAGTTGACGGTACGTCAGACAGTGGCTGAGCCGCTCGCCGCCGTCGGCGCCCTCACCCGGCGGGAACGCGCCGAGCGGGCCGACGAGGCGCTGGCACTGGTGGGACTGGACGCCGAGGCTCTCGGGTCACGTATCCCCGGGCAGCTCTCCGGCGGCCAGCGGCAGCGGGTCTCGCTCGCCCGCGCCATCGTCACCCGGCCGCGGCTGCTGCTCAGCGACGAGCCGGTCAGCGCGCTGGACGCGTCCAACCGCAATCTCGTACTGAGCCTGCTCGACGGCCTCCGTCGTGAACTGGGCCTCGCCGTCGTCGTCATCTCCCACGACCTCAGCTCGCTGGCCGGGATCGCGGACCGGGTGGCCGTCCTCTATCGCGGGCGGCTCGTGGAGCAGGGCCCCATCAGTGAGGTGCTTGAGCACCCCCGGCATCCGTACACCGCGCTGCTCACCGCCTCCGCGCCCAGCGTTCGTCGTGAACACCCGCTGCTGCCCGCCCAGTTGAGGCCCGCGCCGGACCGCGAGCCATGGCCGGACGACGAGGGCTGTGTCTTCGCACCACGCTGCCGCTTCGCGGGACCGGAGTGCCGGGACGAGCCGCGCCCCGCCGCCGTCTCGGAGACCGGGCGGCTCCACCCCACGGAGACCGGGCGGCTCCACCCCACGGAGACCGGGCGGCTCCACTCCGTCGCCTGCCACCACGCGGACGGCTGGCGGGATCGGATCGGCTGAACGAATGAAGGACAGAGCCACCTATGGAAGGAGAACCACCCCCATGACCATCGAGTTCATCGGAATCGCCGCCACCCAGGAGACCAGTGAGAGCGGCTCCGCCACCCCGGCCCCCGGCCGCGACGGCATCTCCGCCCAGAGAGAGACCGGCCGTGCGAGCGGCCCGGTCGTCCAGCCCGTGTATCTGCGTGAACTGGCCCGCGCCCACGAGGAGTCGGGGTTCGACCGGGTCCTGGTCGCGCATTCGTCCGCGAGCCCCGACGGGTTCACCGTCGCCGACCAGATCCTGACCCACACCGACCGGCTCGGGGTGCTCCTCGCGCACCGCCCCGGCTTTGTCTCCCCGACCGTGGCCGCGCGGAAGTTCGCCACGCTGGACGCCTTCCACCCCGGCCGGATCGCCCTGCATGTCATCACCGGCGGCGATGACGCGGACCAGGCGCGCGACGGCGACTTCAGCGACAAGCCCACCCGCTACCGTCGTACCGACGAATTCCTCGACGTGGTCGGCAAGGAGTGGAACTCCACCGCGCCCTTCGACCACGAGGGCGAGTTCTACCGGGTCCGGGGCGGCTTCTCCGCCGTACGGCCGGCCGCCCCCATCCCCGTCTACTTCGGCGGCGCCTCCGAGGACGCCGTACGCGTCGGCGGCAGGCATGCCGACGTCTACGCCTTCTGGGGCGAGCCCCTCGCCGGCATCGCCGAACGCATCCGTGAGGTACGGGCGGCGGCAGCGCCGTACGGCCGCGCCCCCCGGTTCAGCGTCAGCCTGCGCCCGATCCCGGCCGCCACCGAGGCCGAGGCCTGGGAGCGAGCCAGGGAGATCCTGCGGCTGACCAAGGAGCGCGCGGGCGCGGTGCGCGCGTCCTTCAACCTGGACCACACCGAACAGCGCGGCTCCCAGCGGCTGTTGGAGTACGCGGCCCAGGGCGAGGTCCACGACAAGCGGCTGTGGACCGAGATCGCCAAGACCACCGGAGCAGCGGGCAACTCCACCGCTCTGGTGGGCAGTTACGAACAGGTCGCGGAGTCCCTGCTCGACTATGTCTCTCTCGGCGTGAGCACCCTCCTGATCCGCGGCTTCTCCCCGCTGGCCGATGCCCGTGACTACCGCGCCCTCATCGACCTGGTCCGCGCCGAGGCGAAGGGCGTCCCCCACGTGGCCGGGGAAACGGCGGCGGACGCCGTGGTCCCCGTATGAGCGCCCCGCCCGCACCCGGCCCCGGCGTCGCCCGAGCCCCGGGAGTCCCCGGTGCCCGCGCGCTGCCGCCTCCGGACCTCGGCCGGCTCCCCGCCCTCACCACCGCACTCGCCGCCCGCGCGGCCGAGCACGACCGCGACGCCACCTTCCCTGCCGAGGGGTTCGACCTCGCGCGGGAGGCCGGGCTGCTCACCGCCACTGTCGCGGCACGCCACGGCGGCCCCGGCGCCGGACTCGCCGACACCGTCCGGATCCTGCGCGCGCTCGGCGCCGGGGATCCGGCCGTCGCGCTGATCACCGCCATGACGCTGTTCACCCATGCGGCGGAGGCCCGTACCCCGGGCTGGCCGCCCGCCGCGTACGCCGCGCTTCTCGACGAGGCGGCCACCGGACCGGCCCTGGTCAATTCGCTGCGCGTGGAACCGGAGTTGGGCAGCCCGGTACGCGGCGGACTGCCCGCGACCACTGCCCGGCGCGATGGCGACCACTGGCTGCTGACCGGACGGAAGATCTACTCCACCGGCGCCGTCGGCCTCAGCCGGATGCTGGTCTTCGCGCGGACGGACGAGGATCCCGTACGCGTCGGTACCTTCATCGTCCGCGCCGGCAGCCCGGGGCTGACCGTCGAACCGACCTGGGACCATGTCGGGCTGCGCGCCAGCCGCAGCGACGATGTCGTCCTCGACTCCGTTCCCGTACCGGCCGACGACGTCATCGCGCTCGACGAGCCCGGCGACACCCCCGGCGCCCGGCCCGACGCGGTGACCGGCGCCTGGAACGCCCTCGGGCTGACCGCCCTCTATCTGGGCGTCGCGGGCGCGGCCCGGGACTGGCTCACCGGCTTTCTCCACGACCGCGTCCCGACCGCGCTCGGCGCGCCGCTGGCCACACTGCCCCGGTTCCAGAGCGCCGTCGGCGAGATCGAGGCCGCGCTTCTGGGCGCGAACACACTGGTCGACGCGGTGGCCGGACGGATTGACGGTGGCGACCCGCAGGCCGCGGAACAGGCGGGCGCCATCAAGGTGCTCGGCACTCGCGCCGCCATCACGGCTGTCGAACAGGCCGTCGCCCTCACCGGCAATCACGGCCTCACCCGCGCCAACCCGCTGCAGCGGCACTACCGCGACGTGCTGTGCGCGCGGGTGCACACGCCGCAGGACGACTCCGTACTCCTCACCACCGGCCGTGCGGCGCTCGCCCGCGCGCTCGACCGCCGGTCCGCACCGAAAGGCGACTGAACCCATGCCGAATCCGACCGTACCGTCCGGTCCTGAGAACTCCGCTGCTTCGACGGGCCCGACCGCCCCGACCGCCCCGACCGCCTCGGGTGTCGAGTTCATCGGCATGATCGGGACCCAGGACGCCTCCGAGACAAGGCCGCCCAGCGGGCCTGTCATCGACTCTGATTACACGTCCCGGTTCGCCCGCGCCCACGAGGACGCCGGCTTCGACCGGATCCTCATCGGCTACAGCTCCAGCAGGCCCGACGGCGCGCAGGTCGCCGCGTATGTCGCCGCCAGGACCGAACGGATCGGGCTGCTCGTCGCCCACCGCCCCGGATTCATCGCGCCGACGCTCGCGGCCCGTTCCTTCGCCACGCTCGACCGGTTCAGCGGCGGGCGCGTGGCCGTACACACCATCACCGGCGGCAACGACACCGAGCAGCGCAGGGACGGCGACTACCTGGACAAGGAAGAGCGTTACGACCGCACCGACGAGTATCTGTCCATCCTGCGCCGGGTCTGGTCGTCCGCCGAACCCTTCAGCCACCAGGGGCGCCACTACCGCTTCGAGGAGTACGGCTCCGAGGTCCTGCCCTTCCACCCCTCGGGCATCCCGCTCTACTTCGGCGGCTCCTCCGAGGCCGCCTATCGGGTGGGCGGCAGGCACGCCGACACCTTCGCGCTGTGGGGCGAGCCGCTCGCCGAGACCGGCGAGCAGATCGCGTCCGTACGCGCGGCGGCCGTCGCCGCCGGGCGCACCACACCACCCGGTATCAGTGTGTCCTTCCGTCCGATCCTCGGCGCCACCGAGGAACTGGCCTGGGAGCGGGCGCACCGCATCCTGGACACCATCAAGTCCGGTGCCGGACGGCCCTTCTTCGACCAGGCGCGCCACCACCGGGGGCAGGGCGGCGCGACGAACGCCGGCCCGGCCAACGTCGGTTCGCAGCGGCTGCTCGCCGCCGCGGCCAAGGGCGACCTCCACGACCGCGCGCTGTGGACCCCGACGGCCACCGCCACCGGAGCGGGCGGCAACACCACCGCCCTCGTCGGTACCCCGGAGACCGTCGCCCGTGCGCTGCTCGACTATGTCGACATCGGTGCGACCACGCTGCTCATCCGTGGTTACGACCCGCTGGACGACGCCGTCGAGTACGGGCGTGAGCTGATCCCGCTCGTCCATCAGGAACTCGCCCACCGCAGGACCACCGCGGCGGCCGCACCCGCCGTGTCGTCAGCTCCCGCCGTCTCGTCCGCACCGGCCGTCGCATCCGCCGTGTCCGCCCTCGACCCGCTCGGAAGCCACCGATGACCGATCTGTTCGGCCCCGCCGTCGCCGCCCGGTCCACCGCGGTCGGCTGGCAGCCACCCGCAGGTATCGCGCCGCGCGGTACTCTCCTCATCCTGCCGGGCCGTGGTGAACACCCGCTCGTCTACGAGCGATTCGGCCGTCGGCTGTCCGCCGACGGATATGTCGTCCACGCGCTCGGCACGACCCCGGAGGACGGCACGGACGAAGTACTGGCGCACGCGGCCGGGGTGGCGGGTCCCGGTCCCGTCGCGCCCGTGGTGCTGGTCGGCAGTGATACGGGGGCGCTCCAGGCCCTCCACGCGGCGGCGGCCACCGACCCGAGGCTTCCGGTCGGGGGGATCGTCGTCGCCGGGGCGGCCCCGACCGGGGACGTGGCCCGGCCGGCGACCGGGGACGTGGCTCGGCCACAGAGCGGTCGAGTGGCTGAGCCACCGGCCGGGGGAGCGGCTGAGCCACCGGCCGGAGCCGTGGCCGGGCCACCGGCCGGTACAGCCGGTACAGCCGGTACGGCCGGGGCGAGCGCCTGGGAGACCGAGCTGGCGGCACGTACCGCGTGCCCGACCCACCGCAAGCGCCTCAGCGAGGACCAGGGCTTCGTACGGGGGCAGCTCACCGCTCCGGTCCCCGCCCATCTGCTCGCCGAGGCGCGGCCGGACATCCCCGCCCTGATCCTGCACGGCGGGGCCGACCCGGTCACCCCACCGGAGCACGCCCGTGACCGGGCCGCCGGGCTGCCGCGCGCCATCCTCAGCGTGCTGCGCGAAGGGCTGCACGACGTCCTCAACGACGCCTCGCACCGGACCACCGCGGCGGCCGTCGTGCTGTGGCTCGAGCGGCTGCGCGCCGACCCGGGGCTGCGCCCGATCCTCACCGTCGAGACGGGTGACCTGTGACCATACGGATGAAGGGAAGCGGCATGACCGTGTCCGCAGAAGGCACCGCAGCCACCGGGCCCCTCGCCTCCGCCTCCTCGGCGAATTCAACTCCCGCCGCCGTCAACCCTGTTGGCGGTGACGAGATACTGCGCCGCACTCTGCGGCGGCACGCGGCGGGGGTCACCGTGATCACCGTGCCGGGACCGGCCGGCTTCACCGCCACCTCGTTCACCTCGGTCTCGCTGGAACCCGCGCTGGTCTCCTTCTGCCTCGGCGTCACGGCGTCGACGCTCGCCGCCGTGCAGAACGCCGAACGCTTCGCCGTCCATGTGCTGGGCACCGGGAACACCACGCTCGCCCGGCAGTTCGCGCGCAGTGGTAT
The DNA here is from genome assembly GCF_044766385.1 of Streptomyces sp. NPDC102274. Lineage (NCBI taxonomy): Bacteria > Bacillati > Actinomycetota > Actinomycetes > Kitasatosporales > Streptomycetaceae > Streptomyces > Streptomyces sp. NPDC102274. The sequence continues at coordinate 51,976 of NZ_JBIWLW010000021.1, read as the reverse complement.
CGACCGGTTCGCCGGGGTCCCCTGGACGGGGGACCACGACGGACTGCCGCTCCTGGAGGCCGTACCGGCCTGGCTCAGCGCACGGGTGACGCTGCGTCAGCGCGTCGGGGACCATGTGCTCGTCGTCGGGGAGGTCGAGTCGGGCGGCGGCCATGGTGAGGGGCCCGCGCTGGTGCACCACAACGGCGCCTTCGCCACCCCCGTACCTCTTCCGCCCCACTCGGGGACCTGACGCCGTCCGGCCGCTCACGGCGCTGCTCCTTCCCAGGGCATTCCCGTGGGTGGCCGGGTAGCGGGGTGGCGGGGTAGCGGGGTGGCCGGGCGGGCGAGGCTCCGCCGGCCGCCGCGGGGCCGCGCACGCCGGCCGGCGGCCCCATGAGCGTGCTCTCCTCACCTGGCGCCCCGGTCCGCTTCGGACGACCCGCGCCCACTCGTGCCCTGATGGTCTGATTGATCCCGTTCTGACCCCGATGCTCTCGGGGTGTCATCCTGTTGACGTTCACTATTCAGCTCTCCGACACCCAGCCTGCCCGAGAACGACCGTATGCCCATGTGGCGTAGGTCGTGGTAACTCAGGACCGACGTCGGACAGAGACAGATGTGAACCCTTCGCCCCGCGCCCGCATACGAGTCGGAGACACAGCCGCATTCGGGCAGCTATTCGAGGAATATGCCGGAATCGTGTACCGCTATGCCGTACGCGTCACCGGTAATTGGGCCACCGCCGAAGACGTCGTGTCGCTGACCTTTCTGGAGGCGTGGCGGCTGCGCGACAAGGTGCACGCGGAGGGGGAAAGCCTCTGTCCCTGGCTGCTCGGAATCGCCACGAACGTCATGCGCAATACCGTGCGATCGGCCAGACGCCATGACCTCGCGCTCGCCCGGCTCCCGGAACCGGAAGCCGAACCGGACTTCGCGGACGGTGTGGCCGCCCGGCTGGCCGACACCGAGGAACTGGCCGCCGCCCAGGTGGCGTTGGGCGGGCTCCGGCGTGCGGAGCGGGAGGTTTTCACACTCTGTGTCTGGGAAGGGCTCGACCACGCTGCCGCCGCCGAGGCCCTCGGTGTGGCCGTCGGCACAGTACGTTCCCGGCTGTCCCGGGCCCGCGGGCGGCTCCGGAAGCTCACTGAAGCGGAATTGCGCAGCAGAGGAAAGAACGGCAGAGTCGGAAGCGGCGGCGGTGGCAGCGGCAACGACGTAGAGAGGAATTGCGCAGAGAGAAACGGCGCAGAGAGAAACGGCGCAGAGAGAAACGGCGCAGAGAGAAACGGCGCAGAGAGAAACGGCGCAGAGAGAAACGGCGCAGAGAGAAACGGCGTAGAGAGAGACGGCCGAGGCGAAAGCGGCAGAGAAAATACGCAACGCTCCTCCTCCCGCGGACAGCTCGTTGGTAGCCGCTCTTCCGCGGCCACGTCGGTACTGGAAGGAAACCGATGAGCTTCTTCTCGCGACGGCAGTCCCGCGCCGGCCATGAGGAATCGGATCCGGTACCCCCGGCGCCGCGATGCCAGGACCTCCCCTCCGCGCGGCAGAGTTTCCTCAAGGAGCGCTTTATGCAAAGGATCAGCCGGGAATCCGCGCCCGCGCCGGTACGGCTGCTGCGTCCCGGCTTGAAGCGGCGGACCGCTCTCGTCGCCGCTCCGGTACTGCTCGTGGCCGCGGTGGCCACGGCGACGAGCCTCACGGGCGCGTTCGGAGACTCCGCGCCCACCGAGGTGAACGCGGCCGACCACCACGAGGCGGTGCGGCTGCTGGACCGTATCGCCCTGGTGGCCGCAGAGCGCCCGGCCAGGACGGTACGTGACGAGCAGTACGTCTACACGAAGATCAAGGGCTCGTGGGCGGCGCCGAACGGGGGCACGGACGTCTTCGTCCGTGAGGACTGGATCGCGGTGGACGGCGAACGGAACGGCCTCTCCCGGCATGTGCTCGCAGAGGGAAGTCCTTCGCTGGACCTCCGGAGAGCGGACAGGGAGATGTTGGTCTACAGGGACCCCAACATGACCACGTACCGTGAGCTGGAGGCCCTTCCCACCGATCCCGATGCCCTGCTGAGGAAGATCGAGAAGGACACCGAGGGGCAGGGCCCGACCCATGACGAGGCGGTCTTCGAGGCCATCGCCGAGATGCTCCCGCAGTCGACCCTCCGGCCCGAGCTCAACGCGGCCCTGTACCGGGCGACCGCCAAGATCCCCGGGGTCGTCGTCAGGCAGGACGCCGTCGACGCCGCAGGACGGCCCGGCGTCGGCCTCGCCGTCCACACGGACGGCGACAACGTCGTCTGGGTCTTCGACAAGGACGGGCTGACCTACCTCGGTACGAACAAGACCGCGCTCCTCGATGTGGGCATCGCCGACGCGACGGACCAACGGCCCCTGTCCCGCTGAGGGGCGGGTCCACGCCGCCGTCGGCCCCTCCCCGGGGCCCGGCGGCTCGGCTCTCAGGACGCGGCGCCCTTACTGCGGCCGACGGCGCCGACGGCTGTGCCCAGCGTCTCCGGCCTGCTGGCGTACGGCAGTTCGTCCAGCGAGCGGTCGGTACAGAACCGCGCCATCAGATCGGCGAAGTCCGCGATGCGCTCCACCGGGGCCAGATGGTCGGTCTCGTCGATGGTCAGGAACCGTGCCTCGGGGAGGTGTGCGGCCACCTCACGTCCCATGGCGGGCGTGCACAGTGTGTCGTGCTCACCGGTCACCACCAGGGTCGGCACGGCGGGTACCGGTTCCGGCCGGTACCACTCGTGCCGCATCAGCCGGGTGTTGTGCTCGGCGGACTTCTTCAGCTGCTCGGGGTCCTGCCCGGCGATCTGCTGGTACACCAGCCGGGACACGGCGGCGTGCTTGCGCACCCGGCCCGTGCCGGGCGGCGACATGAAGCGGTCGGCCAGCTCACGGGCGATGGTCTCCGTCTCACCGCGGTCGATCATGACGGACCAGCGCTCCATCGCCGCCGCGTAGTCCGCCGGGATCCGGGTGGTCATACCGACCAGCAGCAGCCGGGCGAGCATCCCCGGGTAGTGCTGGGCGAAGCGCAGGCCGACCGCGCCGCCGTAGCACGCGGCGACCAGATTGACGCGCGGTACGTCGAGTTCGGTGAGCAGATGCCGGACGGTCGCGGCGAGGAAGTCGACGCCGTAGTGCGCGGGCAGGAAGTCGGCCGTACCGTACCCCGGCAGATCCACGGTGATCACCTGCCCCAGCGGGGCCAGCCACTTCTCGTGCCGCACCCAGGAGTTGCGGTCCTGGGAGGAGCCGCCCAGCACGAGAACGGGCTCGGTCAGCGCGGTGCCGTGGTCGACGATGCGGCAGGTGTAGCGGAAGCCGTCGAACGTCACATCGCGTTCCTCGACGGGGCCGTCCGGCCCGCGCTCCTCGGCGGGCTGCTCCGGGATCAGCGAAGGGCCCGTGGGCGAGTCAAGCTCCTGGGTGAGAACGGCGTCGATGGGCATGGGTGACTCCAGAGCTACGGAACGGACACGAACGTCCCTGCCTAGCAGTTGACCCGGCCCGACCGCGCATCGCTGACCCGATCGTGGGCGGTTCGCGCCCCGCGGCCCGCTGGTGGATTCGACTGTCGCTCAGCAGCACGACGGATCGGTGTCCCACGGCGTGCTCGTACGGTCCGACGCGGCCTCCCGGCATCGCCGACTTCCCGGACAAACCCGTCACCGGGGTGAACCTTACGAGGCCCGGCCGGCGCGCTTGACTTCGAGTGCGCTCCAATTCGTAGCCTTTCAGCCATGACAACCCCACAGCGCAGGATCGGATCCGGTTTCGGAGCCCACAGCACCGCACAGGATGTGCTGCGCGGCATCGACCTCAGCGGCGAACTCGCCGTCGTCACCGGGGGGTACTCGGGCCTCGGCCTGGAGACCACACGCGCCCTCACCGGCGCCGGCGCTCATGTCGTGGTGCCCGCCCGGCGGCGCGAGACCGCCGAGAAGGCGCTCGACGGCATCGACGGCGTCGAGGTCGACGAACTCGACCTCGCCGATCTCGACAGCGTCCGCCGGTTCGCCGAGCGTTTCCTCGCCTCGGACCGCACCATCGACATCGTGATCAACAACGCGGCGGTCATGGCCTGCCCGGAGACCCGGGTCGGCCCCGGCTGGGAGGCGCAGTTCGCGACCAACCACCTCGGCCACTTCGCGCTCGTGAACAGACTCTGGCCGGCGATCGTGCCTGGCGGCGCCCGGGTCATCTCGCTCTCCTCGTCCGCCCACCGCATCTCGCCCGTCCGCTGGGACGACATGTGGTTCGCGCACGACTACGACAAGTGGCAGGCCTACGGCCAGGCGAAGACCGCCAACGCGCTCTTCGCCCTGGAGCTCGACGCGCTCGGCCGCGACTCCGGCGTACGGGCGTTCTCGGTGCACCCGGGTGGCATCCTCACCCCGTTGCAGCGCCACCTCCCCAAGGAGGAAATGGTCGCCGCCGGCTGGATCGACGAGGCGGGAAACGCGGTGAACCCCGTGTTCAAGACGGTGGAGCAGGGCGCGGCCACCCAGGTGTGGGCGGCGACGTCGCCCCAGCTGGCGGGCGCGGGCGGGGTGTACTGCGAGGACTGCGACATCGCCGAGCCCGCCTTGGAGGACGCCTCGGTGCCCGGTGGCGTACGCGCCTACGCGACCGACCCCGAGCAGGCGAAGCGCCTGTGGCGGCTCTCGGCCGAGCTGACCGGGGTCAACGCGTTCGCGGCGACCGCGTGAGCGGACTCCTCCGTCGCAGGGACCCGCTCCGCCTCACCGGCCGGCCCCGCCGGCCGCTGCGCCCGGTCAGTCCGCCCGGACCCGGGACGGTTCCGCCGGACAGCGTGCCGGGCATGACCTACACGGATCTGGTCCAGGGCGCGGCCCGCGCGCCGTTCGAGGGCTGGGACTTCGGGGTGTTCGCCGGACGCTTCACAGAAGAGAACCCCTCCTGGGACTTCGCGGAGCTCGTGCGGTCGCGGCTGACCGACGGTGACGCACTGCTCGATCTGGGCACCGGCGGCGGTGAGTTCCTCTCCGGGCTCACCCCGCTCCCGCCGGGCACCACCGCGACGGAGTCCTACCCGCCCAATGTCCCCGTCGCCCGCCGCCGACTCGCACCGCTGGGGGTGCGGGTCATCGACACCGGCGACGAGGACGACGATCTGCTCCCGCTGCCCGACGCGGCGTTCGGACTGGTCACCAGCAGGCACGAGAGCTACGCGCCGGCCGAGGTGGCGCGGGTGCTGCGGGGCGGCGGGGTGTTCCTCACCCAACAGGTCGGCGGGCGTGATCTGGCCGAGCTGAACGAGGCGCTCGGCGCGCCCCGACACGGCTACGCCCACTGGGATCCGGCCGCCGCGCGCGCCGGGCTGACCGGCGCCGGCTTCGAGATCCTGGACGAGCGCGAGGAACTGGTGCCCGCGGCCTTCCACGACATCGGAGCCGTGCTGCTCTTCCTGCGCATCACGCCCTGGCAGATCCCCGGTTTCGATGCCGACCGCTATGACGCCCGGCTCCGCGCACTGCACGCGCGGCTGAGCTCCGGCGGCCCGCTGACCGTACGCTGCCACCGCTTCGTGATCACGGCCCGCAGGCCGCTCGCGCCGTGAGCCGGTGGCCGCTCATGCCGTGAGCCGGTGGACAAGGGTGGTCGGCAGCGTGAGCTGGCGGCGCGGCCGGGACGGGTCGTTGATCTCATCGAGGAGCAGCCGGGTAATGGCCCGTCCGATGTCCTCGCTCGGCTGATTGACACTGGTCAGGGGCGGGACGGTGTGGCGCGCGACGATCGAGTCGTCGAAGCCGATGACCGCGACGTCCGCCGGGACACGCCGTCCCCGCTCCCGCAGCTCCGTCAGCGCGCCCGCCGCCATGACATCGGACGCGGCGAAGACGGCGTCCAGGTCCGGGCGCCGTACGAGAAGTTCACGCATGGCGGCCCGGCCGCCCTCCTCGGTGAAGTCTCCGGACACGGCCAGTGATTCGTACGGCTGCCGCCCGCACGCTTCGATATGCGCGTCCCGCCATCCCTGAAGGCGGCTCTGGCCGACGTCCATGTCGAGCGGTCCGGTGATCGTGGCGACGGTCCGGCGCCCCTGGCCGAGCAGATGACGTACCGCCTGCGACGCCCCGCCGATGTTGTCGGAGTGGACATGGCTGAGCGGCTCGCCAGCTGAGCGCCGGCCCGCGAGGACCGTCGGTATCTGCATTTTCTCCAGGAACGCGGGCAGCGGATCGTCCCGGTGCACCGAGACCAGCAGTACCCCGTCCACCCGCTGCGCCTCCACGAACCGGGTGAGCCGGTCCAGCTCGCGCTGATTCCGTACCAGGATCAGCAGGAGCTGCATCTCGGTGTCGGCGAGTTCGGTGCTCACCCCGCGGATGACCGCCGAGAAGTACGGCTCCGCCGCCAGCCGGCTCTCCGACTCGGGGATCACCAGCGCGATGCTGTCGGTGCGGCTGGTGACCAGGCTGCGAGCGGCGGGGTTCGGTACGTATTTCAGCTCAGCGATGGCCGCCTCGACGGCGGCGCGCGCCTTCGCGCTCACGCCCGGGGAGCCGTTGACCACACGCGAGACCGTCCCGCGGCCCACGCCCGCCAACTGGGCGACGGCTTCAAGAGTTGGCCTCTGGCCTGGCCGTTTACGGCTGCTCATCACGTCTCCTCAACTGTGCTCCCGGTGCGGCGCCACGGCGCTCACCAGGAGATTGTGCGGGGCCGCCGGTCCGCCAAGGGCGCGGGGTCCGGAACGGGACACATTCCGGCAACGGAACCGACTTCGACTCTTGACAGAGCCGGGTCTCTACGGAGAGTCTTCCACAACCCGTTGGGAGCGCTCCCAGTTTTCTCCCGGGACGGGTTTTCGATCCCACTCGACCGTGAGCCGCAGCAGGCGCGCGCCTGGGCGCCGCTGCTAGGAGGAAGCACATGGGCACTGCCCGTAAGCGCTTCGGTTCCACCCTCGCCACCGTTACGGCGGCTGCCGTGTCCCTCGTTCTCGTCGCCGGCTGCGGAGGCGGCGGCGACTCGGGCGAGGCACGCACCAAGGACGGCAAGACTGTCATCAGCATGGGCCTGTTCGGGGTCATGGGGATCAAGGAGACCGATCTCCTGGACCGCTACATGAAGGAGAACCCGGACATTCTCATCGAGGCCGATGTGACCGGTGATGAGCAGACCTACTACACCGCCCTCCAGACGCACTTCGCCGCCGGCAGCGGACTGAAGGACATCCAGGGCATAGAGATCGGCCGGGCCAAGGAACTGGTCGACACCCAGGCGGACACGTTCGCCGATCTGTCCGGGACGGCCGGACTCGATCACTTCCTGCCGTGGAAGTCGAATCAGGTCACCACCAAGGACGGCAAACTGCTCGGCCTGGGTACGGACATCGGCCCGATGGCGGTGTGCTACCGCAAGGACCTGTTCGAGCAGGCCGGGCTGCCCACCGACCGCGCGGAGGTGGCGAAGCTGTGGGAGGGGGACTGGTCGAAGTACGTCCAGACCGGTCGCGACTTCAAGCAGCACTCCAAGGACCGCGACGTCTCCTTCATGGACAGCTCGAGCGGTCTGTTCAACGCGATGATCTACGGCGATGAGAAGCAGTTCTACGACAAGGACGGCACACTCATCTATCAGGACAACCCCGTTATCAAGAACGCCTGGACCGTCGCGTCGGACGCGGCGAAGTCCGGACTCACCGCCAAGCTGCGCCAGTTCCAGCCGGGCTGGGACCCGGGGCTGGCCAACAGCACCTTCGCCACCGCGGTCTGTCCCGCCTGGATGCTGGCCCACATCAGCGAGAAGGCCGGTCCCGCGAACAAGGGCAAGTGGGATGTCGCCAAGGCACCCAAGGGCGCCAACTGGGGCGGCTCGTTCCTCGGTGTGATGGACAAGAGCCCCGTCAAGGAGGAGGCCAAGAAGCTGGTCGCCTGGCTGACCGCGCCCGAACAGCAGGCGTACATCTTCGAGAAGCTCGGCAACTTCCCGTCCTCGAAGACGGCGATCGACCTGCCGCAGGTCGCGGGCGGCACGTCCGCGTACTTCAGCGACGCGCCGATCGGCCAGATCTTCGGAGACGCGGCGAAGGAGATCCCCGACGAGCAGATTCTCGGGCGCAAGGACGGCACGATCAAGGACACCTTCTCGGCGGGCCTCCAACTGATCGAGTCGCAGGGCAAGAGCCCGGACGAGGCGTGGAAGACCACGGACGAGCGCATTCAGAAGCTGGCGCGCTGACCGTCGTGGACCGACCGTGCGGCCGGCGGCCCGACGCCCCGGCCGCGCGGTCCCCCCGGCGCCGCCGCCCCCCGGTGTGCCGCCCCCGGCCCCGCCGCCCTACCGCCCCCTCGGTCCTGTGTCTCCTCCGCCCTGCGCCCCCGCCTCGCCGTCCCACCGAATCACTCCACGGAAGGAAGCCCGCGTGGCCACCTCCACCCCGGCTGCCCCCACGGGCGGGCAGCCGCACCCCGCGCCGGCCCGACCGCCCGGCAAGGGCGCCGGGTCGAAGCCGTCCGATCAGGCGCGACGCACTCTCCTGCACCGCCTGGACCTCGGTACGGTGCCGTACGCCTTCATCGCCCCGTTCTTCCTGATCTTCGCGGCCTTCGGTCTCTATCCGCTGCTCTACACCTTCTGGATCTCGCTGCACCGCGTCGAGCTGTCCTCGATGGACAGCCGCGAATGGCGGGGCCTCGCCAACTTCACGGAGCTCTTCGAGGACGACCGGTTCTGGAACGCGCTCACCAACACCTTCACCCTCGGCGTCATCTCCACCGTCCCGCAGCTTCTGATGGCCCTCGGCCTGGCCCATCTGCTCAACTACCGGCTCCGCGGCTCGACGTTCTTCCGGGTCGCCGTCCTGACCCCGTACGCGACCTCCATCGGCGCCGCCGCGCTCGTCTTCACCATGCTGTTCGAGCGCGACTTCGGCGTGATCAACTGGGGGCTGGGCCTCTTCGGTATCGACAACGTCGACTGGGAGAGCCAGAAGTGGCCCGCCCAGCTCGCCATCTCCACCATCGTGATCTGGCGCTGGACCGGCTACAACGCCCTGCTCTATCTGGCCGCCATGCAGGCGATACCCAGAGATCTCTACGAGGCCGCGGCCATCGACGGGGCTTCCCGCTGGCAGCAGTTCCGCACCGTGACCGTCCCGGGCATCAGCGCCACGATCATCTTCACGATCGTGCTCTCCACCATCGGCGCGACCCAGCTCTTCGGCGAACCGCTGATCTTCGGACAGGGCCCCAACGGCATCAGCGGCGGCGCCGACAACCAGTACCAGACGCTCGGTCTGCTGCTCTACGAAGAGGGCTGGAAGAACTACCAGATGGGGCGGGCCTCGGCGATCGCCTGGGCCATGTTCCTCATCCTCCTCCTCGTCTTCGTCCTCCAGCGCGTCCTCGCGCGCGTCACGTCCCGTACACCACGTACGCCCCGTACATCCCGTACTTCCTGACCAGGGAGCAGCAGGCCCATGACCACCGATATCGCACAGGTACGGGCGGACACCCGCGACCGGACGCCCCATCCGCCGCCCGTACGGAGCCGGTTCGGCCGCGTACTGCGTCCGGGCGCCGGCCGTCAGCATCACGCGGGCCCCCTCGCGTATCTCCTCCTCGGCTTCGCCGCGCTGGTCTCCCTCTTCCCCCTCTACTGGACGATGGTGGCCGCCTCCACCGACAACACCCGTGTCTCCCAGACCCCGCCGCCGTTCCTGCCCGGCCCGAACCTGTTCACGAACCTCGCCAAGGCGTGGCAGGACGCGGCGATGGGCCGGGCGATGGCCAACAGCCTGATCGTGGCGGGGGTGATCGCCCTCTCGACCGTCTTCTTCGCGACCCTCGCCGGCTTCGCCTTCGCCAAGCTGCGGTTCAGGGGCCGCAACCTCCTGCTGATGCTGGTCATCGGCACGATGCTGGTGCCGCCGCAGCTCGGAGTCGTCCCGCTGTTCATGATGATGGCCGACCTCGGATGGGGGCAGTCACTGCCCTCCGTCATCTTCCCGACGCTGGTCAGCGCGGTCGGGGTGTTCTTCATGCGGCAGTATCTGAAGGAAGCCCTGCCGGACGAACTCATCGAGGCGGGACGGCTGGACGGGGCGCACTCCCTGCGGATCTTCTGGAGCATCGTCCTGCCGATCGCCCGGCCCCCGATGGCCGTGCTGTTCATGATCACGTTCGTCCACGCCTGGAACGACTTCTTCTGGCCCTTCATCGCGCTGGACATGACGAACCCCACGGTCCCGGTCGCCCTCACCCAGCTCAGCGCCGGCTATGTCCGCGACCAGTCGGTGATCATGGCGGGCGCGCTGCTCGGCACGCTCCCGCTGCTGGCGATGTTCCTCGTCTTCGGCCGCCAGATCGTCGGCGGCATCATGCAGGGCGCCGTCAAGGGCTAGGCCGTGTCTGACACATCCCGCCTGGCTCGCGGCGTCCGGCACGCGCGCTCGCCGCGTTGTCGGGCTCGTCCACGTAGCTCCGCTACGAAAACGACCCTCCGCCTTGCGATCGCACGCACCAGACGCCGTGAGCCCCGCCTTCCGGGCGGACGGCGCTATTTATCAGACACGGCCTAGGGCCCCGTCCGCCACCGCTCACCGCTGTACGCACGCTCCACGCACACACGCTCCACGCACACCGTTCGATCTCTGTGGAAGGACCCTTCGTGGCCACCTCAGCACTTGACCCCGGGCGCGCCCTGGACCCCGCGGCCCCCCTGGCCTTCCCGCCCGGCTTCCTCTGGGGCACCGCGACCGCCGCGTACCAGATCGAGGGCGCCGTCGCGGAGGACGGCCGTACGCCGTCCATCTGGGACGTGTACTCCCACACCCCGGGCAGGGTACGCAACGGCGACACCGGCGATATCGCCACCGACCACTACCACCGCTGGCGCGAGGACATCGAGATCATGTCCGGCCTGGGCGTCGGCGCGTACCGCTTCTCGGTGTCCTGGCCGCGTGTCCGGCCGACCGGCGCCGGGCCCGCGTCGCAGAAGGGCCTCGACTTCTACCGGCGGCTGGCCGACGGCCTGCTGGAGAACGGGATCCAGCCGGTCGTCACGCTCTACCACTGGGATCTGCCGCAGGAACTGGAGGACGCCGGCGGCTGGCCCGAGCGCGACACCGCTTACCGCTTCGCCGAGTACGCGGGGATCGTCGCCGACGCCCTGGGCGACCGGGTGTTGACCTGGACCACCCTCAACGAGCCGTGGTGCAGCGCCTTCCTCGGGTACGGATCGGGCGTCCACGCCCCCGGCCGTACCGACCCCGCCGACTCCCTGCGGGCCGCGCACCATCTCAACCTCGGTCACGGCCTCGCCGTCCAGGCGCTGCGCGAGCGGCTGCCCGCCACCGCGCAGGTGTCCGTCACGCTCAATCTGCACCACGTACGGCCGTTGACGCAGAGCGCGGCCGACGCGGACGCCGTCCGCCGTATCGACGGCACCGCCAACCGGATCTTCACCGGCCCCATGCTGTCCGGGGCCTATCCGGCCGATGTCATGGAGGACACCGCCGGAATCACGGACTGGTCGTTCGTCCGGGACGGTGACACCGCACTCATCCACCAGCCGCTCGACTTCCTCGGCGTCAACTACTACTCACCGACCCTGGTCTCCCACCACTCCGGCCCGGCCGTCCACGGGGCGGACGGACACGGCGCGAGCGACCACAGTCCCTGGCCGGGCGCGGACCACGTCGCCTTCCACCGGACGCCGGGCGGCAGGACCGCCATGGGCTGGACGATCGACCCGGACGGCCTCTACGAACTGCTGATGCGGGTGCGCCGTGACCACCCGGACCTGCCGGTGATGATCACTGAGAACGGCGCGGCCTTCGACGACTACGCGCGCCCCGAGGGCGACGTATGCGACCCGGAACGCATCGCCTATCTGCGCGAGCATCTGGCGGCCGTGCACCGGGCCATCGAAGCGGGGGCGGACATCCGCGGCTACTTCCTGTGGTCGCTGCTCGACAACTTCGAGTGGGGGTACGGCTACAGCAAGCGCTTCGGCATGGTGTACGTGGACTACGCGACCCAGCGCCGCGTGCTCAAGTCCAGCGCGCGCTGGTACGCGGAGCTGACGCGCACCGGCACCCTCCCCCCGGGGGAGTAGCCCCACCCGCACACGGGCCGCGGCCGTCGCCATCGGCGGCCGGCCGCGTTCCGTCGGGCCCGGCCGCCGGTCCCGTTCTACGCTGGGCGGACCGGTACGCGCCGAGGAAAGCGAGAGATCCGTGACCAGTACCCCGGTCCACACGCTCAATGACGGCACCTTCCTGCCCGCCGTCGGTCTGGGCACCTATCCGCTCGACGACGACGAGTCCGAGAAGGCCGTCGCCGGCGCGCTGGCACTCGGCTACCGGCTGATCGACACCGCGCTCAACTACCGCAACGAGACCGGCACCGGACGGGGTGTCGCGTGCGCCGGGGTGCCGCGCGAGGACATCGTCGTCACCACCAAGCTGCCGGGCCGGCACCACGGTTACGAGGAGACCCTCGCGTCCTTCGAGGAGTCCCGCGCCAAGCTCGGCCTCGACTACGTGGATCTCTATCTCATCCACTGGCCGCTGCCACGCGTGGACAAGTACGTCGATTCCTGGAAGGCAATGATCAAGCTCCGGGAGGACGGGCTCGTCGGGTCCATCGGGGTATCCAACTTCACTCCCGCGCACATCTGGCGACTTGAGTCGGAGACCGGTGTCCTGCCCTCGGTCAATCAGATCGAGATGCATCCGGCCTTCCCGCAGGAGGAACTGCGCGCCGTGCACGCAGCCAAGGGGATCCGTACCGAGAGCTGGAGTCCGCTCGGCCGGGGCAGCCGGCTGCTGAAGGACCCGGAGACCGTGGCGATCGCCGAGGAGCATGGCGTCACCCCGGGGCAGGTGGTGCTGCGCTGGCACACTCAGCTCGGCGCCGTACCCATCCCCAAGTCGGCCGACCCCGGCCGTCAGCGGGAGAATCTGGACATCTTCTCCTTCGAGCTGACGGCCGGTGAACTGGCCAGGATCTCGGCCGGTCCGCACCGCAGGCTCGGCGGAGACCCGGAGCACCACGAGGAGTTCTGACCGGCGGCGCGTGTGCGGTGACCGGTTCCGCCGTGTCCGGGCCGTGGCGCGCGTCAGCAGATACGGGGCAGCTGCTCGCCCAGTGGCATGTCCACCACCCGGGTGCCGCCCAGACCGGTGTTCGCCACGACCATGCCGGGGTGGTCCGTCGTGCACGTGCCGATCGCCACCGCCCCACGGCCCCGCGGATGGGCCCGCATGGCCGCCAGCACCTCGTCGGCGTGGGCCGGCGGTACGAACGCCACGAGCTTGCCCTCATTGGCGACATACAGCGGATCGAGGCCCAGGAAGGCACACGCGTTGGCGACGGAGTCCGGTACCGGAAGCGCCTGTTCCCGCAGGGTGATCCCCACCCCGGCCGCCGACGCGATCTCGTTGAGCGAGGTCGCGAGCCCGCCGCGGGTGGGATCCCGCAGCACATGCAGATCGCGGCAGACGGTCAGCATGGCCTGGACGAGCGAGGCGAGCGGCGCCGTGTCGCTCACGATCTCCACCCCGAACTCCAGGCCCTCCCGGACGCTCATGATCGCCACGCCGTGCTCACCGATCGGACCGCTGACGATGACCACATCGCCGGGAGCGGCGCGCCGCGGACGGATGTCGATCCCGTCCGGGATCAGCCCGATGCCCGCCGTGTTGATGAAGATGCCGTCGCCGTGTCCGGCGTCCACGACCTTGGTGTCGCCCGTGGCGATGACCACCCCCGCGGCCCTGGCGGCGGCTCCGAGCGCCTCGGCCACCCGGCCGACCGTGGCGAGTTCGACGCCCTCCTCCAGGATGAACCCGCAGGACAGATAGGCGGGCGTGGCGCCCATCATGGCCAGGTCGTTGACCGTTCCGTTGACCGCGAGATCCCCGATGCTGCCGCCCGGGAAGAACAGCGGGCGTACGACATAGGAGTCGGTGGAGAAGGCGAGCCGCGCCCCGCCGAGGGTGACGGTCGCGGAATCGCCCAGCTCCGCGAGGACGTCGCCGCCGAACGCCGGCGCGAAGAGATGCTCGACCAGTTCGGCGGAGAGCTGTCCGCCGCCGCCATGTCCCATCACGACCTTCGCGTGGTCGCGGAGCGGGGCGGGACAGGTCCACCCGGAGAAGTCGGCGTTGGCGGGCGGCGCTTCGGGCAGGACGGTGTCCGCCTCGCTCACCCGGAGCCCGGTCGTCTCAGCCAAGGGAAGTCACCTCTTCGCGCGAACCGGCGGTGCCCGCCGCGTCCGGTCTCGCCAGCCTGCGGTACAGGTAGTACGCGGCGCAGGCGCCCTCGCTGGACACCATCGTGGCGCCGAGCGGATTGCGCGGGGTGCACGTCGTACCGAACGCCTCGCACTCATGCGGTTTGATCAGCCCCTGGAGCACTTCACCGCTGCGGCACTCCGTGGATTCCTCCGTGTGCATCCCCGTCACCGAGAAACGGTGTTCCGCGTCGTACTGCCGGTACGCGGGCGACAGCCGCCAGCCGCTGGCCGGGATCATGCCGATACCGCGCCAGGCCCGGTCGGTGACCTCGAAGACATCGGCCAGCATGGCCTGCGCGGCCGGGCTCCCCTGCGTCCGGACCGCGCGCGGGTAGGCGTTCTCGACGGTGTGCTCGCCGGCCTCCAACTGCCGTACGGCGCGCCGGATGCCCTCCAGGATGTCCAGCGGTTCGAAGCCGGTGACGACGATGGGGACGCGGTGCCGCTCGGCGATTTCGGGGTACTCACCGATCCCCATCACCGTGCAGACGTGCCCGGCGGCGAGAAACGCCTGCACGCGGCAGTCCGGCGAGTTCATGATGGCGTCGATCGCCGGGGGCACACGTACGTGCGAGACCAGCAGGCTGAAGTTCGCGATGCCGAGTTTCTTGGCCTGGTAGACCGTCATGGCGTTGGGCGGGGCCGTGGTCTCGAACCCGATTCCGAAGAAGACCACCTGACGGTCCGGATTCTGCTGGGCGATCCTGAGCGCGTCGAGCGGGGAGTACACGACCCGTACGTCCCCGCCCTCGCTCTTGACCTTGAACAGATCACGGCCACTGCCGGGCACCCGCAGCATGTCGCCGAAGGAACAGAAGATCACATCGGGGCGGGAGGCGATTTCCAGCGCCTTGTCGATGGTGTCCAGCGGGGTCACGCAGACCGGGCAGCCGGGGCCGTGGATGAGTTCGATGGCCTCGGGGAGCAACTGGTCGATGCCATGGCGGATGATCGAGTGGGTCTGGCCGCCGCAGACCTCCATCAGGGCCCAGGGCCGAGTGACGGTGGCGCGGATATCGTCGAAAAGGCGCCGGGCCAGCTCGGGATCGCTGAACTCGTCGAGATACTTCATCGAATGGTCTCCTCCTTCAGGACTCAGGACTCAGGACTCAGGACTCAGGACTCAGGACTTGGGGCTCAGGACACACTGGGGACTGGGGACTGGGGGCTCGGGGCTCGGGACTCAGCACTCAGGGCTGGGGACCGAGGGGGTCGGGGTTCGCGGGGCCGGTCCGCGCCGCCCCGGGGGACGGCGGCGTGCCGGCCGGACGCTCGGCGCCCGCCTCCCGCGCGGCCCGCCCCCAGGCGTCGCCGAACTCCTCCTCCAGGACGCCCAGATTCGCGAAGAGCCGCAGTGTCTGCTTCGCGGACTCCTCGTCGAGCCGCTGGAGCGCGAAGCCGACATGGACGATCGCGTAGTCACCGACCTTCATCTCCGGCACGTACTCCAGGCAGACGTCCTTGACGACGCCGCCGAAGTCGACCTGGGCCATCCGGGTCCCGTCGCGCTCCTCGATCTCCAGCACTCTGCCGGGCACGGCAAGGCACATCGCTCCTCCTTCACGTCAAGCGGTGGTCAACGGGTAGTCCGGCCGGAACCCCGGCCGGCGGCTCAGCTCGTTCTCGTCCTGGCGGCGACCATCAACTGGCCAAGCGCCAGTCCGCCGTCGTTCGGAGGCACCGTGCGGTGCCGCAGTACGGTGAATCCGTCGCGCTCCAGCCGCTGCGCGCAGCCGCTGGTCAGCAGGGCGTTGCAGAACACCCCGCCGGTCAGCGCGACGGTGACCAGGCCGGTACGGTCACGGGCCGCCCGGCACACCTCGTGCACCAGCGAGACGACCGCGCCATGGAAGCGGGCGGCCACCGTGCTCGCGTCCGCGCCCGCCCGCAGGTCCTCGACGGCGGCGGCCAGTACCGGCGCCGGGTCGGCCATCAGCGGTGCCTCCCCGGACCTCGGGGCGGCGGGCAGCCCGAACCGGTAGCCGAAGGACCGTATGTCCCCGGCCGCCGTCAGTGCCGCGTGCTCCAGCTCCATCGCCGCCTGGGCCTCGTACTCCACGCGATGGCACACCCCGGCGAGCGACGCGACGGCGTCGAAGAGCCGTCCCATGCTGGAGGTGGGCACGCAGTTGACACCCCGGTCGAGCTGACGCTCCAGCAGCCGCCGTTCGACGGGCGGGCACGCGGCGACACACGGCAGCTCCTCGGACCAGGGCAGACCCGCCGCCCGCAGATGGGAGAGCGCCATACGGTACGGGTTGCGTACGGCCGCGTCGCCGCCCGGCAGCGGCACATACGCGAGATGTGCGAACCGCCGGAAGCCGTCGTAGTCCGCGAGCAGCACCTCACCGCCCCACACCGCGCCGTCGTCGCCGTAGCCGGTGCCGTCGAAGGCCACACCGATCACCGGAGCCGAGCCGTCCAGGCCGTGTTCGGCCATCGCGGACGCCACATGCGCATGATGGTGCTGGACGCGGCGCACCGGGCGGCCCTCCGCGTGGCCGTCCGCCCACTGGCCCGAGCGGTAGCCGGGATGCCGGTCCGCGACGAGCACCCGGGGGGTGACCGAGGCCAGCTCGGAGAGCTGGTCCACCGCGCTCTCGAAGGCGGTCAGCGTCGCCAGGTCGTCCATGTCGCCGACATGGGCCGACAGCCACGCGTACCGGCCCTCCGCGACACAGAAGGTGTTCTTCAGATCCCCGCCGACGGCGAGCGCCGGCTCCACCGCTACGGGCAGGGCGACCGGCAGCGGGGCATAGCCGCGGGAACGCCGTACGGGCAGCTCCTGCCGTGCGCACACTCGTACCACCGAGTCGTCGCACGGCACCCGCACCGGCCGGTCGTGCGTCAGCCAGGCGTCCGCGAGACCGTCCAGCCGGACCAGCGCCTCCTCGTCATCGGTGACGATGGGTTCGCCGGAGCGGTTTCCGCTGGTCATCACGAGCACGGGCGGGCCGGCCGGATCGCCGGGCAGGCCCAGCAGCAGATGGTGCACGGGCGTGTACGGCATCAGCACGCCGAGATCGGGACTGCCGGGCGCGACACCGTCCGTGACGAGCGACCGCGCCTCGGATCCGGCCCTGCCCCGGGACCCGGACCCGGCCCTGTCACGGCGCCGCAGCAGGACGACGGGTCTGCGCCGGCCGAGCAGCAGATCACGCTCCAGCGGACTGGTGAAGACGAGACGCTCCACCGTCTCCAGCGAGCCGGCCATCACGGCGAACGGCTTCGCGCCACGGTTCTTGCGCGTACGCAGCGTCTGTACGGCGCTGGGGTCGGAGGCGTCGCAGGCGAGGTGATAGCCGCCGAGCCCCTTCACCGCGACGACCGCTCCCGCGGCCAGCAGCCGACGCGCCCCGGCCAGTGCGTCCTCACCGGTCGGACGCGGGCCGGCGGACCCCCGGGTGACCAGGGTGAGCCGGGGACCGCAGGCGTGGCAGGCGACCGGCTGGGCATGGAAGCGCCGGTCGGCGGGGTCCGCGTATTCGCGCGCGCAGTCGGCGCAGAGCGGGAAGCCGGCCATGGTGGTCAGCGCCCGGTCGTACGGCAGTCCGGTCACCACGGTGAACCGGGGGCCGCAGTGGGTGCAGCTGATGAACGGATGGCGGTAGCGGCGATCGCCCGGGTCGGCCAGTTCCGACAGGCAGTCGTCGCAGGTCGCCATGTCGGGGGAGACGAGGGTACGGCCGCTGCCGCCCGCCGAGGGGCGGATGGTGAACCCGCTGCCGCCCGCGGTCGGTACGGTCCGGAGCTGGACGGATTCGACGACGGCCAGCGGAGGAGCGTCGGAGGAGAGCCGTCGGCAGAACGCCGCCACGTCGGGGCGCGCCCCCTCCACCTCCGTCTCGACACCGTCCGCGTTGTTCGTGACCCAGCCCGTCAGGCCCAGTTCACCGGCGAGCGCGTACACGAACGGCCGGAAGCCGACGCCCTGGACGACTCCGCGTACGACGACACGCCGGCGTTCGAGGGAGGCGCGCCGCGCCCCCGGGGGAGGGGCGGCGCTGTCGGTGTCGGCGCCCGCGTCGGTATCGGTGACGGGTCGGCTCATGACGCGTCTGCCGCTCCGGGAACCGGGACGGGGGCGGGGCCGGCGGCCGGGTGTTCATGGGAACGGCCGTCCTCGTGACTCTCGTGCGTATGGCCGTCCTCGTCACCGTGATGGTGGTGCAGATACCGCTCGTGCTGACGCGCGAGCACCGGCCGGTGTACGGGAGCCCCGTCGGCGACCCCGAGGATCAGAGCCAGCAGTTCGTCCACCCCCGCGCCGGTGCGCGCCGAGGTCTCCAGCACCGGCACTCCCGGATTCACCTGACGCACATTGCGGTGGAACGCCGCCGCGTCGAACTCGACGGCCTCGGCGATGTCCGTCTTGGTGATGACCACGAGATGGGCGAGGCCGAACGCCGTCGGGTACTTGAGCGGCTTGTCCTCGCCCTCGGTCACCGAGCCCAGCACGATCCGCAGACTCTCCCCGAGGTCGTAGGAGGCCGGACAGACCAGATTGCCGACGTTCTCCACGAAGAGCACCCGGGTGTCCCGCGGCAGCCAGCCGTCCAGACGCGCCCGGAGCATCCCTGCCTCCAGATGGCACAGACCGTCCGTCAGCACCTGCTTGACCGGCGCACCGGAGCGGGCGAGCCGCCGCGCGTCGTTCTCGGTGGCCAGATCAGCGGTCACCGCGGCGACGGTGGTGCCCCCGGCGACGGCCCGGGCGAGCAGCACTTCCAGCAGGGCGGTCTTGCCGCTGCCGGGACTGGACAGCAGATTCACCTCCGTCGTTCCACGGGCGGCGAGATACTCGCGCAACTCCACGGCACTGGCGTCGTTCTTGGCCAGCACGGCTTGACGCAGATCAACCACTCGGCACATGGGTTGCCTCCTCGGGCGTATCCCGATCGTCACCGCTGACCGGGCTCGGCGCATCCGAGGGATCCGTGAGGACGACCTCGGCGATCTCCAGCTCCCGTCCCGACAGCAGTTCGCCGAGCGGGCGCGCGCAGTCCGCGCACCACAGCATCGGCGGCACGCCGGTGTCACTCTCCCGGCCGCAGCCTCCGCAGCGGGCGCGGCCGGGTACGGTCTCCACCTCCAGCCGGGCCCCGGCGAGAACCGTCCCCTCGCTCGCCAGCCCGAAGGAGAACCGGAGCGCCTCCGGCACCACACCCGCCAGCTCCCCGATCCTCAGCCGCAGCGAGGTGACGCGACCGCCGCCGTTGGTACGGACGGCTTCCTCCACCTGGGCGACCACGGCGGTGGCGATGGACAGTTCATGCACGGCTCTCACCTCGTCAAGGAGTCCTGTCAGGTCCGGCGGGCCCCGGCCGCGCCGACGGGTGACGGCTGGCCCGGCCGGACCTGGCTGGTTAGCGTGGGAGAGGGCCACTGACCGCACCGTCGCACGGCCACCCGCAGGAGATCGCCGCCATGACGACGCACGACACCGAACGCCGGGCGCTGATGACCCCCGTCATCCTGCTGCTGCTCTCCGAACGGCCCGGACACGGATACGAACTGACGCAGCGGCTGGGCGCGTTCGGCTGGGCCGAGGCCGAGTCCGCGCATGTCTACCGGCTGCTGCGCGGTATGGAGAAGTGCGGCCAGATCTCCTCCCAGTGGCGGGCGTCCGCCTCCGGACCGGCCCGCCGGGAGTACGAGATCACCGCGGCCGGGTCGATGAGTCTGGCGCTGTGGTTCGTCCGGCTGGGGGAGCTGCACAGCACGCTGCACCTGTTCCTGGAGCGCTATGTCCAGTTGAACGGCCCGGACCTGGCGGGGGGAGACGCCGACACACAGCCGCTGTTCGGGCATCCGCCCGTCACCTGATCCAACCGGCAGTCGACCGACCGGCAGCTGACCAGCCCGGTACCTGGTCCGACCGGTACCTGATCCGCCCGGCATCGGCGACCTCCCATCTCTCCCTCACCGCTCACATGCGCCGCATGCGCAGATAGCGGCGCAGGTCGGGCACGGATTTCGCCGTTTCGTACGCCACTCCGGCCATGACCACCCCGGCGCAGACCCACAACCAGGTCAGATCGGTGTCCCTGGCGTGGTCCATCCCCTTCATCGGACGTGTCGTGTGCATGGAACTCATCTCCTTCGGTGCGCCGTGCCGGCGACCGCGCCCGGCGGGCGCCGCACGAGGTCGAGTACGAGGTCCGCCGCCGGTCCGACGGCGGCGGCCACCGGCTCGCTCAGCCCGATGCCCTCCTCTGCGGAGAGCGGCTGGCAGCCGACCACCTGGACGTGTTCGGGGAGGGTGCCGCCCGCCCCGGCGTGCAGATCCCCGACCAGCCGGAGCACCGCCGCCGGGTCCATGCCGTGCCCGTCCAGCCGGGCGGGCGGTGACCCTTCCGGAGCGGTGCCCGCCGGGTCCACCTCGATGACATAGACCGTTCCCGGGGGAGCGCCGCGGTCGACGGTGTCGACCAGGACGAGCCTGCGGTAGCCGTCCAGCAGGCGGTAGGCGAGATGGACCCCTCGGATGCCAGCGTCCATCAGATCGACACCGGGCGGCAGCGGCCGGCCGCTGAGCCTGCGGACGGCCTCGACGCCGAAGCCGTCGTCGCCGAGGAAGATATTGCCGATGCCCGCGATCAGGGTCCTGCCGTGCGAACTGTCCGGCAGCGGTACGGAGACGGAGTCCGTGGCGGCCATGTCAGACCCCTCCTTCGACGTCCCGCGCGGGGGCCCGCACGGACTCCGGCACGGGATCCACCTCGTCGGGGCGGAAGTAGAGGAACCGGCCCTGCTCGCGCCGTACATCGGTGCCGGGGTCCCCGTCCACGGTGACCCCGATATGGGTCTCGCCGTCGAAGTCCTCCAGCACCGCCTCGACCGTCGCCGTGCGGCCCGCGAGAAAGATGTCCTGGGCGTCGGACCTGCGCAGCCCCGGCTGGAGCAGCACCCTGCTTCCGGCGCGGAGCACATGCCCGTCGATGGTGACCGTGCCCCGGCCCGGCGCCGATGCCGAGTCCTGGGCGGGATCCCACCAGGGCAGTCCTGGACCGGTGGGCAGCCGGAGCCCGGCGGAGGGGGGAGCCATGGACGGTGGCACGACGGTCAGGTCGATACCGGCGTCGTCCGAGGACGGCCGCGCACCGTCCGAGGACCACGCGGCGCCGGGTACGTCACCGGCCGTCGTACGGCCCGCCCACCCGCCCGTCACCTCGCCCGTCACCTCACCCGTCACCTCGCGCAGTCCGCGGATCGCGCCGTGCAGCCGCTCCATCACCTCGGCCGGCATGCCGTCCACCAGATCGATCACTTCGGCGGCACGGGCGTCCGTCCCGCGCGCCTCGCGCTTCTCCCGCTCGGTGAGCGCGGCCGTACGCAGCGAGAGGATCTCGTCGATCTCGGTGGAGTCGTACAGCGGTCCCGGGCTCTCCGCCGCGACCTCGGGATGGTCGTCGAGGATGATCGGCGAGGACAGCATGACCTCGTCCCGGCCCTCCCCGCAGGCCAGCACCGGCCAGGTGTGTTCATTACGGCAGGTACGCGCCGCCGGCCCGGCCCACTCCGGCGGGTCCGCCATCGACAGGAACCGCCCGCCGGGCAGCCCCAGCAGCAGATGCGCCCCGATCAGGCTGTGCGGCAGGGCGGATTCGCGGTTGCCGGCCTCCTTCGGACCGGGTGTCCAGGCCGACACATTGTGTACGGTCGCGGTCAGCCGCAGCGCCCCGTACGGACCGGGCAGCGGCTCGGTGACGAGCCGGATCTCGCCCGCCAGCGGCCGGCTGTGGCGTACCAGTCGTCCGACGACCCCGGCCGCACCGTCGTGCACCGGCTCGTGCTCCACCCCGCCGGGCAGCTCGAACCGCAGCGTGTGACCCTCCCCGGCGAGCCGTCCGAGCGGCACGTCGAGTTCGACGCGCTCCTCCTCGCCCTCGTCCCAGGGCACCAGCACCCGGTCGGGCAGGTCGAGTTCGGCCACCTCGGTCCAGCTCTCGCCGTCCGGCGACAGACGCTCGACCGAACGACGGCGCACCTGGAGGAACCGCAGCTCCACGAGGAGCCGGTCGGCGCGGCGGGGCTCCAGGAGGCATTCCGTACGCTGCGACGTGTGCTCGCCGCCCGCGTCCTGCCAGGCCGGCGGCACCAGCACGCCGAACTGCCAGCGCAGTTGGTTCTTCCGCGCGGAGGCACGGTACGGATACAGCACATATCCCTCGAACAGCAGCGCGTCCGCGACCCGGCGGGCCTCGGTGAAGCCCGCCGTCACCCGGTCCACGCTGTTCCCGGTCATGGCCGCCCTCCTTCGGCGGTGCGCAGCAGCTCCTCGAAGACCCGCTCCCAGGAGGGCAGGGCCCGCTCCGAGCGGTAGCGGCGCAGGGATTCCAGACAGTCGTCGCGTACCCGCAGCCAGCCCGAGCCGGGGAAGTACTGCTCGATCATGTTCTGCCAGACCTTGACGGGCATCCGGAAGCCGGTCTCCTTGTGCCAGGGCACCGGCTCCGCCATGAAGCCGCGCTCACCGGTGAAGACCGTGCCGGAGAACAGCAGCAGGAGCGGGACCTCACCGTCCGCGAGCGCGCGGAAGTACTTGGCGGACGCCACCTCCATGTCGTACGTACAGGCCACCGGCAGCTCGATCTCGGTGGCGCCCGTGAAGCCGGGCACGGTCACCGAGGCATGGGCGAACTGGAGCGGCTTGAGCGTGCTGCTCCACCGGTCGGGCTCACCGAAGAGATCGCCGAGCATCTCCATCTCGGCCGGGGCGTAACGACGTTGGACGGGCTCGATCCGGAGCTGGCAGCGCAGCGCCACGGCGTGCACCCGCGCACCGCCGGCCGCCTTGATCCGCAGCCGGAACAGCAGGGTCGGGCCGGTACCGTACGGCTCCGGCCGTACGTCGAGACAGGAGAACTCCAGCTCGGTCATGGGCCGTCCTCCTCTGCTGGGCGGCGTGCCGCGGCCCGGACCCGGGCGAAGAAGTCCGCCAGATCCACGCGCGCCTCGGCGCCGCCGTCGAACCCCTGCCAGTGCAGCCGCATCCGGCCCACCAGCTCGTAACAGACATCGACCGGCACGAGATAGCACTCACCCGCGCCCCATCCCTCCGATTCGCGCTCACGCCGGATCAGCAGCGCCTCGGTGTCGGGCCGCAGCAGCGCCGCCAGCCTGCTGTGGCCGAGGACGTCGCGCCAGGTGTCCGGGTCCAGCTCGCTCTCCGTGGCGCCCGCGGGGCTGGGGTAGAACGCGGCCAGCCGGTCCAGCTCCGAGTTGCGGAAGAAGAAGGCGAGGCCGACGGGGATCTGGAGCCGGTTCCAGCTCTCCTCGTCCAGGGTGAAGTCCGGGTCCGCCAGATACCGGTCGGGCACCGCGCGGAAGTGGCCCGCGCCCGCGCCCGGCCGGGTGAACAGCAGATAGCAGCCGGTGCAGGCGCACATCAGCGACCGCTTACGGGTGTCGACCAGATGCCGGTGCTCACCGGACAGCGGCTCGGCGCACAGCTCGCACCGTTCCCGCGCGGGCGGCTTACGGCGGGTGAAGCCGCGCAGCCCGGACGGGCCCGATACGGCGGCCGGTCCGCCCGGGGAGTGCTCCGCCGCGACGGGGGCGCCCCCTGCCGGGGCGCCCCCTGCCGGGGCGGGGCGGGCCGTCATGGCCCCGTCCCCAGCAGGACGCCCGGCAGCGCCACCCGTACGGAGCCGCTCTCCTCCAGCAGGGGAACGGGCTCCAGATGGCCGTGCTCGCCCTGTCCGGCCCGGCGGATGTCGTACTCCGCCGCGCAGGACGGACAGCGCAGCCGTTCGCCGTCCACCGCCGCCTCGCCCAGCCGGCCCGCGCAGCCCGGACAGTGGTCGCGGTACGCGTACAGATTGCCGGGCAGCCGGATCAGTAGGAGCGGGGTGCCCGCGCTCTCGTACACGGTGGACTCGCCGTCGGCGAGCGCCGGCAGCCCCGTCAGCGGCTGCCACTCGGCCGGAGCGCCCGCCGTCCGGGCGCCGTCGGCCGCACCAGCACGGCCGGGGACGTCACCGGCCGGCGCGCCCGGGGGCCGGGACCCGATCTGGAGAAGCTTCGGCTGCGGCTCCTCCTCCGTCACGCCCTCGACCTCCACCTTCGAGATCTCGGGGACGCGCCGGGCCACGGCCTCCTCGATCGTCCAGCGCACGGTCTGCGCGGAGGAAGGACAGCCGTCGCAGCTGCCCCGCAGCCGCAGCCGGAGTGTGAGTCCGTCCGCTCCCTCGTCGCCCTCAGGGTCGATCCCGGCGATGTCCACATCGCCCGCGTGCGAGCCCAGATACGGGCGGACCTCGTCCAGCGCCCGCCCGACCCGGGTCAGGGTGTCCTCGGGGTGGAGGTCGTGCAGCACCAGCAGCCCGCCGACCGTCTCGTCGCCGCCGAGCAGGGCCAGCGGGTCGGTACCGTCCGGCGCGTCGCGCAGCAGCTCGACCACACGGGCCAGACCGCTCCCGTAGAACTCGACGATGCTGCGCACGAGTTCGTCCGCGAGCTCGCGCCCCGCGGGCCCCATTGATCTCCCGAGATCATCGAGCAGCGCGGAGATGTGCTCACCCGCCTGCCGCTCCTTGGCCGTTGCTGCCATGTCACGGTGCCTTTCCTCCGGTGGGGACGGCTCCGGGCGGACCTCGCGCGGATCAGCCGGCGAACCCGCTGAGCCCGGTGGGCATATGGGTCTCCTGGATGGTCCTGCCACCGCCGACGTACATATGGACGCCGCACGGCAGACACGGGTCGAAGCTGCGCACCGTCCGCATGATGTCGATGCCCTTGAAGGAGTCCGGGGGGTTCTCCTCGAAGATCGGTGTGTTCTGCACCGCGTCCTCGTACGGGCCCGGTGTGCCGTAGGAGTCACGCACACTGGCGTTCCACGGAGTGGGCGGGTACGGATGGTAGTTGGCGATCTTCCCGTCCCTGATCACCATGTGGTGGGAGAGCACACCGCGTACCGCCTCGGTGAAGCCGACGCCGATCGACTCGTCCGGCACCTCGAAGCTCTCCCAGGTCTGGGTGTGGCCGGAGCGGACCTCCTCCATCGCCCGCTCCGCGAAGTGCAGCGCGCAGGCGGCGGCGTACGCCTGGAAGTAGGTGCGCGCGCGGTTGCGCTCCAGCGCGTTGCTCCACTGCGGGATCCGCCACTCGAAGGTGGTCTCCGGCTTGGTCATGGTGCGCGGCAGATTGATCTCGACGCTGTGCCCGGTCGACCGCACGTAGCCGAAGTCGACCAGCCCCGACAGCGCGGTGGACCAGAGCCGGGCGAGGGGCCCGCCGCCGGTGTCCAGCGCGAGATGCTGCGTACCGTCGAACCAGCGCGGGGACATCACCCAGCTGTACTTGTCCGCGAAGTCCCGCTTCTGCGGGGCGGGGATGGTGTGCTGGTTCCACGGATGACGCTCGTCCACCGGGTTGCCCAGCGGGTCGCGCTCGACGAACTTCTCCTGGCCCGCCCAGTCGTCGTAGTACGAGCTGCCGAGCAGGATCCGGATGCCGAGGTTGATGTCGACGAGGTCGTTGGTGATGAGCTTGCCGTCGACGATGATGCCCGGCGTGACGAACATGCGCCGTCCCCAGTCGGACATGTTCCGGTATGTGAAGTCGCAGTGCTCCGGGTCGTTGAAGGCGCCCCAGCAGCCCAGCAGCACCCGGCGCCGGCCGACCTCCTCGTACCCGGGCAGCGCCGCGTAGAAGAAGTCGAACAGATCGTCGTGGAGCGGGACGACGCGCTTCATGAACTCCACGTAGCGCGTCAGCCGGGTCAGATAGTCCGTGAACAGCTGGATGGTGGCCACGGTTCCGACGCCGCCGGGGTAGAGCGTGGAGGGATGGACATGCCGCCCCTCCATGAGACAGAACATCTCCCGGGTCTCCCGGCTGACCTGGAGCGCCTCACGGTAGAACTCGCCCTCCAGCGGGTTGAGCGAGCGCATGATGTCCGCGATGGTGCGGTAGCCGTGGTCGCCCGCGTGGGGGGCCTCGGTGCGCTCGGCCAGTTCCAGGACGCCGGGATTGGTCTCGCGGACCATCTTCTCGCAGTAGTCCACCCCGACCAGGTTCTCCTGGAAGATGTTGTGGTCGAACATGTACTCTGCGGCCTCGCCGAGGTTGATGATCCACTCGCCGAGGTGCGGGGGCTTCACGCCGTACGCCATGTTCTGCGTGTACACCGAACAGGTCGCGTGGTTGTCACCGCAGATGCCGCAGATACGGCTGGTGATGAAGTGTGCGTCCCGGGGGTCCTTGCCCCGCATGAAGACGCTGTAGCCACGGAAGACGGACGAGGTGCTGTAGCACTCGGCCACCCGCTTCTGCTTGAAGTCGATCTTCGTGTGGATGCCGAGGCTGCCCACGATCCGGGTGATCGGATCCCAGGACATCTCCATCAGGCCGTTGCTGTCCTTGGCTCGCTTCGTCGTCGGCGCCATGGGGTGCGCACCTTTCCTCAACGGTGGGGGGACTGGATCACCACGGGGTGGGACCACGGGGGTGGGATCACGAGGTGGGACACGGGTCGGATCACCGCGCGAGGCGGTTCACCATGGGGGGGCGGTTCACCACGGGGGGTGATAGCCGGTCAGGACCTTGTCACCCTTGCGCCGCCACTTCGGTTCCTTGTCGACGGTCCTGGCCGTGACACCGCGCAGTGTGCGGATGACCTTGCCGTAGGCCCCGCTGGCCGCCGCCGACACATGGCCGCCCGGTGGCTCGTCCATGAAGGGCATGAACTTGTCGGGGAAGCCGGGCATCGTGCAGGCGATACAGATGCCGCCGACATTGGGGCAGCCGCCGACCCCGTTGATCCAGCCGCGCTTGGGGACGTTGCACTTGACGACCGGCCCCCAGCAGCCCAGTTTCACCAGACACTGCGGCGAGCCGTACTCGGTCGCGAACTGGCCCTGCTCGTAGTAGCCGGCCCGGTCGCATCCCTCATGGACGGTCGCGCCGAACAGCCACGTCGGGCGCAGCTGTTCGTCGAGCGGGATCATCGGCGCGGAGCCGGCGGCCTGGTAGAGCAGATACAGCAGCGTCTCCGACGCGTTGTCCGGGTGGACGGGGCAGCCGGGGATGCAGACGATCGGGATGCCCGCCCCGGATTTCCAGTCCCAGCCCAGATAGTCGGGGACCCCCATCGCGCCGGTGGGGTTGCCCTCCATGGCGTGGATCCCGCCGTATGTCGCGCAGGTGCCGATGGCCACGACGGCCAGCGCCTTGGGGGCGAGCCGGTCGATCCACTCGCTGGTGGTGATCGGCTGCCCGGTCTCGGGATCGTCGCCGAATCCGCACCAATAGCCTTCGCTCTTGATCGACTCATTCGGAATGGATCCCTCGATGACCAGCACGAAGGGTTCGATCTCCCCGCGATCGGCTTTGAAGAACCATTCGACGAAATTGTCGGCGCCCTGCACGGGGCCGCATTCGAAGTCGATGAGGGGCCAGTGCACGGCCACTTTGGGCAGTCCGGGAAGGGCGCCGAGGGCTATTTCCTCGATGCTCGGCTGGGTGGCCGCGGTGAGTGATACGGAGTCTCCGTCGCAGCTCAGACCCGCGTTGATCCAGAGAATATGGACCGTCGGGTCTTCTTTCTCATTCTCTCCGCCGGGCGTCGCGCTGCCCTCGGAGACCGGTGTGGCGGTATCCATCATCCCCTCCTCGCGGGAATCGGGGCGAGGCTTCCGGGGAGGGGTACGCGCATGAGTGGCGAGCCTCTCCCACGAGCTTCCCTACCTGGATAGCCGAAACGGGCCGCATTCGGTAAGTGCGGGATGGTCCTATGAGTTGGACCAGGGCCGGGCCCATGAGGCGGCCGGGTCCCGCCGCGCCCGGCTGAACCTTTGGCGAACAGCAGCGCACGGAGCGGCGAAGTGGGCGGCCTCTCGCCCGTGGCGACCGTACGGTGACTGGACGATTTTACTATCGGTCGCTTGTTCGAGTCCGGTTTTCAAGGGGGGCGCACGGCCATGGAATGGCTCAGCGCGGAAAACATCATCGCCGTCGGTACCGCGGTTCTCGGTATCGTCGCTTCACTGGGGGTGCTCTGGTACGAGCGGCGCGTACCGCGGCGCACCCGCATCGGCTACCGGGTCCAGCTGGACACCCCGGTGAGCAGCGCGGAGCGCACCGGCCGGGCGGGGGTCAGGCTCGGCCTCTTCCAGGACAACCCGCATCTCTCCGATGCCACGCTCGTACTGCTGCGCATCGAGAACGACGGCTCCCAGAGCATCGCCGACGCCGACTACACGGGACGCGAACTCCACGGTCTGACAGCGGAGTTCAGCTCCCGCACGATCCGGGGCATCGCCGTCACGGCGCCGATCGGCGCCGACCATCTGCTCGACCACTTCACCCCCTCCGCCGGGCTGCGCTACGCCGACGACAGCGTCTATCTGCCCCGGGTGCCGCTCAACCAGGGCCAGCACTTCAAACTGCTCGTCCTGCTCACCGGGGGCCAGGTCGGCGACGCGGTACGGGTCACCGGCGGCATCAGGGACGGCGGGGTCTACCCGAACCGTGGTACGACACCCGACGACACCCCGCCCCTGTTCAGCAGGGCGTCCCGGCTGATCATCGTCCTGCTGACCGTCTGTGTGGTCACGCTCGCCTCGATCATCGTCGTACGCGACGACGTCCGGCCGCCGATGGGGTGCGCGACGGGCGAGCTGACCATCACCGGCTCCACCGCCTTCAACCTGGTCGCCCAGGAACTCGCGGACAAGTACGAGAAGGACTGCGCCGGCTCCACCGTGCACGTCGAGTCGCATGGCAGCCGCGAGGGGATCCAGGAGCTGAACGAGCGCGGCATCGCCGCGAAGGGCGGCTCACCCGCGATGATCGCGCTCTCCGACGGCCCCAAGACCGACGGCTTCCCCCAGCTGCGGGAGAACCCGGTCGCCGTCTCCGCCTACACCCTGGTCGTCAATGACTCCGTCGAGCTGCCCGGCCTGACGACGGATCAGGTCCGCCGTATCTACCGCGGTGACCTCACGCGGTGGAACGCGCCCGAGCTCGGCGGCCCCGATCTGCCCATCATCCTCGCCAGCCGGAAATCCGGCTCGGGTACCCGCGACATCTTCCAGCGCAGCGTGCTCGGCGGCGAGTTCGAGCAGGCGGACTCCTCGGCCGACTGCCGCACCAAGGACGACACGCGTGCCCGGGTCTTCCGCTGCGAACTCGACAGGACGGACCGGGTCCTGGCCACCGTCGCCGACACCCCGGGGGCCATCGGATACACCGAGCTGCGCTCCGGCAGCATACCGAAGGGACTGCATACGGTGAGTCTGGACGGCCTGTCCGCGTCCGTGGACACCATCGCGGACAGCGCCTATCCGTTCCGGGAGATCGAGTACGCCTACACCTACGGGAATCCGCCCGCCGACTCCCTCGTGTCCAGCTTCATCAACTATCTGCTGCGCGGCAGCGGCCAGGACGTGGTCCGTACGCATGGCCATCTGCCGTGCTCCTCGCCGAAGGGGCAGCGCATCTGCGCCGACGGGACCGTTGGCGCGAGCCCGGGAGGTGCCGCAGGCGGGGCGGCTCAGTGAAACTGGGGGACGATCAGATACAGGCCGTACAGGACCGCCACCGCGCAGGCGAGGAAACAGAGCGCGGCGACGGCCTTCGCCCCCGCGGTCGGCGGACGTACCCGGGCTCCGTCCCTGCGCCGGACGCCGTTCACGTCGCGCGGTACCAGGGCGCGTACGCCCAGCGAGAAGACGATCACGACCCCCACGGTGGCGCCGAGGCTGACGAGGGCCACCTCGCCGAGGTCGCTCCAGTTCAGAGCCATGCGGTCTGCTCCCTTCAGGCGTTCGCCTTGGCGGTTCCCGAGCGGACGGTGACGGTGCGCTCGTCATTGACGTTGCCCGGTGTGACGGGATGCCGCCGGGAGACGATCACGATGAAGGTGGCCACGGCGAGGGCGGTCAGGGCGATGACGATCGTGCCGATGGTTCCGCCGTAGACGACCATCACGGCGGCGAGCGCGCCGACGGCCGCCGCGGCGGGCAGGGTGACGCACCAGGCGATGAGCATCCGCCCGGCGATTCCCCAGCGGACCTCCGCCAGCTTGCGGCCCAGCCCCGCGCCGAGGATGGCGCCGGAGCAGACCTGGGTGGTGGAGAGGGCGAAGCCCAGATGGGCGGAGGTGAGGATCACGGTCGTGGCGGACGACTCGGCGGCGAACCCCTGGGGAGCGCGGATATCGGTGAGGCCCCGGCCCATGGTTCTGATGATCCGCCAGCCGCCGATATAGGTACCGAGGGCGATGCACAGCCCGGCCGAGCCGATGACCCAGACCGGCGGTCCCGAGTGCGGCGCCAGCGCGCCCGCCGAGATCAGGGTGAGGGTGATGACGCCCATGGTCTTCTGGGCGTCATTGGTGCCGTGCGCCAGGGAGACCAGCGAGGCGGAGACGACCTGCCCCAGCCGGAATCCCCGGTCGACCGAGGCGCCCCGGCCCCGGACGGTCAGCCGGTAGGCGAGATAGGTGGCAGTCAGCGCGGTGAGCCCGGCCACCAGCGGTGAGGCGATCGCCGGAAGAATGATCTTCTCGATCACCTGGTCGAAATGTACGCCGTGCTGCCCCGCGCCCACCCACACGGCGCCGATCAGGCCCCCGAACAGCGCGTGCGAGGAACTGGAGGGCAGTCCGAGCAGCCAGGTCGTCAGATTCCACAGGATGGCACCGATCAGCCCGGCGAAGACCATGCCCGGCGTGACCAGGGCGTCGTTCACGATGCCGCCGGAGATCGTTCTGGCGACCTCGGTGGAGAGGAACGCGCCCGCGAGATTCAGTACACCGCTGATCAGCACGGCGACCTTGGGACGTAGCGCTCCCGTGGCGATCGATGTCGCCATCGCGTTCGCGGTGTCATGGAATCCGTTGGTGAAGTCGAACGCCAGGGCGGTCAAGATCACCACTGTCACAAGAAACGTGATGTGGTCCATTCATCTCATACAAGCCCAGGCGGCGATGTCCGGAGGCCAGGCGGAGCGGGGACACCAGGTGCTTCCTCCCAAAGGATGAGTGGATCAGCCACTTCGCGCCGTGCCCCGACGAGGGCGCCCCGGGGGCGTGCCCGAACGGGCACCGAGGGGTGCGACC
This sequence comes from Streptomyces sp. NPDC102274, assembly GCF_044766385.1. Taxonomy (NCBI): domain Bacteria; kingdom Bacillati; phylum Actinomycetota; class Actinomycetes; order Kitasatosporales; family Streptomycetaceae; genus Streptomyces; species Streptomyces sp. NPDC102274. The sequence continues at coordinate 20,638 of NZ_JBIWLW010000021.1, read as the reverse complement.
GGAATTTTGACACGGCCTTGACAAATTATGGCGCCGTTGCCAGAGTGCAAAACTCTCGCGAGTTTTCGCAATACGTTGATGCCGCATCGGAACGCTCCGCCAACACGGTTCCACTGCACCTCGGGTGACGGGACATCACTCGTGGTCGCAGCCTTCGTCCCGCAGTGAGACGGCAGCGTGGTTTCGCGTGCCCGCAAGCCGCCTCACGCCCCCCACCAGGTCAGGAAGGAAGCTCCATGTCTGGACCGTCAGGACTGTCAGGGCCGCCGAAACGGAGGCGGACATTGTCGAGATGGCTCACCGTTCTCGCGCTGGTCGTCGCGGGCGGTGTCGTCACCGGCCCCGCGACCGGCGCCCCCGCACCCGACTCCGCCGCCGTGGCGCCCGCCGCGCCGGCCGCCCCCGCGGCCATTCCGCCGGGCGACTACCAGCAGGTACAACTGGCACTCGGGTCGGCCGAGTTGGGCGAGGCGATGTCGCTCGCGGTGCTGCCGGACCGCGCGGTCGTGCATACCGCCCGCGACGGCACAGTGCGTTTCACCGACGCCGCCGGCAACACCAAGACGGCCGGGAAGCTCGACGTCTACACCCATGACGAGGAAGGGCTCCAGGGCATAGCCGCCGACCCCGGCTTCGCCTCCAACCGATATCTCTACCTGTACTACTCACCCAAGCTGAACACCCCGGGCGGCGACGCCCCGGTCACCGGCTCCGCGGCCTCCTTCGAACCGTGGAAGGGCCATCTCAATCTCTCCCGGTTCACCCTGAAGACCGACGGCACCCTCGACATGGCCAGTGAGAAGGTCGTCCTCGAAGTACCCAACGACCGCGGCCAGTGCTGCCATGTCGGCGGGGACATCGACTTCGACGCCGCCGGGAACCTCTATCTGACCACCGGTGACGACACCAACCCGTTCGAGTCGAGCGGCTACGCGCCGATCGACGAACGGACGGACCGCAACCCGCAGTTCGACGCCCAGCGCTCCTCCGGCAACACCAACGACCTGCGCGGCAAGGTCCTCAGGATCAAGCCGACGGCCGCCGGCGGCTACACCGTCCCGGCCGGGAACCTCTTCGCCCCCGGTACGGCGCAGACCCGCCCCGAGATCTACGCGATGGGCTTCCGCAACCCGTTCCGGATGTCGGTCGACAAGGCCACCGGCATCGTCTACCTCGGCGACTACGGACCCGACGCCGGGGGCACCGACGGCGGCGGGCGCGGACCGAGCGGTCAGGTCGAGTTCAACCGCATCACCGCCCCCGGCAACTACGGCTGGCCGTACTGCACCGGCACGAACACCGCCGCCGAGACCTACGGTGAGTACACCTTCCCGAGCGGTCCCACCGGAGCGAAGTACAACTGCACCGGCGGCCCGGCCAACAACTCCTTCCGCAACACCGGTCAGGCCACGCTGCCCGCGGCCAAGCCGAGCTGGATCAGGTACGGCGGCGACGCCGGCTCCCCGCCCGAGTTCGGCGGCGGCTCCGAATCGCCCATGGGCGGACCGGTCTACCGCTACGACGCGAACCTGAACTCGAATGTGAAGTTCCCGCAGTCCCTCGACGGCCGCTTCTTCGCCGGTGAGTACGGCCGGAAGTGGATCAAGGCCATCGAGGTGAAGGCCGACGGCGCCCCCGGTGTCATCGAGGCCTTCCCCTGGACCGGCACCCAGGTCATGGACCAGGCATTCGGCCCGGACGGCGCGCTCTACGTGCTCGACTACGGCACCGGCGCCAACAACCAGGCCCTGTACCGGGTCGAGTACGTCGGCGGCAGCAACCGCAACCCGGTCGCCGCCGCGGCGGCTGACAAGACCTCGGGACCGACCCCGCTCACTGTCGCGTTCTCCTCGGCGGGCAGCTCCGACCCCGAGGGCCAGGCTCTGACCTACTCCTGGAACTTCGGTGACGGCACCACGTCCACCGCGGCCAACCCCTCGCACACCTACACCACCGCGGGCACCTTCCGGCCGACCCTGACGGTCAGGGACCCGCAGGGGCTCACCGGCACCGCGAGCCTGGTGGTGACGGCGGGCAACTCGGCGCCGACCGTCAACCTCACCGCCCCCAAGGACGGTGAGCTGTTCTCCTTCGGCGACACCGTGCCCTTCTCGGTCACCGTCAGCGACCCCGAGGACGGGGCCATCGACTGTGCCAAGGTGAAGGTCACCTATCTCCTGGGCCATGACGAGCACCGTCACGCGATCACCTCGAAGAACGGCTGCACCGGTACGATCGCCGTGCCGACCGACGGTGAGCACGACAGCGCCGCCAATCTCTACGGTGTCTTCGACGCCGAGTACACCGACGGCGCCGGACTGACCACGCACAGCATCCGCATCCTCCAGCCCCGCCACCGGCAGGCCGAGCACTTCACGGCCCAGTCCGGCATCGAGGTGGCCGCTCACGGCCCCGCCGAGGGCGGCAGCACGGTCGGCTTCACCGACAACGGCGACTGGATCTCCTTCAAGCCCTACGCGGTGGGCAACGCCAACAGGATCACGGCCCGGGTCTCCTCCGGCGGCACCGGCGGTACGATCGAGGTACGCGCCGGATCGGCCACCGGCACCCTGCTCGGCACGGTGACCGTACCGGTGACCGGCGGCTGGGAGACCTTCACCGACGTCTCCGCCAATCTGGCCAACGCACCCGCCGGGACAACGGAGTTGTTCCTCGTCTTCAAGGGGCCCACGGGACAGGGCAACCTCTTCGACGTGGACGCCTTCACCTTCGCCACCGGCAGCGGTGCCACCAGCCAGACGGTGGAGGGGGAGTCGTACAGCACATCCCAGGGCGTCCAGATCGCCGACCACGCCCCGGCCAGCGGCGGCAAGACGCTCGGCCATATCGAGAACGGTGACTGGGCGGGGTACGCGTCCGTACCCACGGCCGGGGCCAAGACCTTCAGCGCGAAGGTCTCCTCGGCCGGCGCGGGCGGCACCATCCAGATCCGCTCGGGATCGGCGACCGGCGCCCTGCTCGGCTCCGTCGCCGTTCAGCCCACCGGCGGCTGGGAGACCTTCACCACCGTCTCCACCGCCGTGACGGGCACCGCCGCCTCCGGACCGCTGTTCCTCTCCTTCACCGGCGGCGCGGGTTCCCTGTTCGACATCGACACCCTCACCCTCACCAAGTGAAGCGCGGGAAAGGGATCGTGATGACGCATCAGCCCCCACACCGACCCGCCGCACGACGGCGCCGGATACCGACGGCGCTCGCCTCGGCCCTCGTGACCGCCCTCGCCCTCATCGGGGCGTTCCTGACACCGGCCATGACCGCGCAGGCCGCCGACCCCGCGTACAAGGTTCTCGTCTTCTCCAAGACGGCGGGCTTCCGCCACGACTCCATCGGGCCCGGTACCCAGGCCATCCGTGACATCGGCGCGGCCAACAACTTCACGGTCACGGCCACCGAGGACAGCGCGGCCTTCACCCCGGCCAATCTGGCCGGCTTCAAGGCGGTGGTGTTCCTCTCCACCACCGGCGACGTACTCAACGCCACCCAGCAGTCCGCCCTCCAGGCGTATGTCGACGGAGGCGGCGGCTACTTCGGTATCCACGCGGCGGCCGACACCGAGTACGACTGGCCCCAGTACGAACAGCTCGTCGGCGCCTGGTTCAAGAGCCACCCGGCGATCCAGCAGGCCACGCTGAAGACCGAGGACCGCGCCCACGCGGCCACCGCCCACCTCGGCCAGACCTGGTCCAGGACCGACGAGTGGTACAACTACCGGACCAATCCGCGTTCCAACGTGCGCGTGCTGCAGAGTCTCGACGAAAGCAGCTACAGCGGCGGGGAGATGAGCGGCGATCACCCCATCACGTGGTGCCACCCCCAGGGCAGCGGCCGGTCGTTCTACACCGGCCTCGGCCACACCGCCGAGTCGTACGCGGACCCCGCCTTCCGCTCCCTGCTCCTCGGCGGAATCCGGTACGCGGCGGGCTTCGCCAAGGCCGACTGCCGGCCGGAGAGCGGCTACACCCCGGTCTACAACGGCTCGACCACCGGCTGGTCGCAGGCCGGACCCGGCAGCTTCACCAACACCGACGCCACCCTCACGTCGCAGGGCGGGATGGGGCTGTTCTGGTACCGCGCGAAGGAGTACAACGGGTACTCCCTCAAGCTCGACTGGAAGATGCAGGGAGACGACAACTCCGGTGTCTTCGTGGGCTTCCCCGCCTCCGACGACCCCAACTCGGCGGTGAACCAGGGGTACGAGATCCAGATCGACGCCACCGACAGCGCCGACCGGACCACCGGCGCGGTCTACGGCTTCAAATCGGCCGACATCGCCGCCCGGGACGGCGCGCTCAACCCGCCGGGGGAGTGGAACGGATACGAGATCCGGGTGGAGGGGGAGCGGCTCCAGGTCTTCCTCAACGGTGTGAAGATCAATGACTTCACCAACACCGACCCCGCCCGGTCGCTGGCGCAGGGCCATATCGGCATCCAGAACCACGGCACCGGCGACGACGTGTCCTTCCGCAACATCCGGATCAAGGAGCTCGGCGGGACCGGCGCGCCTCCGTCGGCCTTCGAGGGCGAGTCGTACACCTCGTCCTCCGGGGTGCAGCCCGCCGACCACGCCGCCGCCAGCGGCGGCAGGACCCTCGGCTATATCGAGAACGGCGACTGGGCCGGCTACTCCCAGACCTCGCTCGCCGGGACCAGGACCTTCACCGCCAAGGTCTCCTCGGGCGGTTCCGGCGGCACCATCCAGGTCCGCTCCGGATCAGCCACCGGACCAGTGCTCGGTTCACTGGCCGTACCGAACACCGGCGGCTGGGAGAACTTCCGTACCGTCTCCACCGCGCTGACCGGCACCCCGACCGGACCGCTCTTCCTCACCTTCACCGGCGGGGCCGGCTCCCTCTTCGACATCGACACCTTCACCCTGGAGAAGCAGGCGGTGACCGCCGCCCTGTCGTCGAATGTGCATCTCTTCTACTACCCGTGGTACGGCAGCCCGGTGAAGAACGGCAGCTACCGCCACTGGCAGCAGGGCGGCCGCACCCCACCGCAGGACGTCGGCGCCGACCTCTACCCGAAGCTGGGGGCGTACGACTCCGGTGACTTCGCCGGAGCCGTCGCCCAGCACATGCGGTGGGTCAAGCAGTCGGGCGCCGGTGTCATCGTCTACAGCTGGTGGGGGAGGGGCGGTTACGAGGACACCCTGGCCAAGGGCGTGCTGGACGCGGCCCAGCAGCAGGGCGTCAAGGTGGCCTGGCACATCGAGCCGTACGCGGGACGCACCGCGGCCTCCGTCGTCTCCGACATCCAGTACCTCAACTCCACCTACGGCAGCCACCCCGCCTACTATCGCGACGCCGAACACAACAACCGCCCGGCGTTCTACATCTTCGAGAGCCTGAAGATCACGGACTGGGCCGCCCTGGACCAGGTCACCCAGAACAACACGGTCCTGGCGCAGACCACCGACACCTCCAAGATCGCGCACTTCTCGGGGCTCTACACCTACGACGGCATCGCGGGCGCCACGGCCCCCGGCTGGAAGCAGGCCGGTGACTACGCCAAGGCCAACGGTCTGATCTGGGCGCCCTCGGTGGCACCCGGATATATCGACGACCGCGCGGTGCCGGGCAACACGACCCCCACGCTCGGCCGGGACAACGGCGCCACCTATGACAAGGAGTGGAACAACGCGCTCGACCCGGCCATCGGCGGATCGCCCACCTGGGTCTCCGTCACCTCCTTCAACGAGTGGCACGAGGGCAGTTCGATCGAGCCCGCCGCCGCCAACCCGCCCGCCGGTTTCGGCTATCAGACCTTCTCCGGTGCGTACGGGAAGACCGGGACCGAGGCGGAGACCGTCTATCTCGACCGTACGAAGTACTGGGTGGGCCAGTTCGACGCACGGCGCGTGCGCTGACGCCGTGAGCTGCTGATCTGCCACCCGAGGACCGCCACGCGGCGGCCACCGGACGGGCCCCGGCACTCCGCCGGGGCCCGTTCCGGCTTAAGACGGCGGCTATACGCCTGCCACGTAACCGTAGTGATCACGTCGTCTCCCGGCCACCCCCTCCTGCGAGCCTCCACAGATGCTCGCCCTGAACGCTGATGTGGACCCGAACCGATGCCGGACGCTGGGGCTCGCGGGATCCGTCGCGCTCACCGTCGGCGGGCTGACCGCGGGCGCGCTGCCGGTACGCGACGCGCTGCTGCCCTCCTCGGGCCGGGCCGCCCTGGGCGTGCTCTGCGCGTACTTCGGGCTCGTCCTGCTGATCGCCGCCTGGTGGTGGCTCGGCCGCGCGGTCCGCCGCCCCCGCCCTCCCGCACCCCGGGAACTGCTGGTGACGCTCGCGATCTGGGCGGCGCCCCTGCTGATCGGACCGCCCCTGTTCAGCCGGGACGTGTACAGCTATCTCGCGCAGGGAGCCATGGTCGACGCGCGGATCGATGTGTACACCCACGGGCCCGCGCAGCTGGGCGGCCCGCTCGCCACCGAGGTCGCGCCCGTATGGCAGCACACCCCCGCCCCGTACGGCCCGGTCTTTCTCGCCCTCGCCGCCAGGGCGTCGGATCTCGCCCATGTCGACATGTCCGCCGGGGTGTTCGGTATGCGGCTGGTCGCGCTGCTCGGTGTCGCGCTGATGATCGTCTTTCTGCCGCTGCTCGCCGACCGCTGCGGCGTCGAGCGTTCCGCCGCCCTCTGGCTCGGCGCGCTCAACCCCCTCGTACTGCTGCATCTCGTCTCGGGGGCCCACAACGACGCCCTCATGCTGGGCCTGCTCGGCGCCGGACTCGTGGCGGCCCTCGCTGGCCGGCCGGTCGGAGCCGCGGTCATCGTCGCGCTCGCGGCGCTGGTGAAGGCACCCGCGGCGCTGGGGCTGCTCGCGGTGGCGGCGTTGTGGGCGGGCCGGCTCACCGGCCGGGCACGTACGGTCAGAGCCGCCGCGCTGACCTGCGCCGTCGCCCTGGCCACCACCGCCCTGGTCACGGCCGCGACCGGCACCGGCTATGGCTGGCTCGGCACGCTCTCCACCCCCGTATCGCCCGACAACTGGTCGCTGACCAGCGCACTGGGCCGGCTCAGCGGCACACTGCTGGACGCCGTGGGCAGCGGACTCGCCGACCGGGCCGTACCGGCATGGCGGCTGTTCGGCCTGTTGGCGACCGCGGCCGCCGTGGTGGTGCTCTGGCTGCGCCGGGTGCCGCTGGGACCGGTCTACGCGCTGGCGCTGAGTCTGCTCGCGGTCTTCGCGCTCGGTCCGGCCTTCCGGCCGTGGTACGCGCTGTGGGGGCTGTTCCTGATCGCGGCCGCCGCGCCCCACGGGCGGGTACGGCGCTGGGCCGCGGCCGGCAGCGGCGTACTCGCGCTGGGCCTGCTGCCCAGCGGATCCCCGCCGGACGCCATGCAGTTGACCCTCGCCGTGGGCGGCGGCGCGTTCGCCCTGATCGCGCTGTACTGGATGTTCGAGATGTCCGACCCCGGCACGGTCCACTCCCGGACGCGGGTGGCGTCATGAGACGGGTACGCGACGCGCTGACGACCACCGGACGACGGCCGGCCATCGCGGCGGCCCTCGTCGTGGCCACCGCGGTCTTCCTGGCGACCGTTCCCCTGCACCGGGGCTTCTTCGACGTCGGCGTCTACTACGGCACGGTCAACGACTGGGTCCACCACGACGGCCGGATCTACGACTACCTCCGCCCCGGCACGCAGTACGGCTTCACCTACCCGCCCTTCGCCGCCGTGGTGATGCTGCCGATGGCGCTGGTCTCCTGGCACGTGGCCATCGCCATCAGCGCCGTGCTGAGCGCCGTGGCCTCGGCGCTGCTGCTGCGCTGGCTGGCCGGTCCGGCCGTGCGACGCCTGGTCGCACGACGCGCGGACACGGGCCCCGGCGCGGCGCGGCACGACGACGGGCGGCCGTGGTTCGTGTTCGTCGTGGCCGGGTGTCTGTTCGCCCTGTTCGAACCGGTCCGTGACACCTTCAGCTTCGGCCAGGTCAATCTGCTGCTCGTCGCGCTCGTCTTCGCCGACGCGCGGCTCCTCGCCACCGGGCGCGGCCGGTACGCGGGCATCGGTATCGGGCTGGCCACCGCGATCAAGCTCACGCCCGCGCTGTTCATCGGCTATCTGCTGATCACCGGCCGCCGCCGGCAGGCCGGGGTGGCGACGGGTACGGCCGGCGCGGCCACCCTGCTCGCCGCCCTGATCGATCCCGGCGCCTCCCGGGCCTTCTGGACCTCCGCCCTGTGGGACACCGACCGGGTCGGCGCGCTCGGCTATGTCTCCAACCAGTCGCTGCAAGGTGTCCTGGCCCGGCTCCAGCCCGATCATCCGAGCCGGCTGGTGTGGCTGGTGTGCGTCGTGGCCGTCCTCGCCGTCTGGGCGTACCGCGCACGCGCGGCCGTCCGCGACGGCGACGACCGGACCGGGTTCGCCCTGACCGGCCTCGCCGCCTGCCTGGTCAGCCCTGTCACCTGGGTGCATCACCTGGTCTGGCTGATACCGGCCCTGCTCATCCTGACGGACTCCGCGCTGAGCCGGAGCCCCGGCGCGCGCCGGTGGCCGCTGGCGGCGTGCGGCGCGCTGTATGTCGTCCTGTGCAGCAGCGTCGTCTGGCTCTGGCGCTGGGACTCGTCGGGCCCGGCCGCCTTCCTCGGCGCGAACGCCTACGTCTGGATCACCCTCGGTCTGCTGCTCGTACCCCCGGGTCCCGTGGGGAGAACGCGCCCCGGACCGCGCGCCCGGCGGCTGCCCGGGGCGACCACCGCCGTCGTCACGGACGGGGTGCCCGCCACTCGATCAGCAGGAGCGTGGCGTCGTCGCGCAGTTGATCCTTCTGGTGGTCGAGGATCGAGTGGATGATCCGGCGCAGCGCCTCGGGGCCAGCTCACCGGCCGCCGCGCCCCGGATGATGGAGTCGGTGAAGCGGCGGAGCCCGAGCTGGTCACCGCCCTCGATCCGCGCCTCCGTCACGCCGTCCGTGTACAGCAGCACCCGGTCACCGGGTTCGAGCAGCACCCCGTGGGCCGTGCGGGGGGCCGTGGAGAACTGTGCGGGCAGCCCCATCGGAGGCTGCGCGGGACGCTCCAGCGCGGAGTCGAGCACCCGCTGACCTCGGATGAGCAGAGGCGGTGGATGGCCGCAGTTGCACCAGCGGAAGACCCCCGCCGCCAGATCCAGCTGGGTGATGATGCCGGTGCAGTACTGGTCCGGCAGCCACTGGCCGAGCGCCTGGTCGATGGTGTCGACGAGCTCGGGCAGGTCGGCGCCCGCGCGGCGGGCGTTGCGGCAGCCCGCCATGGCCACGGTGGTGGTCAGTCCCGAGGCCAGATTGTGGCCCATGGCGTCGAAGATCGCGGCGTACAGGGGGATCCGGTCGCCATCGGCGATCACCTCCTCCTCTGAAGTCTCACACCGTCACCCCGGTTCCGCCCTGCCGGACCGGGCGCGGATCCGGTGCCCGGCCGCCGGGTACGAGCGCTCCTCGCTTTTCCGGGTATACGTACGACGGGTATACGTACGACGCGATGGGCAGGTGGGCAGAGTGTCCGATCACTTCCAGACCTTCAGGACGTCATCCCAGGAACAGGGCCAGGAGCCGGGCCAGGGCCGGGGCCGGGTCCCGGGCCCGGTCGCGGACCGGACAGCGGGCAGGTCGCGCCAGGCACGGGCCGGGCGGGCGTGGCGGAGGGTGGCCCTGGCGGCGTCCGTGACGCTGCTGGCCGTCGCGACCGCGGCGTGCGCGGGCGGTGGCGGTTCGGGCGGCTCCGCGGCGTCCGCCCCCGACGGTTCGGGCGGATCCGCCTCCCTGACCCCGTCCGCTTCCTCCTCCGCGGAGAGCGGCGGGGACGGGGCCTCCGGCGCGTCAGGCGCGCCGCCCTCGGCCACGGCTCCGGTCCGGTCGGAGCCCCCGGCGCGGACCAGCGGTGCCGGTCAGGCGGCCGCCACGTCGTCGCGGTGTACGGCGGACCAACTGGGGCTGAGTCTGAGCGCCCCGGACGCGGGAGCGGGCAATATCCGCTACGACCTGCGGCTCGTCAACAAGGGGGCGGGCGCGTGCGTGCTGCGTGGCTTCCCCGGTGTCTCCCTGCTCGCGGGCGACGGCGCCACCATAGGCAGGCCGGCCACCCGCGAGGGCGAGCAGTTGCCCGCCGTGACCCTCGCTCCCGGCGGCACCGCGGACGTCACTCTGCACACCTTGAACAAGGGCATCAAGGGTTCCTCCTGCTGGGCCGCGCCCAGCCTCCTCAAGATCTATCCGCCCGGCTCCAAGGACGCCATGACGCTGCGTACTTCGACGCCGGTCGTCTGCGGTGACACCTTCACCGTGACCGCGGTGCGATCCGGCTGACCGGCCCAGGATCCTGGCGGGCAGAGCTGTCCGGTCATCTGGCGTCACGTCTGGCCGAAGAGCTGCGTCCAGTACGTCCCGGCCGGTCCGCCGCCTGCGAAACCGACTCCCAGGTGGGTGAAGCCGGGCTTGAGGGGTGACGGCCGTCGCGGGTGCGGTCGGCGCCGCGGCCCCGACGGGTGACGGCGGTACGGGGCCGGGCGCCTCCTCCGCGACCTCGACGCCGAAGTCTCGGGCGATTCCGGCCAGTCCGTCCACGTACCCCTGGCCGAGCGCGCGGAGCTTCCACACGGCGCCGCGCCGGTAGATCTCCGCCAGCAGCAGCACCGTCTCATGCGTCGGGCGCGCGGGGGTGAACCGGGCCAGGACGCGGGCGCCGGCCCCGGTGACCGTCAGCGCCGGGACGGGCAGCCGGCCGAGGGGGGTGCCGGGGTCGGCCGGGCTGACCACGACGGTGACCCGGCTCGCGCCCGCCCGCAGCCGCCGGGGGTCCAGGCCGATACCGTCGGCGAGCAGCCGGGCACCGGGGGCCGCCGGCTGGTTGTAGAAGACGAAGTCGCCGTCACCGGCGACCTTCCCGCTGTCGCCGGTGATCAGCACGGAGAGATCGAAGGGGCCCGGGACCCGGAACCACAGCTCCGTGTCCGGCAGGGGCATGTTTCCGCCGGGAACCAACTCGCTCATCGGTACCGTCCCTCCGGCTCGGGGTCGGGTCACGTCAGCCTGGTGATGACGCTGTCCGGGGAACGTCGCGGGAGGGCGCGACGGTTCCGCGCGGGCGCGACGGTTGCGTACGGTGGAGAATGGGAGCGGAAGACGGGGCTCCGCTGATGGTGGGCCATGGGAACAATCCCGTCGGCTCCTCGCGTTGACCCCAGTGTAACTAAACGTGTAGTTCACTCAGGAGCTGATCATGACCGTCACCCAGCAGCCTGCTCGCGCGTCCGGCACGTTTCTCCTCGGCGGCGATCTGTCCGTCACCCGGCTCGGCTACGGCACCATGCAGCTGACCGGTCCCGGCGTCTGGGGAGACCCGGAGGATCCGGCGGAGGCCGTGCGGGTCCTGCGCCGCGCCGTCGAGCTGGGCATCAACTTCATCGACACGGCCGACGCGTACGGCCCCTTCACGGCGGATCTGCTGCTCAGGAAGGCGCTGCACCCGTACCCCGACGATCTGGTGATCGCCACGAAGGCGGGATTCACCCGCACCGGCCCCAACGAGTGGGTACCGGTGGGGCGTCCGGAATATCTTCGCCAGCAGGTCGAACTGAGCCTGCGTCATCTCGGCGTGGAGCGTATCGATCTGCTCCAACTGCACCGCATCGACCCGAAGGTGCCGCTCGCGGAGCAGCTCGGCGCGCTGGTGGCATTGCAGAGCGAGGGCAAGATCCGCCACCTCGGCCTGAGCGAGGTCTCCATCGCGGAGCTGGAGGAAGCCGGGAAGACCGCACGGATCGTGTCCGTGCAGAACCGCTTCAATCTCGCCGACCGCGCGGCCGAGGACGTACTGGAGTACGCGCAGGACCGGGGGCTGGCGTTCATCCCCTGGTTCCCGCTGGCCACCGGCGCCCTCGCGGGTCCGGACAGCCCCCTGACGAAGATCGCCGCCGACCGCGGTGCGGCTCCGTCGCAGCTGGCCCTGGCCTGGCTGCTGCGGCGCTCGCCGGTCATCCTCCCGATCCCGGGCACTTCCTCGGTGTCGCATCTGGAGGAGAACACCATCGGCGCCACCATCGAACTGACCGACGACGAGTTCGAGACGCTCTCCCGCGCGGCCGGCTGACGCCGGACGGCCCGACGCGGAGCCGCTGCCGACCGGCTCAGTCGTGATTGTGGGTGGAGGACGTATCGGCGGGAGGGATGTTGCGACCGCCGTCCCTCCCGCTGAGGACGATGGCCAGGATCGCGACGACGACACCCGCCACGGCGAGGCGTCCGACGAGACGCAGGGACCAGCCGGACCAGATCCGCCAGGCCGCGCCACCGGTTCCGCTTCCCGCGCCGGGGCGTGACAACTGCTCGGAGCGGCGGGCCGGGCGCAGCAGCCGGACGAGCAGCAGGGCCGCGATGGGCAGTTGCAGCAGCCAGACCGAGGCGCGGAACCACCCGTCGTACCAGACGTTCGTTCCGTACAGCAGGGTGTGCCAGACACTCAGGACGTAGACGACGATCACGAAGCGGTGCAGTACGCGCCAGGTCTTGGGGCCGATGCGGTGTCTGACGTAGAAGAGCAGCCCCAGCGGGATCGCCAGATAGAGCGCGGCCTGGCCGACCGGCATCGCGATCTGCCCCGTGCCCGAGTCGTAGCCGCCCGGCACGAACGCCTCGATGAAGGCCGTCCACAGCCGGGAGTTCCACCGTGTTGTGTCGTGCCGTACCAACTCGGCGGCGAACAGCAGGGCGTGAGCCGCGATCAGCGCGATCGTGTTGAGGCTCGTCGTACGGTGCAGCCGTTCCAGCCGGGGGCCCGACAGTGGCAGCCGCTTCGGGCGGGGCCCGGAGAGCAGCAGACCGAGAATCACGGTGCCCCATGCCCACAGCAGCGCCGACCAGCCGAACGCCTGGCTGAGGAAGTACATCCAGAAGCCCCCCGCGTCCGCCATGAAGGGCATGACGGACACGGTCGAGGACGTCTTCGCCCGGATCCGGGCGTAGAGCAGCGCGAAGACGGCGGCGGTCACCACCAGCGCGATCAGACCGTCGGGCACCGAGGCCCTGAGGTCGGACCGGAGTGTGGGCCGGGGAGGCCGTCGGCCCGGGGCGGTGACGGGCTCTTCGGCCGGTTCTGCAGGCTCGCTCGGCTCGGACGCGGCGGACGCGGGGGACGACTTCATACCGGAGCAGTCGGCCGTCGGGCCGGGAAAGTTCCCGGTGGCTCCATGTGACATGGATCACCTCTCTCGGTGTCGTTCTATAACGGGCGAACCGTCGACGTATCCGGATCAGCAGCTCTTTTCCGAAGCTCGGCCCCGGGTGACACGATGTCGGCCATGGGAGCCGGGCCCGCATTCCGCCTCACACGCGCCGCGATCTTCGCGGTCGTGTGCGTAGCGGTGTCCGGTCTCGGACATGCCCTGCGCTCCGAAGCCCCGCTGCCCCGGCCCGCGTTGGCCCTCGCCCTGCTCGTGGCGGGCGGCGCGGGATGGTGGCTGGCCGGGCGGGAGCGCGGGGTTCTGGCCATTACCGGGGCGAGCGCCGCCGGGCAGGTGGCCCTGCACGCGCTGTTCAGCTGGACCCATAGGCTTCCGCCGCCCGCCGGGACGGCGCCCGCCATCGGCGCGCCGGGGGAGGGCCGTTCCGGTATGACGATGGCGCACGCCCACTCCGGGATGAGTGAGGCGTCGCCGGATGTCCTGGCACTCGTCCTTTCCTACGACGGCCATTCCCTGACCTCGGGCATGGCGGCGGCGCACTTCGTCGCGGGGCTGCTGTGCGGCTGGTGGCTGTGGCGCGGCGAGTCGGCGGTCCTCCAACTGGGCCGCACACTCACGCTGTTCGTCGCCGCACCGCTGCTGCTCGCGTGGCGGGTGCTGACCGGCACCGGGTTCACCGCGCCGCGTGCGCGGATCCGCACCCCGGGCAGGCCGCGGCGCGGGCCGCGCCCGCTCGTCCTCCTGCGGGGCATCACCCGCCGGGGTCCACCGGTCCTTCCGTCCCTCCGCTGACCCTCCGTCCGTCCGCGCTGTGCCGCGCGCGGCCGAGGGCCCTTCCAGGCACGTACGCGTGCCTGTTCACAGGCATGCCGGTCGCCGGCGGCGGCGCCGCGGGGACCGGCCACCGATGGAGCCGCGCGGACACCGCGTCCGGCGTGGCTCCGCGAGGACACGAAGGACCACCTGCGATGCCTGCTCCGCCGATGAATCCCCCTGCCCGCGGCACGAGACCCGCCGCCCCCGCCACTCCTCCCCACACTCCCACCACCATGGCCCGCGCCCCGGAGGCCGGCTCACCGGGCGTCCGATCCGCCCACCGCGATCTCCAGATCACCGCCTGGGCGGTGGCCGCGGGCACCGGCGACCGCGAGGCCGCCGAGCGGTTCGTCCACGCGACGTACGACGACGTACGCCGGTTCGTCGCGCATCTCAGCGCCGACGTGCCCGGCGCCGACGATCTGGCCCAGGAGACCTATCTGCGGGCCCTGACCAGCCTGGCGAAGTTCGCGGGCCGCTCCTGCGCGCGCACCTGGCTGTTGTCGATAGCGCGGTGTGTGGTCATCGACCGCTACCGCGGCGCCGCCGCCCGGCCCCGGCTCGCCGACACCACCGACTGGCAGAGCGCCGCCGAGCGTGCCCAGCCGCGCCAGCTGCCCGGCTTCGACGAGGCCGTCGCGGTGTTCGACGCACTGGGCGCGCTGGACCCGGCGCGGCGGCAGGCGTTCGTACTGACCCAGGTACTGGGGCTCTCGTACGCGGAGGCCGCCGACGCCGCGGGCTGCCCCGTCGGTACGGTGCGCTCACGGGTCGCGCGGGCGCGGCGCGACCTCACCGCCGTATGGCTGGCGGACCGTGACCCGGGGCTGCCGCCCGTCCGCGCGGCGTCCCGGTAACGGACGGTCCGGTCCGCGCCGTCCTCAGGTTCAGGTACGGCGCGGACCGCCGTCGGCCGTCGCGTGCTTCTTCGGCCGGGAGCCGGCATACCGGCGGCGCACCGCACCGGCCAGCGGGATCAGCAGCACGGGCAGGACCAGAGCCTGGAGCGAGACCGCGAACCAGAAGCCGCGCGCCGTTCCCACCTCTTCGGCCGCGCCGTACAACTGACCGCCCGCCACCCCGCTGGCGAACGCGCCGATCCCCGCCGCCAGCCGCTGCCGGCCGAAGACCACGGCGGGCACGGCGGACGAGCGGGCCAGCGCCTCCAGATCGTTCTTGAGGAAGAGCACGATCTCGCCCAGACAGATCAGCGCGGCCCCCACGCCGATCCCCGTCCGGCCACCGGCACCGATGACCGCTGTCCCGGCGGCCATCGCGCCGAAGCCCACCCCCATCGCACGCCGGTAGGAGAGCCCGGCGATCCACTCCGACAACAGGGGCTGCGCGACCACCAGCAGACACGCGTACCCCATCAGCACGCCGCCGTAGAACGACGCCGAGGTACGGGGGACGGCGTAGAGCGCCAGATAGTGCTGGAAGAACATGAAGACATACACGCTCAGTACGGTCACCACGAACGGCAGTCCGTCCCCGCCCGGACTCCCCGCTCGCACGGCGTGATCCTCGTCCGCACGCCGATCGCTCGCGCCGGGCGCGAAGGACGCGGCCGGCAGCAGTGCGTGCCCGAGCCCGACCACCGCGAACAGCACGGTGACACCGGCGAACAGGGCGCCCGGCGAGGTCAGCACGAACGGCGCCGCGGCCGGCGGGCCCAGTGCGATGCCCGCGTTGAACGCCGATCCGCTCGCGGACAGCAGCCGGGGCCGCTCCGACTCCGCCGCGCCATCCACCAGATACGCCTTGTTCGCGGGGAGATACAGCGCCGCCCCGCACGACACCAGGAACAGTGCGCCGATCGCGGCCGACGGACTGCCGAGCCCCGGCACGAACGCGGCGAAGCCCGCCGTACGCACGGCCAGCGCCACCAGCATGGTGGCGCGCAGCCCGATCCGCCGGGCCAGGGCGCCCCCCGCCACCCCGCCGGAGAACTGCACCAGTGAGGCGACGGCGAGTACGAACCCGACCGTGCCGACTCCGAGCCCCAGCCGCTGGTGCAGCAGCACCGACATATACGGCAGTACGGCGAAGCTGCCCAGCGTGATCAGGAACGAGCAGACCAGCAGGAACGACCGCGGACCGCTGGACCGCCGTCTCCCGGCAGCTCGTTCGTGCGTGGTGCCGGCCCCGCTGTCGCCCTTCGGGCCGGCACCCCGGCGCGTCGGCCCGCGCTCACGGCCCGCCATCGGCCACCAGGACGGGGCGCACCCGCGCCGCGGCGCTCGCGGCCCGGTGCAGCGCCAGCTCGGCGGTGGCCGCCTCGGCCAGCACCATCCCGGTGCAGCCGCGCTGGTCGGCCACGGTGTGAATCTCGTCCCCCGGCGCCCTGACCGGATACCAGCGCACCTCACCCGGATAGGCACCCAGCTCATCGAGTCCCTGCCAGCCCGCGAGGGTCCCCGGCCGGTCCGGATAGACGAGCACGAAACCGCACGCGGCGCCGGAGTGGTCGAGTGGCTCATCCATGAGCCGGGGACGACGCCCGAGCGCGGCCTCGATCATCGCCTCGTACACATTCGTCCCCAGGGACCGGCACAGCGCTTCCCCGACCAGGGCGCCGCCGATCCTCCGGTTGATCTCGACCAGTTCGGGCCCCTGGCCGGTGAGGATGAACTCCACATGGGCGAAGCCGCCGTCATGCCCCGCCGTCCGCAGCACACGGCCCACCCATGCCTCGATCTCACCCCGCTCGGCCGGGGGCAGCGCGACGGGAAAGGCCGCGGCCTCCTCCCGTACGGCGATGTCCCGCGAGGTCTGCCGGCTGAGCACCCCCAGCAGCCGGGTCTCCCCGGCCCAGCTCAGTGTCTCCGCGCTGTAGAGCGGCCCGGCGAGGAACGACTCCGCGAACAGCCCCCCGGCGAGCGCCTGTTGGGACGCCTCACGGAGCGCGGCGCGCAGCTCCTCCTCGTCCCTGATCACCCAGACGTTACGCGAGGAGGTGCCCGCCGAGTCCTTGAGGACGAGCGGCGGCGCGAGCGTACGGAGCACCTCGCCCGCGCTGTCCGGATCCGGCGCCACCGGCACGGCGGGGCTCCTGCTCAGCCCGTGGCGGTGCAGCAGTGCGCGCACCCGTGACTTGTCGCGCAGCAGCCGTACCGCCTCGGGGTCGGGCCCCGGCAGGCCGAACTCGGCCGCGAGACCGGCGGCGGGCACACTCCACGTGTCCGTGGTGTTGAGGAGACCGGCCAGTCCGGGCAGGGCGGCAAGCACCCGCCGGATCTCGGCCGGGTCGAAGGTGTCGACATCGACGACGGAGAGCGGCGCGTCGGCCGGCAGTGTGTCCAGCTCGTGCCGGTACACCGACCGGTCGCGGGTGAGCAGGGTCAGCCGGTGCCCGGCCCCGGCGGCCGCGGCGGCCATCCGGGCCAGTCCGAACGACAGCGACTCCAGCGCGGCGATGGTCACAACGCCTCCCCTTCCGAACCGACTTCCGCCACCACGGGCTCCTTGTGCGGGCGACGCGCCCACTCCATCACGGACCACGGCGGACCGAGGTCGTCCAGCGCGTGGATCCTGCGCGGTCGCAGCGTGCGCAGATCCAGGGCCTCGGCGTGCCGGGCGAACACCCGCTCCGCATACCGGTGTCCGGTGTCCGCGCCGATGACGAGATGCTGCCGTCCGGGATCGGCCTCCGCCTCCCACGACGCGACCAGATGCGCGGCGCCCGTCGACAGCCCGGCGAAGACGGCGTGTTCGCGCAGCAGACCCACCGCGCCGGCCATGGCGTGCCGGAAGTCCACCCAGTGCACCGTGTCGTACAGCTCGTGCCGGACATTGCCGAACGGGATCGAGCTGCCGATCCCCGCGATGATCGCCTCCGGATCGCTGAAGCGCTCGCTGCCGAACGTCACACTCCCGAACGGCTGGATGCCCACCAGCCGCACCGCCCGGCCGGGGCCGTGCCCCGGCTCCCGCAGCGCCCGGACCAGACCGCCGGTGGAGGCGCCGGTGCCGACGGCGCCGACGACGGTCAGCGAACGGTCCGGCAGCGCCGCCGTGACCAGCTCGGCGAACTCCCGGTAGCCCGCGTAGTGCACCGCGTCGTGGTACTGCCGCATCCAGTGGAAGTCCGGCCTGCGGGCCAGCAGTTCCCGTACGTGCCGCACCCGCCGTTCCTGATCGAGCCGCAGACTCTCCGACGGGGGCATCTGGTCGACCGTCGCGCCCAGCACCTCCAGCTGCGCCCGCATCACCGCGTCGACCGTGGTGGACGCCACGATGTGACACCGCAGCCCGTACCGGTGGCAGGCCATCGCGAGCGCCAGCGCGTAGATACCGCTCGAACTGTCGATGAGCGTCTGTCCGGGCACGATACGGCCGCGCCGCAGCAGCGTACGGACCGCACCGAGCGCCGCGTAGACCTTCATCGTCTCGAAGCGCGCGAGCACCACATTGGGGCTCAGCCGGATCAGGTCCGGGGCCTTCATCGCGTCGGTGACATGCTCGTGTACGCGTACGTCCGTCACTTCCGTACCCCCCTGACGATCAGCCGGCGGGAATGCTGGTCGTAGACGCCGCCGTCGAAGCCCCCGAAGCACTCGACATCCGTGAACCCGGCCGCCACGAAGAGGTCGTGCAGTTCGGCGGCGCTGTAGAGAAAGGAGGTGAGGGATGCCGTACGCGCCGAAGTACCCCGTACCAGCGTCCAGTCGGTGCGCAGCCGGCGCCAGCTGTCGAGCACCACATCACGCTGCACCACATAGGAGCCGTCGGGCAGATCCACGGCCTGGGGCCGCCCGATCCAGCCGGCCAGCACCTCCTTGCCCATCACATCCACCACGAGCCGGCCGCCGGGGGCGAGGGACGCGTGGGCGTTGCGCAGGACCCGCAGATTGTCGTCGGGATCGTCGAAGTAGCCGAAGGAGGTGAAGACGTTCAGCACGACATCGAAGGAGCCCGGTTCCACCTGGTCGAGCATGTCGGCCCGCACCAGCCGGACATCCGCGCCGGCCTCCGCACAGGCGGCCCGCGCACCTTCCAGCATGGACGGACTGAGATCGACACCCGTGACGGTGTAGCCGCGCCGCGCCAGTGGTACCAGGAACAGCCCGGGACCACAGCACAGGTCGAGCACCCGGGAGCCGGGCGGGAAGTCGAGGAGCGGGGAACTCGCCACGATTTCGGCGGCCTGCTCGGCGCGGCCGGGAGAGAACATCGTGGGCGCGAAGTCGGACCAGAGGGAGTCGTCCTCGTACCACTGCAAACCGGCTGTCCTCCTCCGGAGCCTCAACGGCCCCTGACATGAGCGCTGGTACTCGCTTTCGTGTCAGTAGTCGGCCGTCGCACCCGGCTGGTTCCCGGAGAGTTCGTGTACCCGCACACTGGAGCGATGGAGACAGTGGTGTTCATGACGCTCCCCGGCCTGGTCATCGTGCTGACCGTGGTGGCCTTCGCCGATCAGCTGCTGCTGCGCGCGGGGCGGGCGGGCATGCTGCCGTGGCGCAACAGCGCGCGGCAGGGGCAGATCTCTGCCACCGGGTTCGAGCAGCTGCACGCGAGTTTCTCGCCGGGCAAGCAGAACGAACTGAAGGAGCGGCAGTTGGCGCTGCTGCTCAGGGACGACGAGGAGGACGGCGCCCCGCCGCACCGGACCACGGTGGATCTGGACGGCGGGACGGCGGTCATACGGCTGCCGGACGCGCGGCCGTAGCGAACCCCGGCCGGCTCGCCGGGGTCAGCCCCGGGTGGCGGCGGCCAGCGCCGTGCGCAGCGTCGCGGCGTCCGCGCTCTTGCCCGGGTCGTCGGCGGTGATGCCGAGACCTTGCGGGTTCTGCGCGTACGGAAGGACATACGCCGGTGTGTCGCGCTGGAAGCGCCAGCTGTCGGCGAGGGTCCCCACGTCGAGGGCGTCGAATCCGAGGAGGTCGAGCAGCCGGGTCGCGGATGCCTTCGCCTCGGGGTCGTCACCGGCGATCGGGAGGGCCGTGCGATCGGCCGCGCCCGTGGGCCGGGCGAGTGCGGCCAGATGCTTGAAGAAGATGTTGTTGAACGCCTTGACGACGTGGGCGTCCGGCAGATGCCGTTGGAGAAGTTCGCTGGTGGTGGACTCCTCCGCGTCCAGCTCGGCGATCCGCCCGTCGCGCTCGGGGTAGTAGTTGTTCGTGTCGAGAACGACCTTCCCCGCCAGCGGCGCCACCGGCACCTGGCGGTAGTTCTTCAGCGGGACGGTCACCACGACCCAGTCCCCGGCCACCGCCGCCTCGGCGGGCGTCGCGGCCCGCGCCCGCGGTCCCAGCTCCGCCACCAGTTCGGCCAGGGTCTCCGGCCCGCGTGAGTTGCTGAGGACCACATCCAGCCCGGCGGCGACGCCGAGCCTCGCGAGGGTGCTGCCGATGTGTCCACTGCCGATCAGTCCAAGAGTGCTCATGCTGATCCCAGCCGGATACCCGGACGCGGTATTCCCGCCCGCCCGTGACCGGCCGCTTCTGGCCTAAGGTCCGGGCCGGGGCGGTGCCGGGACGGGACGGGACGGACCGTCGTCCCGCGGCGCGCTCCGCGGGACCTGCCCTTTGCTTGACTCTGTCGGGGATCTTGGATGGTTGAGGTCAGGTGCCGAGGGTGCGCCAGGACTTTGACCGGGGGATCCCGTGCTGGTCCAGGAAGGTC
>NZ_JBIWLW010000020.1:0-172520 GCF_044766385.1 Streptomyces sp. NPDC102274 | reverse complement strand
CGGCTGTCCTCGCCGGAGTCCGCGATCCTCTCCGCGGTCATCTTCAACGCGCTGATCATCGTCGCGCTCGTACCACTCGCCCTCAGAGGCGTGCGATACCGGCCGACCAGCGCCGACAAGATGCTCCGCCGCAACCTCGGTATCTACGGTCTCGGGGGCCTGATCGTCCCGTTCATCGGTATCAAGATCATCGACCTGCTCATCTCCCTCATTCCCGGAATCGGCTGATCACGCCATGAACAACTCCGTAGGAAACACCGCCCGGTTGCTGGGCGCGGGGCTGCGTGCCCTGCTCGTCCTCACCGTGCTGACGGGCATTCTCTACCCGCTCGCTCTCACGGGCGTCGCCCAGGCCGTCTTCCCCGGCAAGGCCAACGGCTCCGAGATCAAGTCCGAGGGCAAGGTCGTCGGCTCCGAACTCATCGGCCAGACCTACAACCTGCCCTTGAAGGACGGCGAGGAGACCGCTTCCCCCGACCTGAAGTGGTTCCAGCCCCGGCCCTCCAACGGCCTCGGCTCCAACAGCGTCAACCCGCAGTACACGCTCATTCTCTCCGGTGCGACGAACCGCTCAGGTGACAACGAAGAGCTGATCCAGTGGGTCAAGGACGCCAAGGCCGCCGTGGTGAAGGACAACTCCACCGCCGACTACAAGGTGAAGCCCTCGGACGTACCGGCCGAGGCCGTCACCTCCTCCGGCTCGGGCCTGGACCCGCACATCTCACCCGAGTACGCCGAACTCCAGGTGCACCGCATCGCCGAGAGGAACAACCTTGGCGTCAATCAGGTGGAGAGGCTCGTCAAGGACAACACCGACGGCCGCGTCCTCGGCTTCATGGGCGAGCCCCGTGTCAATGTCCTCACACTCAATATCGCACTCAAGGAACTGATCACGAGCTGATCGTGAGACCGGAACCGCGGCGGGAGACAACGGTCCGAGGAACTGCCTCGCACCACGGCTCCCGCCGCGGTCCGTCACCGCGCGATCCCCTCGCAGGACAGAAGGGTGGCCCACCGATGACCCGGGTGCTTGTGGTGGAGGACGAACCACCGCTCGTGCGGGCTCTCGCGATCAATCTGAAGGCACGCGCGTACGAGGTGGACACCGCCCCCGACGGGATCACGGCTCTCCAACTCGCCGCGGCGTACCCGCCGGACGTCGTCCTGCTCGACCTCGGTCTGCCCGACATGGACGGCATCGAAGTGATCAAGCGGCTGCGCGGCTGGAGCCGCGTGCCGATCCTGGTGGTCTCGGCACGTGCAACCTCCGACGAGAAGATCGAGGCGCTCGACGTCGGCGCCGACGACTACATCACCAAGCCCTTCAGCATGGCCGAGCTTCTGGCCCGGCTGCGGGCCGCGTCCCGCAGGACGTCGAGCGTGCTGCCTCGCACGGAGGAGCCGGTGGTCATCAGGACCAGGGAGTTCAGCGTCGACCTGCTGGCGAAGAAGGCCAGGCGCGAAGGGCGTGACATCCGGCTCACCCCGACGGAGTGGCATCTGCTCGAAGTGCTGATCCGCAACCGCGGCCGGCTCGTCAGCCAACGGCAGTTGCTGCAGGAGGTCTGGGGCTCCACCTACCACACGCGGACCAACTATCTCCGTGTCTACATGGCCCAGTTGAGGCGCAAGCTGGAAGCCGACCCTTCGCGACCGCGCCATCTCATCACCGCGCCCGGCATGGGATACCGCTTCGAGACATGAGGTTTCCCGGAGCCCTCGCCCTCGCACCGACTGACCGACCACACGGACCTACGGGCCTACGTCCCGGACAGGACCCAGCACGTCGTGCGGCGGTCGCCCTCGTCGACGAGCTTCCGCAGATCAAAGGTGAAATCGCCCCTGTCCCTGTATTCTCATCCGTAGCCAGTGGCACACAATCCCCCCACCCAGGTTGCGTGCTGGCGCGGGCGACGCCCATACAACTGCCCCTAGCAGCCGGGTTCCCCCACTCACCGCCTCCAGGAGGGTCACGGTGAAAGTTCGCACCAGAAGCTCGGCGATCATCGGCACCATCTGCCTCGTTGCTTCCCTCACCTTAGCCACGGCGTCCGCCGACGAACCCGCCGCCCCACGGCCGGCGGCGGCGGTCGCGCTCAAGAATGTGGCCACAGCCCAGAATCCAGTCGCCGGCGCCGCCGGGCCCGGCGACACGGTCTGGATAGCCGAACGCGCGGGCACCGTAAGGGTCCTGGGCGATCAGGGGCTCGGCGAGCCGGTCCTCGACATATCCAGCGAGACCACCACCGACGGCGAACGCGGCCTGCTGGGCATCGCGTTCGACAACGAGTTCGCGCACTTCTACATCTCGTTCACGGACCTCGAAGGCACCAGCACCATCGATGAGTTCGCCGTGGAGTACGGCGAGATCCAGCCGGACACCCGGCGCACCGTCCTCACCCAGACGCAGCCGTACTCCAACCACAACGGCGGCGATATCAAGTTCGGCCCCGACGGCTATCTCTACATCGCGTTCGGCGACGGCGGCTCGGGCGGCGACCCGCACGGCAACGGGCAGAACCTCGACACACTGCTCGGCAAGCTGCTGCGGATCGATCCGAGCGGCGGCGAGCCGTACGCGATCCCGTCGGACAACCCGTTCGTGGACGACCCGAACGCGAAGGACGAGATCTGGGCGTACGGGCTGCGCAACCCGTGGCGGTTCTCCTTCGACGCGGGCACGGGCGACCTGCTGATCGGCGACGTCGGCCAGACCGCCTGGGAGGAGATCGACTGGGCCCCCGCGGACAGCAAGGGCGGCGAGAACTACGGCTGGTCCCAGATGGAGGGCAACCACCCCTTCCGGGGTGGCACGGAGCCCGCGAACCACGTGCCGCCGATCCACGAGTACGACCGTAACGGGCTGGGCTGCTCGGTGACCGGAGGATTCGTCTACCGCGGCGACGCGATCCCGGACCTCAAGGGGCAGTACCTGTTCAGCGACTACTGCGACGGCACTGTCCGCGCTCTGCAAATAGAGAACGGCGAGGTGACCGGCCAGAGCGACCTCGGAGTCAGTAACGGCGAGGTCGTCTCGTTCGTGGAGGGCGGCGATGGTGAGCTGTACGTGCTCGCCATCGGTGGCAACGTCTCCCGCATCGACCCGGCGTAACCACCACTCACGTCGGCCGGATGGATGAAATACCACGTCAGGCCCGGTACTGAGAAATCAGCACCGGGCCTGATTCTCGCACTGGTGGCGTCGATCGCTCGTCCCGGCCGCCCGGGACGCCGCGCCCTACTCGACCATGCGAACGCGGGTTGTGTCGCGAGTCCGCGTGAGTGACCAGAACTTCTCGGCGATCTCCGACGGCTCTATCGCGGTCGGACTTGCCGTCGGCGTCCCTTTGACGGATCCGGCGATCGTCACTTCGCCCACATAGACACCGAATTCGCGCAGACGCTCGGCGAGGATACCGACGAGTTTGGATTTCGCGGCATTCTCCAGGGCGACACCGTCGATGCCGAGGAACTTCGTGAACGCATCGCTCTCCGACGTGTGTTCACCCACGGAGCCATTGGCGACCAGGATCGCGGCACCCGCACTTGATTTCAGATCGTCGAGCACTTCCCGCGTACAGGTGAGCAATCCGGTGACCCCGACGTCGAACACTCGGTTGACGTCGCCTGGATCAGTCGAGAGGACGTCTGTCACGCCGCCGCTTCTGAAGGCGGTCCAGAGAACCGCGGATACGGCCCCGAGATCATTCCGGATGCGTGTGACCGTCTGCCGGATCATTGCCGGATCCGCGGCGTCAGCCCGGTAGGCCGTGGCGTCGATGCCACCGGCCTTGAGGCGGGCAACCCCTTCGGCGAGTCTCTCGGCGTTCCTCGCGACCAATGCGAGGGAGTAACCCTCGCGTCCGAATCGCTCCGCTGTCGCGTGCGATATTCCAGGACCGTAACCGAAGACAATGAGTGCGCCCATATGCGAAGCCCCTTACTCCAACCCGTCGACGATGGACCGACAGCGCGTCACGGCTCTGTGGCGCCACTCGCGGTCGCGGGGATCCCGATGGCCGGATCACGGCGGATCCCGGCCTCCGGTCCCGACGGAGAACCAATCGGAGGGTCCTCCGATTGGATTCGAATCTATCCAATCGGAGTAGACTCCGCAACCATGTCCCCCACTGACGCAGCTCCACCACGCGCCCGAGTCGCGGAGGCTCGCCGCAACCGGCGCAACCTGGTCGCCGCCGCCGCCCGAGCCTTCGCGTCCGGCGACCGACGAGTCCCGCTCGACGCGATCGCCAAGGAGGCGGGCGTCGGGATCGCCACGCTCTACCGCCATTTCCCGACGCGGGAGGCCCTCGTCGAGGCCGTCTACCGCGACCAGGTCGAACGTCTCCGGACCGGTGCCGAGGAACTGCTCGCAGCCCACCCGCCGG
Source organism: Streptomyces sp. NPDC102274 (assembly GCF_044766385.1). NCBI lineage: Bacteria > Bacillati > Actinomycetota > Actinomycetes > Kitasatosporales > Streptomycetaceae > Streptomyces > Streptomyces sp. NPDC102274. Next base: position 168,132 of record NZ_JBIWLW010000020.1, on the reverse strand, counting down.
CGCGCGCGATGCGTTTGTGGATGGACCTGTTCGCCGACTGGGCCGCGACGAAGCACGGCATGATCGAGACGCTGCGCGCGATCGTCTCCTCCGGGCGGCTCGAGTTCGATCAGATGCGCGCGGAGCTGGTCGCGATCGTGAGCACCTTCCTCGATGCCGGGGCCGCCGCGGGCGACATTCGCTCCGACGTCGACGCCTCCGACGTGGGGGCGACCTTGGCCGGCATCCTGGTCGTCGCAGGGGCGCCCGAGCAACGCGACCAAGCGGCTCGCATGCTCAACCTGCTGATGGACGGTCTACGGCCGCCCGCCCCGCACACCCAACTCCCTGGCGCACGGCCATGATCGGGTGTCAGATCCCGAAGGGCGCCGGGTAGCGGACGGTGCCGCTCGGCAGCGGGCGGGACTCGTCCAGGGTCATGGCCATCATGGCCTCGTCCGGGACATCGATGGTCAGGCCGATACCGTGTGTGGAGGCGCGGGTGAAGCCGAACCGCGGGTAGTACGGCGGGTGTCCGAGGACGGTGACGTAATACTCGCCCATGTCGTTGGCCGCCTTCAGAGCGGCGCGGATGGCGGCCGAACCGGCGCCGGTCCGCTGGTGCTCGGGCCGTACGGCGACGGGGCCCAGGCACAGCGCCGGGGTGTCGTCGATGTGGCAGCGGGTCAGCAGCGCGTGGCCGACGACGTTGCCGTCCTCGTCGGTGCTGACGACGGACAGGCCGTCGATCCAGGAGGAGTCGGCGCGCAGGGCGTCGATGAGGTCGGCCTCCGACGGCGTCTCGAAGGCCGCGAGGCTGATGTCACGGATGGCGGGGATGTCCGCGCCGGTCTCGGCGCGAGTGATCCACTGATCGCGTGTACGCATGACGGGTTGAAGATCCGTTCCCTGGTGGGTTCGTGACGGTACTGCCTCGCGAGCTGACGCTCTCCCGCTCTCATCCTGACTCCGGATCAACACGGAAATCCGGATCCGCGCAAACCGATGGACAATCCGCGGGAACGTAGCACGCCGCCCGAGGAGGCGACCCCGTCGTACGCGTCGTCGACTGGACGGGGGACGGTCCAGTGAGGACAGTCTGGCTGCCTCATTGGACCGTCGTCTCCCGCGCCGTCAGTCTGACCGGTATGACGTGCTGTCGCATCCCGGGCACAGCGTCCCGTTCCGTCGCGTCCGTCCGCCCAGCCGCTGAGGAACGGCGCGAGGGCGTGGTGACGCGTCGAGCTGTCCGGCCCCGGACACGGGGGTGGCTGATGGATGTACGCGGCCGGACAGCACCTCCAGCGAAACCCGAACCTCCCGGATACGCATGTCGGGCGAGGCGGGCTGTCCGGCGAGTGCCGGGTGCCTGGCCGCGACCGCGCGGCTCGATCGGCCCGTGCGACATCGCGCCGTACATCCCGGACATCGGAGTTGCGCCGATCGGGTCGCTTCCCGCTGCTGGGTACGGCTGCGTACCGTGGCGACAGGCTCCGTCGGCCGGGGCGACCGGATCCGAACGCTGGTCCGTCCGAGAGCGGTTGGGCAGACTGTGACGTGTTGCCTGTGGTGGACTCCGGACGGAGAAGTGGGCGAGTGGCGAGGCACGTACCCGACGAGTGGCGTCCCGGCGAGCTGATCCTGGTTCTCTACGAGGTCCGGGATGTGATCCGCAGCGGCGGGATGGGGCTGGTCTACCGCGTCCTGCACCGCGACTGGAACGTGGAACTGGCGGTGAAGGTACCCCGGCCCGCCCTGGCGGCCACGGAACAGGGGCTGCGGGACTTCGAAACCGAGGCGGCGACCTGGGTCGGTCTCGGCGAGCATCCGCACACGGTGAACTGCGTGTACGTGCGCACGCTGAGCGGTGTGCCCGGGGTGTTCGCCGAATGGCTGGACGGGGGCAGCCTGGCCGAGGCCGTGCGCGACGGACACCTCTACACCGGCGGCCACCGCGAGGCCCTGCGCCGCATTCTCGATATCGCCGTCCAGACCGCGTGGGGGCTTCGGCACGCGCACCGGCACGGGCTGATCCACCAGGACGTCAAGCCCGCCAATGTGCTGCTCGCCCGTGACGGCACCGCCAAGGTGACCGACTTCGGACTGGCCAGGGCACGCGCCGTGGCGGGGGAGAGCACCGTCGTGCCGCCCGGCGCGAGCGTACTGGCAGGGTACGGCGGGATGACACCGGCCTTCTGCTCCCCCGAGCAGGCGGAGGCCGCCGTATGGACAGAGGACTCCGGGCGGCCGAGGACACAGCTCACCCGGGCGACCGACACCTGGTCGTGGGCGCTGACCGTGCTGGAGATGTTCGTCGGCCGCCCGCCGTGCCAGTACGGGCAGACCGGGGCCGAGGTGCTCGCCGCGTTCGTCGCGGAGGATCACCCCGACGAACGGATCGCGGCCATCCCGGCCATCCCGGCCGGCCTGGTGACCCTGCTGGAGCGCTGTCTCGCCTGGGTCCCGGCGGACCGGCCCAGGGACATGGGCGAACTCGCCGCCGAACTGGCCGAGGTCTACGCGGCGGCCCTGGGGGAGCCGTACCCGAGGCCGGAACCGCTGACCGCGGTGCGGCTCGCGGACGGGCTGTCCAACCAGGCTCTCTCCATGGTGGACCTCGGGCGGGCGGAGGAAGCCGAGGCCCTGTGGCAGCGGGCCTCCGAGATCGATCCGCACAACCCGCACGCGGTGTACAACCGGGGCCTGTACATGTGGCGCGCAGGCCGGCTGACCGACGCTCAGGTGATCGTCGATCTGGAAGGGGTCCGCGCGGCTCACCCGGAAGGGGGGCGTGCCGAGTATCTGCTGGGCCTGGTGCACCTGGAGCGCGGCGACGCCGAGTCCGCGGCGGAACTGCTGCGGACCGCCGCGGAGCGCGCGCCCGGCGACGCGGAGATCGCCGACGCGCTCGGACGCGCCGACCGCGCACCACGGACCCGTCCGGCCATGGCCCTGACCGGTCACGCCGGCATCGTGTACGGGGTGGCCGTGAGCCGGGACGGCCGCACCGGCGTCTCCGCCGCCACGGACCGGACGGTCCGCGTCTGGGACCTCGTCGGCCGCCGCTGTGTACGGGTCATCACCGCGACGGACAGCGAGTTCGGGATCTACGGTCTGGCGGCCGACGCGGAGGCCGGTCGGGCGATCACCGCGTCGCCCGACGGCGCCGCGCGGATCTGGGATCTGCGTACCGGCCGGCTCCTCCACACCCTCGACCACGGGGCGAACCCGGCGAAATTCAGCCCCGGCGACGTGGCGATGAGCGCGGACGGCCTGATCGCGCTGACCGCGCACACCAACGGAGTCGTGCAGGTGTGGGACACCACGACCGGCCGCTGCCTGCGCGAGCTGAAGACCGGACCGGACGGCACGCCCGTCGGCGGGACCGGCCATGGGCTGGCCCTCAGCGCGGACGGCCGCGTCGCGCTGACGCGCGACCGGTGGACGACCGGACCGGACGACGGTCTGCTCGTGTGGGATCCGGGCACCGGCCGGGTCCTGCGCACCATCGAGACCGGGTTCCGGGATGCGGCGCTGAGCGCCGACGGGCGCACCGCGGTCACGAGCACCGGGGGCTCCGGCGTGCGGATCTGGGACGTGGCGACGGGCCGCGAGCGCTCCACCGTCATCCGCCCCGGCGGACTGGGCTACTACTACGGCGTGACCGCCGACGGGCGTTACGCCCTCGGCGGCGCCACGAACACCACCGAACTGTGGGAACTGCCCGTCGGCAGATGCCTGCGGTCGTGGCGGGAAGGCAGTTACTCGGTCGCCTTCAGTACCGACGGCCGCCTGGCGCTGACGGGCGGCGACCGCGGCAGACTCACGCTCAGGGAGCCGGCACCCCCGGGTCCGCCCGCGCCATGGAGCTACCCGCTTCCGCGCGCGGCGACGGAACGCGTACGGGAGAGCGAGGTGGTGCGCCGCGCTCTCGACCGTACGACGGCGCTGATGGGCGAGGGCCGGGCCGGTGCCGCGGCCGACGAGCTACGCCGGGCGCGAGCCGTACCGGGCTACCGGCGCCACCGGGAACTGCTCGACCGCTGGCAGGACGTCACGGGCGCCGGGCGGCGCACCACCCTGTCCGACGCATGGCTCCGCGCCACCCCGCCCATCATCGGATTCGGGCCCCACAGCGCGCACGAGGCCGCCGGCCTGCTGCCGCTCAACTCCGGCCGTGGTCTGCTGGAACTGGTCTCGCGCTCGGAGGGGACACGACTCCACCTGTGGGACCTGCGGGACGGCGGCCGGCGCCTCGTCGCGCGGGGCGACGTCGACACCTTCCGCGATCTCGCCGTCACCGGTGACGACCGGGTCGTGCTGTCGGCGGGTGCGGACGGCACCGTCCGCGGCTGGGACGTGGAGTCGGGACGTTCCCGGCACACGCTGCGCGGCACCACCGGACGGATGTACAAGGTGGCGCTGGACGCCGGCGGCCGGGTCGGTCTCTCCGCCGGGGAGGACCGGATCATCCGTGTCTGGGACCTGGACACCGATACGTGTGTCCGGGAACTCACGGGACACACGGCCGCTGTCTCCAAGCTGGAGATGAGCGCCGACGGGCGGTACGCCTTCTCCTACGGGGACGACGGGCCACGGATCTGGGACGTGCGGGCCGGGCGCTGCCTCCATGTCCTGGCGGGCGGGAAATGGCGCGAGTTCGCGCTGAGCGGCAGCGGTGACGTGCTGCTGGCGGGGTGCTGGGACGGGACCGTACAAGTGTGGGACGTCCGGACGGGGCTCTGCCGCCACACGATGACCGGCCACGGCCGGGAGACCCTTGTGGGCGTCGCCTGTTCCGCGGACGGCGGCGTCGGAGTCTCGGTGAGCCAGGACCGCACGATGCGGACCTGGGACCTGCGTACCGGCCGGTGCCGTCATACGGCCAGGATCAAGCGCGGCTTTCCCGCCTTCGCGGTACGCAGTGCCGAGGTCAGCGCGGACGGCCGCTTCGCGGTCAGCGGCGACGCCGAAGGTCTGCTGCGGGTGTGGGATCTCGACACCGGGGCCTGCCTGCGCACGCTGGACGGCCACTCGTCCGGGATCATGTGGCTCGCGATCACGGGTGGTGGGCGCGTCGTCCTGTCGCGTGACCACGAAGGCGTCACGCGGGTCTGGGAGTTGGACTGGGAGTACGACTTCTCACCGTCTCCCCAGGCTCCGCCGTCCACACCACCCGCGTCATCCACGCCGTCCACCCCGTCGACATGGTTCTCGCGGCTCCCAGGGGTCTCACGGTTGTCGCGGGCCTCGCGAGGATCGTCGTGAGCGGCGCGCGGGCGGTCGCGTCCGTCACACTGTCGGTACGGTCCGGCCCGTCAGAGGGAAGGAAGTTCTCCTTCGAGGAGCGCGCGACCTGCGTGGTCGGCCGCGCCTCCGACTGCTCGCCACGGCTGCCCCAGGACGACATGCGGGTCTCGCGGCATCACTGCCTCTTCGACATCAACCCTCCCGACGTACGCGTGCGCGACTTCGGCAGCCTCAACGGTACGTTCGTCAACGGCGAGGAGATCGGCCGCCGCGAACCGGACGAGACCCCGGAGCAGGCCGCGCGCGTGGAGTTCCCGGAACGCGATCTCGCCCACGGTGACGAAGTGCGCATGGGCGAAACCCTGTTGCGGGTCGAGATCGCGGCCGAGGCGGCCGCCGGCGAACCGGTGACGACCCGCGCGTACTGCGCGCACTGCGGTCGCGACGTGGAACCGGCGGACCGTGACCGGGCGGACCGGGCGGACCGTGGCCGCGCGGGCGACATCGTCTGCGACCCCTGCCGGAACAGCCCCCGGACCATCGTGCGGGGGTTGCTGTCCCGTGCCGCCGAGGACGACGGTCTCGCGGGCCTGCGCGACTACGAACTCGTACGTGAACTCGGCCGGGGCGGACAGGGCGTGGTCCATCTCGCCCGCCACCTCGGCACAGGTGAGCTGGTGGCCCTGAAGGTGCTGCTGGCCGAGATCGCGGTGGGCCACCGCGCGAGGGCGAACTTCCTGCGGGAGATCGAGGGCATCCGCGGCCTGCGGCACCGCAACATCGTCGGGTTCCACGACAGCGGATCACACGGCGCGAGCTTCTATCTGGCCTGCGAGTACTGCGGAGGCGGCGACCTGGGGCAGTGGCTGGCCGCGCGGGGCGGCACGCTGCCGCCGGACGAGGCGGTCGCGATCGCCTCACAGGTGCTCGACGGCCTCGCCCACGCCCACACCGCACCACTGCCCCGGCCGCACCCCTCGGCACCTCCGGCGCCCTCGGCGGAGGGTGGTGGCGCGGGGAGCGTACGCGGCCTGGTGCACCGGGACATCAAGCCCTCCAACATCCTCCTCACCGCGGACGGCACGCCACCTACCGTCAAGATCAGCGACTTCGGCCTGGCCAAGGCCTTCGACCGGGCCGGTCTGTCCGGTCTCACCCGCACCGGTACGGTGGCCGGCACGGTGGCGTACATGCCCCGTACCCAGGTCGTCGACTACAAGTACGCCAAGCCCGAGGTCGATGTCTGGGCCACGGCGGCCACCCTGTACCGCATGCTGACCGGTGCCACACCCCGCGACTTCCCGCCCACCGTCGACCCCCTCGCGGTACTGCTCCGGGAGCCCGCCGTTCCGATCCGGGACCGCAGCCCATCGGTCCCCCGCCGTCTCGCCCGCGTGATCGACGAGGCGCTGATCGACAGCCCCCGTATCGTCACCACGACCGCGGACTCGTTCAGAAAGGCGCTTGAGGAAGCCGTCTGAGGAAGCCGTCTGAGGAAGCCGTCCACCGAGCGTGAACACGCCGCCCTCAGCGAGCCATGGGCCGGTGGTACGTCCGGCCTCCCCGGCGTGGCAGCGCGCCGGGGGGACCGTCCGGGCGGGCGAGGGTCTCCAGCGCCAGATAGAGGTCGGCGCGGACGGCGGCGGACGACAGGTCCACGTCCAGCAGCCGGCCGATCTCCTCCAGCCACCGCCGGAGCGTCGTACGGTGCAGGCCGAGTTCCTCGGCGGCCGGGGCGATGCTGCCGAGATGGCCGAGCCAGACGCCCAGGGCGATCCGCTGCGGCGTGTCGAGCGGTTTGGTCAGTGCGCCGGCCCAGCGGCGTGCCAGCGCGGTGTCCACGAGTTCCGTGGGGAGCGCGGCGGGCGGGTCCGCGCCGGCCCACCCGGCCGCCTCCGCAGGGTCGGCTTCCGGGGCACGCAGCGCGAGGGAGAGCTGTGCCAGGGCGAGGGGCGTGTCCAGACCTCCCAGCCGCTCGCCGGCCGTCCGCAGCCGTGACCGCGCGGTGCCGCGCGAGATCCCCAGCATCTGTGCCATGGCCCCGACCGATCCGGTGCGCAGCCACCCCTCCAGTGCCTGGCGCTGGGGCGCGGTGAGCGGGCCCAGCAGGGAGGACGCCCATGCGGTGAGCCGGTCGGGCGGGATGATCCGCAGCAGGGCGCGGTCTCCGAGCCCGGCCGCCGGGACCAGCCGGCGGCCCGCCGCCGCCCCGGCGCGTGCCTGCCCGGCCTCGGTGAAGGCGGCGGCCAGCATGTCGAGCGGCGCCGGGTCCGCGACGCCGCCGAGCAGCCCGTGCCGCTCCGCCGAACGGGCGATCAGCCGCAGGACCCGTCCGTCGTCCCGCGCGGCGTCATGGAGGGCCACGACGACCAGCTCACCGTCCAGGAGGGTGATGAGCGTGGACGCGCCCTGCCGGGCGCCGGTGGGCAGCAGCGCGCGCCACACCGCCTGGTACGTGGCCTGCGGATCCGCCCCGCCGGAGAGCCGGTAGACGGTGGCGTGTGAGGCCAGACCGCCGACGACCTCGGCCGCGAGACCGGTTTCGCCGCGCAGCAGCAGGCGCGTCAGCACAGCGTGCAGTCGCATCTCCGCGCTCGTCAGCTCTTCGGCGCGGCGGGCACGTACCTCCAGCAGTCCGGCCGTGGTCCGGGTCACCAGCTCGACCCGGCGGGCGGAGACATCCGGGCCGGCGTGGACCACGAGCGTGGCTCCCACCACCTGCCGGACCGTCGTATCGGGGCCGTCGTCGGCGTCACCGGACCGCGCCCGCTCGCCGCCGGCCCCTGTCACGCTTCCTGTTCCCGCCGCGGCGCTGATCCCCGCCGCGGCGGCGCGGTCCGGTGAGCTGTAGACGGCGCGCATGGCCGGGTCCACCAAGACCGCCCATCCGGAGACCGCGGCCGCGGTCTCCGCGATCAGCGAGGCTCCCGAGCGTGCCGCCGCCTCGATCAGCCGGCGCGCCACCAGCCCGTCATTGTCCATCCGCACAGCTTCCGCGAGATACGGCCCGCCCGCACGTGCTGGACGGCGGCCGGCGGGCGAGGGGTGTGGTCCGGGGGCGAGGGGCCGTGGTCAGGGGATACGGGCGACGCCTCCCCACCCGCCCCGTTCCGCGACCGAGGTGGTGGTGGCGTCGGGGTGCCAGTGCGGCCAGGACACGACCCCCGGTTCGACCAGCTCCAGCCCGTCGAAGAACCTGGCGATCTGCTCGGGTGTGCGGAGGATGTACGGGACGGCCCCGGACGCGTTGTACGTCTCCTGCGCCGCCGCGTGTCCCTCGTCCGCCGCCGCCGCGTGGCTCAGGGCCAGATGGCTGCCGGACGGCAACCGGTCCACGAGCCGCTCGACCAGGGCCAGGGCCTCGTCGAGATCGACGATGTGGCCGAGCACGTCCGAGATGACCAGCGCGACCGGCCGCGACATGTCGAGGGTCTCCGCCGCGCCGTCCAGCACCGCGTCCGTGTCCCGCATGTCCGCCTCGATGTACGCGGTGGCGCCCTCGGCGGTGGAGGTGAGCAGCGCGTGCACATGCAGCAGGACCAGCGGGTCGTGGTCCACGTACACGACGCGCGCGGTGGGGACTATGCGCTGCGCGACCTCGTGCGTGTTGTTCACGGTCGGCAGCCCGGCGCCGAGATCGAGGAACTGCGTTATCCCCGCCTCCGCCGCGAGATAGGTGACGGAGCGCCGCAGAAAGCCGCGCGACTCCCGCGCGAACGTCTCGATCAGGGGAAAGACCTCGCGGTAGGCGTTCCCGGCCACCTGGTCGGCCGAGAAATGGTCCTTGCCGCCCAGCCAGTAGTTCCAGATGCGCGCGGAGTGCGGAACGGTCGTGTCGATACGACGGGGAGTCTCATCCGGCACGGTAGATCCCTTCGGTCACGGTTCGGGTACGGGCGGTCAGGCAACGGGCATCGGACAGGGGAGCGGGGTGGACGGATGCGGGGCGGCGGCGCACGCCTGGTCGATGAGCGTCCGGTACGCCGTCACGGTCCCGGTGTCGTTCCAGACGTCGGCCGGTCCCACCGGGCTCTCCCGGACCACGTGGTCCGGGATCTCGGGCACATCCACCCGGTACAGGGTCAGACCGGCCACGCCGGTCAGCGGATGCGGTGGATCGGTCAGCCGTGCGACCTGGAGGGTGACGTCCGGCCGGGCGGCGGCCTCACGCAGCGCGGTGAGCTGCTCTTCCATGATGCTCCTGTCGCCCACGCGCGTATGCATCGCCGTCTCGGTCATCAGTGCCCAGATCCGGGCCCCCCGCTCCGTCAACCGGGCCCGGCGCTCCGTCAGCAGCTCCACGCGCCTGGCGCGGTCGGCCGGTGAACGGTCGGCGCCGAGCGCCTCCTCCACCGCGCGGGCGTACGCGGGGGTGCGGAGCAGCGGGGGCACCAGCGCCGGGTGCCAGACACGGACCATGCGGGCCGCGGCTTCCACGTTCATCACGTCCAGGGCCCACGGGGGCATCACGTCCCGCCATGGATGCCACCAGCCCGGCAGATTGGCGGTGGCCAGTTCGCCGAGGAACTGCCTGATCTCCTCCTGGCCTGCCCCGTAGCGCTCCAGCAGGGTCCGTACCTGGCCCGCGTCGAGCGCCGTCTCGGCCCGTTCGATTCTCATGACCGTCGTCCGGTGCGCGCCCAGCGCCGCCGCCGCCTGCGCCTGCGACAGACCGGCGCCCACGCGCAGCGACAGGAGCCGGGCGGCGAGGACCGCGTGGTGCACGGTGGGCCCGGACCTCGGTCTCATGATCTCTGCCCCTCTCCGGAGTGCTCCCGGGTCTCGCGGTGTGCGACACCGTGCGCACCTTGCTCGCCCTGCACACTCCGCACGTTGCATATCAGGCACGGTGCTCCGACAGTGATGAGTATGTCCCCATCTGTCCGAGCCGCATCCTCCGGGAAGGGGCCGATCGAAGCCCATGGCGGGTCTCGTTTCCGGAACCGTTCCGCACGTTCGCGGAGGCCCGCATGACCAGCGTCCGGCTTCTCGGCGGTCTTCCCGCCGGCCGGACCGCATGGGTCGTCCGCCAGTCCTCCCGGGACGACCAGTCCTCACGGGGCGACACCCGTCGGCTCTCCCTGAGCCTCGACCGCGGCGACCACGCGAGCCGGCGCGCCCGGCAGTGGGCCCGCGCCGCGCTGGCCGACTGGTCGTATCCGGTCGGTGACGGCATCACCGACGGCACCACCGATGACGTCACCGACGGCATCGTCGATGACATCCTGCTGGTCATGTCTGAGCTGGTCACCAACGCCGTACTGCACGCCTGTGGCCCCATCCGCGCTCATCTGGAACGGCGTCCGGACGGCAGTGTGCACATCGCAGTGGACGACGGGGGACCGGCCGCGAGCAGCCGTCCGCACGAACTGGCCGGCGACCACGGCAGAGGCCTCGAAGTCATCGCCGCGCTGGCGGCCGACCACGGGCGGACCACCGCTCTGCCCTGCCCGTACCGCGTGCGGTGCTGGGCCACCCTCACCGCGGGCGACCGCTGATCCCTCCCGACAGGAGCCACCTGTGTCCGCTCTGTCATGTTCTGTATCCGATGAGGGTGCGAGCCTCCCCCGTCCCGCCCAGGCCGTCGACCCCGTCCGCGCCATCTGCCGTCCCGCCCGGCCTGCCCGTACCGTCGTTTCCGCCGCGGCCCGGCTGGCCGTCACCGTCACCGAGACCCGTCAGCTCGTGATCGAGGATCCCGGACTGCTGATGCACCGCGCGTGGCAGATCGCGCGGAGCGACCCCGAGGCCGCTGCCGAACTGGGGTACGGAGAGCCGTACATCATGAACGAGAGGCAGGCGTTCACGCTGGTGCTCGCCCACTGCGGCGGCGCCGAACTGGGCGAGCGCGCCGACCAGCTGGGGCTGCGCGTCGTATCCGCCGTCACGGTGGCGGCCTGCACCGACTCGGACAGTCTCGTCTACGAGGACGAGCAGATCTTCGAACCGGGCTGACCCGACAGGCCCGATCACTTCCGCTGCCCGACCGGCGCCGGGAGAGGGTGATGTCCGCGGTCCGGCGGTGCGTGTCATGGCCGGGGCGGGCGACGGGCACTGTCTGATGGCTGTTGTGGCGCGCAGCGAGAAGTTCCGGGGTCTGTTCGTGGCTTCTCTCCGGATCCTCGGCGTCGCCGTCATCTACTACGCGGGCACGCGCATCGGCACGTTGGAGGGCGTGGTGCGTGTCGAGGGCGCGGCGGTGTCACCCCTCTGGCCGCCCACCGGCATCGCGCTGACCTGTCTGTTCCTGATGGGTCCGGGGATCTGGCCGGGGATCACCCTGGGCGTCCTCTTCCACCTCCTGACACTCGACCCGTTGAGTGCCGTCTCGCCCGGGGTCATGGCGGGCTGCACCCTCGCACCGCTCTGCTCCTATCTGCTGCTGCGGCGTGTGGGCTTCCGTATCGAGCTGGACCGGCCACGGGACGGGCTGGCGCTGGTGTTCCTGGGCGCCCTGGCCGGGATGCTGATCAGCGCCACGGTGGGAACGTCCATGCTGGTGCTCCACGGCAGACTCCCGGTGGGTTTCTGGCCGACCTGGCTGGCGTGGTGGGCGGGTGACGCCATGGGGGTGCTGCTGGTGACGCCCTTCCTGCTCGTCGTCTGCCGTATCCGGCGGCCCCTGCGGCTCGACCGCTGGGTGGAGGGGACGGCCGTGGTGGTGGCCGCCGCCATCATCACCCCGCTGGCCGTCAGGATGTCCCTCACCCTGGTCTTCCTGTTCTTCCCGGTGCTCATCTGGGCGGCGCTGCGCTTCCAGCTCGCGGGGAGCGCGCCGTACGCACTGTTCGTCTCGGTCATGACGGTCCTGGAGACGACCGAGCGCGAGGGGGCCTTCGCCCACCACACCCTGACGGAGCGGCTGATCAGCCTTCAGGTGCTCAACGGGTCGGTGGCACTGACCTCGTTGCTGGTGGCGGCGGTCGTCACCGAGCAGCGGAACGTCCGGGTGAAGATCGAGCAGGCGTGTGAGGCGTTGGCGGAGGTGGTGGAGCGGCTCGCGCCGGCGGAGATGGCGCGACTGAGGCCGCCGGAGAGAGAGGGGGAGAGCGGATGACCCGATCGGCTCTCACGCGCCGGGCCGGAGTGCTTGACTCTATCCGTGTCCACGAGTCTCGGTGTGTCCCGACCCGACCAGGCCGCCTACATGCTGCGCGCCGCCGCCGCCGACGCGGGCCGTGCGTACAAGCGGGAGTTGATCGATCTGCTGGACGTCCGGCCGGGCCAGACCGCGCTGGACGTGGGATGCGGTCCGGGCACCGACCTGCCGGCGCTGGCGGAACGCGTCGGCCCGAGCGGCACGGTGATCGGCGTGGACCGTGACCCGGCCATGCTCGCCGAGGCCCGGCGGAGTACGGACGCTCTCCCCGCGGTCGAGATCCGCGAGGGGGAAGCCCACGCCCTCCCCGTCGAACCGGGCACAGCGGACCGGGCGAAGATCGACCGGGTCCTGATGCATGTCGCCGAGCCCGCCGATGTCCTGGCCCAACTCCACCTGGCCACCCGGCCGGGCGCGCTCATCGGTCTGACCGAACCCGACTGGGACACCCTGGCCGTCGACGCGGAGGACCTCGACACGAGCCGTGCCTTCACGCGTTACACCACCTCGCGGATGGTCCGGAACGCCACTGTCGGCCGCAGCCTCGCCCGCCTGGCCACGGGGGCCGGCTTCACCGTGGAGACCGTGCTCGCCACGACCCCGGTCTTCCGTGACTTCCAGGACGCCGACCACACACTGGGGTTGGGCCGCAATGTGCAGCGCGCGATCAAGGACGGTGTCATCGACGAAACGCGCGGTCGCCGCTGGTTCGCCGCTCTCTCCGAGGGGCCGTTCTTCGCTTCCTTCACCCTGATCAGCGTGGTCTGCCGCAGACCTTCGTCGTGATGGCGACGATCAGGCGGCGAGGAAGCCGCCGTTGTCCGGTTGGCCTGAAGACGTCGATGGCGAGGGGACGGACCGTCGGGTACGTTCGGCGCAGCGGGTGATCCGAAAACGGGCATACCGGCCGATCGGTCGTCGGTGTGCGGCCAGTGCGCTGTCAGCGGTCACTGGGCACTGAAGGCACCGGCATCACATTCCGACGCGGTTCCCACGCGCAGGAGGCACCATGCGTTCCGCCCGCCACCCCCGAGCCCACCCCGCCGGCCAACCGCGCACGAGGGTGCTCCGGCCGGTCCTGGGCGCGGGCGCGGTGCTCCTGCTGATGTCCTGTTCCCCGCCCGGGACGGCGGCGCGCGGAACGGCCGCGGGGGTCTCCGCGACCGGACAGCCGGGCGCCGGGCACCACATGTACGTGACCAACCAACTCGACAACACCGTCTCCGTGATCGACGCCGGCACCCACAGGATCGTGGCGACCGTGCCGGCCGGGACCGGCCCCGACGGCATCGCCATCACCCCGGACGGAAAGCGCGCCTATATCGCGGGCAGTGAATCGGCCGAGGTCTCGGCGCTCGACACCCGGACCAACAAGATCGTCGCGACCGTCCCGGTCGGCAAGAAGCCCAGCGGTGTCGCGCTGAGCCCGGACGGCTCCACCCTCTATGTCACCAACGGGGGCTCGAACAACGTCTCCGTACTGGACACCCGGACCAACCGGGTGACCGCGACCATCCCGGTCGGTGTCTCCCCGGTGGCCGTGACCGTCAGCCACGACGGCGGGACGGCCTATGTCGCCAACTCCGGTTCGGCCAGCGTCTCGCGCATCGACACCCGTACCCACCGGGCCGTCGGTACCTTCCCGGCGGGCCGCTCGCCCGTGGGGGTCGCCGTCACCCCGGACGGGACGTCCGTCTATGTCGCCAACGAGACGACCGCCCGCGTCTCGGTCCTCTCGACCCGCACCGGCAAGGTCACGGCCACGGTTCCGGTCGGCGAGGGGGTCTTCGGCGTGACCCTCGCACCGGACGGAAAGAAGGCGTACGTCGCCGTCCTCGGTCCGGGCGACGTCTCCGTCATCGACACCGGCAGCCACCGCGTCACGGGCACCGTCAATGTGGGCCCGCCGGGAACGGAGCCGTTCGACATCGCGGTCACCTCGCACGCGGTCTACGTCACGGACCAGGGAGCGGGCACCCTCACGGTGATCGACCCCGAGACCCTCAAGGTCACCGCGACCCTGATGCTCGGCAGCAGCCCGTACGGCATGGCGGTGGCCTCGTCCGGCTCCGCGACCGGTGCCGGGCCCGGGGCCGGGTCCGTCTCCCTGACCCGGACCGGCGGCCGGTAGCGGGTCCGTGGGCGGGGGCGGTGGTGTCGGGCCGCATCCGGCGAACGGTTAGGGTCGGTCCATGCCGACCAACCACACCTCCTGGGGCACACCTGTGCCTCTTCCCTCACATACCGGAAGCCGGCGCATTCCCTGGGAGCGCCTGCCGAGAGCGGTGAAGGCGGGGATCGAAAACGTGCTCCAGGGCACGGTGACCGCCGCCACCAGCCAGCAGGGCGGATTCTCCGACGGCCTCGCGGTCCGGCTGGAACTGTCCGACGGCCGCAGGGCGTTCGCCAAGGCCGTCGATACGGTCGCCGCGACCGCGGTGGGCGCGTTCCACCGCCGGGAAGGCGCCGTGGCGGCCGGGCTGCCGTCCGGGGTGCCCGCGCCGCGGCTGCTGGGCAGCTACGACGACGGCGAATGGGTGGCGCTCGTCTTCGAGGACATCGACGGAAGCCTTCCCGCGCAGCCGTGGCGCGAGCCCGAACTGGAGCGGGTCCTCGACGCCCTCACCGACCTGGCCGGACGGCTCACCCCGGCGCCACGTCTCGCGGTGACCCTCCCGGCGCCACGGCTGGGCGGCTGGGAGCGGCTGACGAACCAACCCCGCGCGCTGGCGAAGCTGACCGAGATCGCGCCCCGGGCCGCCCGCGAACTGGAGAAGCACCTGTCGCTGGAGGCGCGGCTCGGCGAGGCGACCGCCGGAGACACCCTCACGCACGGAGACCTGTACCCGTTCAACGTCCTGCTCACCGACGACCGTGTCGTCGTCGTGGACTGGCCGCACGCCTGGATCGGGCCCGCACACGCCGATGTGGTGATGCTGCTCGGCAGCGTGGCGCTCTCCGGGATCGATCCGGAACCGTACGCCGCACGCCATCCGTTGCTGACCGGTGTCGACCCCGAGTCGGTCGACGTACTCATTTCGGCGCAGGCGGGGTTCCTCCTGGCCGCCGCCTGCTCCATGGACTCCACGGGCGATCCGAGGCTGGAGGGCATGATGACCGGGCTCGGACTGGCGTCCCTGCGCTGGCTGTCCGCGCGCGGATAGAACCGGCGCGGCGGGGACAGCCGTCGGATAGTGGTTCAGTGCGACGTACGCGACGCGACGCACGGACGTACGCGACGGCAGGAGGAAAGCGATGACGCCGCCTGCCGCTCCGGAGCCGGGCACCATCACGACGGCCGTACCGGCCCGGCTCGACCGGCTGCCCTGGTCGCGCTGGCACTGGATGATCGTGATCGGTCTCGGCACCGTCTGGATTCTGGACGGCCTCGAAGTCACGATCGTCGGCAATATCGCCGGGCGCCTGTCCGAGCCGGGCAGCGGTCTGGCGATCACATCGGCACAGGTCACGGGCGTCGCCGCCGCTCTGTACGTGGCGGGCGCGTGCGCGGGCGCGCTGTTCTTCGGCCGGCTCACCGACCTCTACGGCCGCAAGAAGCTGTTCATGGTGACCCTCGCGGTCTACCTCGGTGCCACCGCGATGACCGCGCTGTCCTTCGACGTCTGGTGGTTCTTCGTCTTCCGCTTCCTCACCGGATTCGGCATCGGTGGCGAGTACGCGGCCATCAACTCGGCCATCGACGAGCTGATTCCGTCCACCTACCGGGGACGTGTCGACCTGATCATCAATGGCAGCTACTGGCTGGGGGCCGTGGGCGGCTCGCTGCTGTCCATCGTGATGCTGAACACCGAGCTGCTCCCCGAGAACCTGGGATGGCGCCTCTCCTTCGGACTCGGCGTCGTCCTCGGCCTGGCCATCCTCCTCGTACGACGGCACGTACCGGAGAGCCCCCGCTGGCAGCTCATCCACGGGTACGGCGAGGAGGCGGAGAAGCTGGTCGATTCCGTCGAACGGAGCATCGAGGCGGAGAAACACGGGAAACTCCCTCCGCCGGCCGGTGAGATCACGATCCATGAGCGCAAGAGCATCGGCTTCGGCCTCATCGCCAGGACGGTCTTCCGCCGGTACCCCGGGCGGGCGGTGCTGAGCCTGTCGCTCTTCATCGGGCAGGCGTTCCTCTACAACGCGATCACCTTCGGGTTCGGCACGATCCTGACCACGTTCTTCGGTGTCGGGACGGGACACACGGGCTACTACTTCGCGGTCATCGCCGCCGGCAACTTCGTCGGCCCCCTGCTGCTCGGCAAGCTCTTCGACACGGTCGGCCGCCGCATCATGATCTCCGGCACCTATCTGCTGTCGGGCGTCCTGCTCTTCGGCACCGCGTGGCTCTTCGACCGAGGCTCGCTGACGGCCACGACACTCACCGCGTGCTGGTGCGTGGTGCTCTTCTTCGCGTCGGCGGGCGCCAGCAGTGCGTACCTCACGGTTTCCGAGATCTTCCCGATGGAGACCCGCGCCATGGCGATCGCGTTCTTCTACGCGCTCGGTACGGCGGCGGGCGGTATCAGCGGCCCGCTGGTCTTCGCGGACCTCACGGCGTCCGGGGTGGTCGGGGACACAGCGCTCGCCTTCCGGATCGGCGCCGGACTCATGTGCGCGGCGGGGCTGGTGGCGGCGTTCCTCGCGGTACGGGCCGAGCGCCGGGCGCTGGAGGACATCGCGACGCCCCTGTCGACGGTGCGGTGACCGGTTGACCGCGGACGCGGGGCGGGGGTGAGCGTCCGTCACCGGTCACGCGGCTCGCTCCCGTACCACCTCGGCCGGATCCTTGTCGTCGCGCACTCCGTGGAACCGGGGGTGGCGCAGCAGCCCGTCCCGCGTCCATTCCGTGAACTCGATCTGGGCGACGAGCAGGGGGCTCGCCCAGTGCGCGGCGCGTTCACGGACGGGGGTCGCGAACGGCGAGTGGTCCACGGCCAGTTCGTCGAGCCGACGGCGCAGATCCCGCAGCGTCGCGCGGTCGTACCCGGTACCGGCCTTGCCCGCGTAGCGCAGCCGGCCCCCCTCGTAGTACCCGAGGAGTAGCGCTCCGAAGCCGATGCGCGAACCGGACGGTTCCGTGAAGCCGCCGATGACGAACTCCTGCGCGCGCAGGCACTTGAGCTTCAGCCAGTCGGGGGACCGGCGGGGCTGGTAGCGGCTGGTGGCCCGTTTGGCGATCAGCCCCTCCCAGCCCCGGGCGCACGCCTCGTCCAGCAACTCCTGGCCGCCGTGGTTGCGGTGCGTGATGAACCGCAGCGGGGGCCGGTGGGCCAGGGCTCTGCGGAGCAGGGATTTACGTGAGCGCAGGGGGAGCGCGGTGACATCGGCGCCGTCGAGCCGCAGAAGGTCGAAGAGACAGTACGTGACGGCCACCCCGGTGGCGCGGGCCCTACGGGCGTCGGAGACGCCCATCCGCTTCTGGAGCAGGGCGAAGTCGGTACGGCTGTCCGCGAAGGCGACGATCTCGCCGTCCAGGGTGAAGTCGGCGCGGTCCTGCGCGGCGAGGGCGTCCACGATCTCCGGGTAGGTGCTGTTCAGCCGTACGCCGTTGCGCGACAGCAGCCGTACGCCGCCCGCGTCCCGTACCGCGAGCACACGGACCCCGTCGAGCTTGCGCTCGAAGATCCATTCGTCGTCGAACGCCCGCCGGTCGCTCAGGGTGGCCAGCATCGGCCGGGACGCCAGCTCGGCACCCGGCCGCGCGTCGGTCAGCCTCCGGCGTTCGGCGGCCGGCAGCGTCTCCAGGAGTCCGGTCATCACCGCTCGCCTCTTCCGGGCACTTCTTCCTCGGCCACCTGGCGGAGGGTACGGCCGGTACGCGCGGAACGCGCCCGCCGGGGATCGGGCGCGGTCCGTCCGCGACGGGCGCCCTCGGCGTCGGTCTCCTTGACCAGCAGCCAGGCCTCGCGCTCACCGCCCTCGCCGTTCCTGAACCGGGTGAGCGCGTAACCACCACGCAGTTTCGTCCCGTGGAGCCAGAAGGAGGCGTGGCCCCGATCCAACGCCCGCGCGAAGGCGCCCGGGTCCGTGTCCTTCAGCGGCCGGTAGGTGCCCTGGTCCCAGACGATGACCGTGCCGGCGCCGTACTGGCCGCCGGGGATGACGCCCTCGTACTCCCGGTACTCCAGCGGGTGATCCTCCGTGGGCACCGCCAGCCGTTTGTCGCGCGGATCGTCGGACGGCCCTTTCGGCACCGACCACGATTTCAGTACGCCGTCCACTTCGAGCCGGAAGTCGAAGTGCGTGGTGCTCGCCTCGTGGATCTGGACGACGAACGACGGCGCTTGCCCGGGGCGGTCACCCTCACCGGGAGGTTCGTCCGTGCGGTCGAAGTGCCGCTTGGCGCGGTACCGCGCCAGCCGGTCCATGTCATTCATGGTCGTCATTCATGGTCACTCATGGCGTCCTGCCTCCATGACGGCTTCGCTCCGGCAGGTTTCCGGGCCCCGCGTGTCGCGCGGGCGACCCTGAGTCCGAGCATCGGGGAGCGCTTCCTCATCGGCAACCGCGGTCACCGCCGGTCCCGGGGTGCCCATACCGGGGACCGGTCGCCCGTGCCGGGGAACAGCGCCCGTACCTGGGGACAGGGCCGGACGGTACCCCCATGGGCCTCTTGGCCCCTATCGGGGCGGATGGTCCGCGTGGTGCGGTGGAAGCGGGGCTTCGGGAGAGGAGGCGGGCATGCGCTTCGCCGACCGAACGACCGCCGGTATACAGCTCGCCGCGGAAGTGGCGCGGCTGCAGCTCGACGACCCTGTGGTGCTGGGGCTGCCGCGTGGCGGGATCCCGGTGGCGCACCAGGTCGCCCGGGTCCTCGACGCGCCATTGGACGTCATCGCCGTCCGGAAGCTCGGAGTGCCGTCCAGGCCCGAGCTCGGTTTCGGCGCCATCGGCGAGGGCGGGGTACGCATCCTGAACGACGATGTGGTCCGGGCCGCCCGGCTCGGGCCGCGCGAGCGCGCCGCGGTGGAGCTGACCGAGCGGACCGCGCTGGACGGGCGCCTCCGTGCCTACCGTGCGGAGCGACCGCCCACCGCGCTCACCGGGCGCACGGTGGTGATCGTCGACGACGGCATCGCCACCGGCTCCACCGCGTCCGCCGCCTGCCAGGTGGCGCGGGTACGCGGTGCGGCCCGGGTGGTGCTGGCCGTACCCGTGGCCCCGCCCGGAGCGGTGGCGGAGCTGAGCGGGGAGGCCGACGAAGTGGTGTGCCTGTACTCACCGGACTACTTCGGTTCGGTCGGCCAGTGGTACACGGACTTCGCCCAGACCAGCGACGCCGAGGTCGTCGAGCTGCTCAACGACCGCCTGGTCTCCTCCGGGGGCGCCACGAAGATCGCCACGGAGGGTACGGAGGGTACGGAGGGTACGGAGGCCGGCGGCAGCCACGCAGCGGACCCGTCGTCCGACCTCCGGGCCGTCGAACGGGACATCGAGATGACCATCGACGGCCGCGGGCTGCCCGGACATCTGACACTGCCGGACGGCGCGCCGGGCGTGGTGGTCTTCGCGCACGGCAGCGGCAGCAGCCGGCACAGCCCCCGCAACCGGTCGGTGGCCGAGCGGCTGAACCGGGCGGGCCTCGGCACCCTGCTGTTCGACCTGCTCACCCCCGAGGAGGAACGCGACAGGACCAATGTCTTCGACATCCCGCTGCTGGCCCGGCGGCTCACGCTGGTCACCGCATGGCTGGGGGCCGAACACGCGCTGCCGGTCTGCTACTTCGGTGCCAGTACGGGAGCGGCGGCGGCGCTCCTGTCCGCCGCCGAGCCGCACGCGGACATCAAGGCCGTGGTCTGCCGCGGCGGCCGTCCCGACCTGGCCGCCGAGGCGCTCGCGGACGTAAGGGCACCCACCCTGCTCATCGTGGGCGGCGCCGACACACAGGTGCTCGACCTGAACCGCCGGGCGGCCGAACGTATGCACTGCGAGCACCGTCTCGACGTGGTGCCCGGAGCGACCCATCTCTTCGAGGAGCCGGGCGCTCTCGAAACCGTGGCGGATCTGGCCCGCGACTGGCTCACGGAACATCTGTCGCCGAGTGCGCAGCGTGCGGGCCACTGACACCACGGGGAACTCGGGAACTCATCCAGTCGAGTTCAGGAGGCCGGACCATGCGGACGCCGGATCCACAGGACCCCAGGAACCACCGGAAGCACCGGAAGCACATGCCGGGACATCCGCGAGCCGCCGGGAAAGGCAATCCGTTGCGCCGGCCGGTCGACCGGCTGCGGTTCTGCGTCGAACTGCTCCTGATGGTCGTACTGATCATCGGCCTCCCGCTCGCGGGATGGGCGGCGGGCACCCTCACCTACGACCACTACCAAGCGGTCGCACACTCCCAGGACGCCGGAAAGCACCGGGTCACGGCCCGTCTGACCGCGAACGCGAGCCATCTCGTACCGGTCACCCTCCCCGGAGGCGCGGTGGGCAGTGCGCCGGTCACCTGGACCGACGCGAGCGGGACACACACCGGACGGACCGTCGCCTTCGAGGGCCAGAAGAAGGGGACGTCCATCCGGATCTGGGTGGACAGGGCGGACCGGGTCACCCTGCCCCCGGAGAACTCGTCCGCGGGCCTGATCACCGGAGTGACCGCCGGGATCGTGGCCTCGGCCACGGCCGGCGCGCTCGTGAGCGGCGCGCGGGCGGGGTTCCGCCGGTCGCTCGACCGCCGGCTCGACGCGCGGTGGGAGAAGGAATGGTCCCTGGTCGAGCCCAAGTGGTCCCACCGGAGCGACCGTTGAGACGCCGACGCGGAAATGACCCGGTCCCACGGGCCGGGGCGTACGAGGATCATCCCCGACCCGCTGGAGAGCCACCATGACGGACAGGACGACGGACGGCACGACGGGCGGCACGACACCCCGGACGACGGGCCGGACGACGGACGGGGCACCGGAAGACGATTTCCGGCCCGGAGACCCGGTGCCGCACCGCGCGGACCTGGGCCGGCGGGTCGTGGCACGGCGCCGGGAACTGGGGCTGACGCGCGAGGACGTGGCGGTACGGGCCGGCTCGGCACCCGGCTACATCCAGTATCTGGAGGAGCACTCGGCGGCGCCCGGAACCGGTTTCCTGCTGCGCCTCGCCGACGCGCTGGAGACCAGCGTCCCGGAGCTGACCGGCGCCACGACGGATCTCCCGCCCGGAATCGGTGCGGCCGGGTACCACCCAGAACTGATCACGCTGAACTCCGCGGAGTCCTGGGCCCTGCTGTCCACCCACGGGGTGGGCAGAGTGGCGGTGACGCGGAACGGCGAGCCCGCGATCTTTCCGGTGAACTACACGGTCGACGGTGATCTGGTCGCCTTCAGAACCGCTCCGGACGCCGCGCCCGCGGCGGCCGCCGGTCATGAGATCGCCTTCGAGGTGGACCACATCGACGACGCGTTCAGCCAGGGCTGGAGCGTTCTCGTCGTCGGTATGGCACAGCCGGTCACCGACCCCGACCGGGTGCTGCGGCTGGAGGAACTGGCGCACACCACCGCCTGGGCCGGGGGCGACCGCGGTCTGTGGATCGCCGTCAGCCCGACGCAGGTCACCGGCCGCCGGATCCAGGTGCGCCACCGCCACCGGCCTTCCGTCTGAGCCGTCCTTCCCCGCGGCGACAACGCGGCGACAACGCGGCGACAACGCGGCGACAACGCGGCGAGGTGCCGTGCCGGGCGTCGCGGGCCCGCGACGCCCGGCCGGACAGGACCTAGGGTGGAAGTGCGGCTGGTCAGCGGTTCGAGGCCCGGCCGCGACGGAGGGACCGTGGGCGACGACGGGAACAAGTGGGCCGAGGGTGCCCCGAGACGGCTGGACGTCCTCCCGGAGGAGTTGCAGGCACAGCTCGACGCTGTCCGGCACGGGACACCGCAATCGATGCAGAGCCTGCTCGAAGCCGTGCTCTCGGTCGGGCGGGAGCTGGATCTTTCGCAGGTGCTGCGGCACATCGTGGAGGCCGCGGTGGTGCTCGTGGACGCCGAGTACGGCGCGCTCGGCGTCATCGGCGAGGAGATGACGCTCTCCAGCTTCCTGCCCGTCGGCCTCACCCCGGACGAGATGGACGCCATCGGCCGGCTGCCCGAAGGCCATGGAATCCTCGGCGAACTCATCCGTCACCCCGAGTCCCTCAGGCTCTCCGAGATCTCGGACCATCCGGAGTCCTACGGGTTTCCGCCGTGCCATCCCCCCATGCACTCGTTCCTCGGCGTGCCGATCCGCGTGCGTGACACCGTGTTCGGCAACCTCTATCTCACCGAGAAGAGGAGCGGCGAGGACTTCGACGACGAGGACGAGACCGTCCTGTCCACCCTCGCCATGGCCGCCGGAGTGGCCATCGAGAACGCGCGGCTGTACGAGAAGGCCCGGGACCGGCAGCGCTGGCTGGAGGCCAACGCGGAGATCGTCGCCAGTCTGCTGTCCGGTGCGGACGAGACCCAGGTGCTCCCGCTGGTCGTCGACCACGCGCGCCGTATCCTCTCGGTCGACCTGGGGGCGCTGGCACTGCCGGACGGCGGCGGGGATGTCCTGCGCGTCGCGTTCGCCACCGGAGTCCACGCCGAAGCGCACGACGGACTGGTGCTGCCCCGGGAGGGCTCGTTCGTAGGAGCCGCCCTGCATGCGGGAAAACCGCTGATCAGCCTGGACGTCGAGAGCGATCCGAGGAGCACCGCGGTCCCCGCGCGGCGGGACGGTCTGGGGCCCGCCGTCGCGGTGCCGATGGTCGCGCGGGACGGAGTGCGCGGCGTCCTGATGCTGGCCAGGCTCCGCGGGAAGGTCCCGTTCACCGAGGCCGAGACGGCGCCGCTGCTGGCCTTCGCAGGACAGGCGGCGCTCGCCATGGAACTCGCCGGGCGACGGCGCTCGGCCGAGCAGCTCACCCTGCTGGAGGACCGTGACCGGATCGCCCGTGACCTGCACGATCTGGCCATTCAGCGGCTCTTCGCCACCGGCATGACCCTGCAGAGCACCCTGCGGTTCGTGGACCATCCCGCGGCGCGCGAGCGGCTGCTGCGCGCCGTGGACGATCTCGACGAGACCATCAAGATCATCCGGTCGACGATCTTCGGCCTGCGTGCCCATGACACGGGGCGTACCCGGCAGGGGCTGCGGGTCCGCGCCACTGTGGTGGTCGAGCAGGCCGTACGCTCCCTCGGCTTCACGCCGTCGCTGCGCATGGAGGGGCTCATCGACACGGATGTGCCGTCGGCGGTCGCCGACCATGTCCTCGCCGTCCTGGGCGAGGCGCTCTGCAATATCGCGCGTCACGCGCGCGCCACCGGCGCGGAGGTGTCTCTCGTCGTCCGCGGTCACCGGCTCACCGTGACCGTCACGGACAACGGGGTCGGCATGGCCCCGGACACTCCCCGAAGCGGCCTGGACAACCTCGCCGGGAGAGCGGAGACGCTGGGCGGCCGGATGACGGTCGAAGCGGGTGACCACAAGGGCACTGGTCGTGGCGGCACTCGCCTTGTGTGGACGGTGCCCGTCGACCCCTGCTGACCTCCTGTGCCGGACCTCGTGTGTCGGACCTCGTGTGTCGGACCCCGTGTGCGCGGCGGCTCAGTGGCTCCCGGGGCCGTGGCCGTGGCCGGGGCCTCCGGAGTGCGGGGCGGCCTCGGTGGCGAGGACGGCGGCCTGGATACGCCGTTCGACACCGAGCTTGGCCAGCAGCCGCGAGATGTGGTTCTTGACCGTCTTCTCGGAGAGATAGAGCCGTTCACCGATCTGCCGGTTGGTCAGCCCTTCGCCGATCAGCCCGAGGATCTCGCGCTCGCGGGGGGACAGCCCGGACAGCGCGTCGGGCTCCCGCCGCTCCTCCTTCTCGTCCTCGCCTCGCAGACTGCTCATCAGCCGGGTCGTCGTGGCCGGGTCGAGCATGGACCGGCCCGAGGCGACCGTACGCACGGCGTCCACCAGATCCGACCCCTTGATCTCCTTGAGCACATAGCCCGCCGCCCCGGCCATGATCGCGTCGAGCAGCGCGTCGTCGTCATCGAACGACGTGAGCATCAGACAGGCCAGGCCGGGCATCCGCGACCGCAGCTCCCGGCAGACCGTGATCCCGTCGCCGTCCGGCAGCCGTACGTCGAGAACGGCGACATCGGGCCGGAGCGCCGGGCCCCGGGCCAGGGCGTGATCCATCGAGCCCGCGTCGCCGACGACCTCGATGTCCGGCTCCGCGTCGAGCAGATCCCGCACCCCGCGCCGGACGACCTCGTGATCGTCGAGCAGGAACACCCGGATCGGCTTCCGCGCCGAGAAGTCCCGTACCTCGTCCATGCCCGTCCTCCGCGCCGTCGTGGGCCCGTCTCCATCGTGGCGCCGCTCCTCCATCGTGGCGCGGGCCCCGGCGGGCGTACCAGGGCCGAACGGGGCCCGCACATGGGCCGTCCAGGTCCCCCGGGGCCGGGCGGGGCCCTTGACCGGGCCCCGACCGGCCCCGGACGCGGAGCGAGACCGGGCATCGCGCGTTCGCCCGTCAGGCGTCAGGCGTCAGGCGTCAGGCGTCAGGCGTCAGGCGTCAGGCGTGAGGCGTCAGGCGTGAGGCGTCAGGCGTGAGGCGTGAGGCGTCAGGCGTGAGGCGTGCGGTCTCAGGCGTCAGGCGTCAGGCGTGCGGCTTCAGGCGCCGGGGGCGCCGTCACGGTTCGCCGCGCCGTGATTCCAGGGCGGCGACGCGGGGAGAGCCATCGTGAACACGGTGCGCCCGGGGGCGCTCTCCACGCCGACCGTGCCGCCGTGCGCGGAGACCACCGCGTACACGATGGCGAGCCCCAGCCCCGTGCTGCCCGCCGCCCGCGAGCGGCTGACGTCCGCGCGTACGAAACGGCCGAAGATCTCCGGCTGGAGTTCCTCGGGGATGCCGGGGCCGTCGTCCGCCACGCTCAGCCGGACGCCGTCCCCGTCGGCCGCCAGCCGGATCGTGACCCGCGTACCGGGGGGCGTGTGCGAGCGGGCGTTGGCGAGGAGGTTGCCGACGGCCTGGTGCAGTCGGTGCTCGTCGCCCGTCACGGTCACGGCCTCCTCCGGCAGATCGAGCAGCCACCGGTGGCCGGGTCCGGCGGCCCGCGCGTCGTCCGTGGCGTCGAGTACGAGCCGCGTGAGGTCCACGGGACCGCGGTCGAGGGCGCGCCCGGCGTCGATACGCGCCAGCAGCAGCAGGTCGTCCACCAGCCGGCTCATACGCTCCGACTCGGACTGGATACGGTCCAGCGCCCGCCGGACCTCGCCCGGTACGGGGCCCTTGTGCCGGAGCGCGAGCTCCGCGTGGCCCCGGATGTTGGCCACGGGCGTGCGCAGTTCATGGCTGGCGTCCGCCGCGAAGTGGCGCAGGCGTTCCTCACTGGCCTGCCGTCGCTCCAGAGCGTTGCCGACATGGCCGAGCATCCGGTTGAGCGCGGTTCCGACCTGCCCCACCTCGGTGCGCGGGTCCGTGACCGGTACGGGGTCCGGCATGGCGACCTCTCCGTTGGCGAGGGGGCGCTCGGCCACGTTCGCCGCGGTGCTGGTCACCCGGCGCAGCGGGCGCAGCGACAGCCGTACCCACAGGGCCGCCAGGGTTCCCGTGACGATCAGGGCCACGCCGAAGACCGCCGCCTCCACCCGCTCCAGCCGGTGCACGGTTTCCTCTACGGGGCGCAGCGGCAGCCCCGTGATCAGCACATCCCTCTCGTCGCCCTTGACGGCGGCGAGACGGTAGTGCCCCAGCTCGGACAGCCGGAGCGTATGCGCGGCTCCCCCGACGGGCAGCGCGGCGAGTGCGCGCTGGTCGCCCATGGTGAGCCGTACCTCCGAGACGTCGCCCTCGCTCCTGACGACGGCCGCCCGGGTGGGCGTACCCCGCAGCAGCCGGGCTCCGAAGGTGCCCTTCGCCTGGCCACGGGTGTCGGGGCGGTTGTCGCCGTCCGGAGTGGCCTCGTGCTCCAGACTCACCGCGAACTTCCCCCCGGAAGCGGAAAGCTGCTGGTCGATACGGCCGACGAGGAAACCTTCGAGCGCGAAGGCCGTGGTGACGCCCACCGTCAGACAGGCGAGGGCGAGGAGCACGACGAGCCCGGCGGTCAGCTGACCGCGCAGCGTACGGGGTGACAGCGAGGCGCGGGACAAGAGCTGTCGCGACGGGGCCCGCATCAGGGCTCCGGCTTGAGTACGTAGCCCACACCGCGCACGGTATGGATCATCGCGGGCCGCCCCGCGTCGATCTTCTTGCGCAGATAGCTGATGTACAGCTCCACGACATGCGCGCGGCCACCGAAGTCGTACGACCAGACCCGGTCGAGGATCTGCGCCTTCGACAGCACTCGGCGGGGGTTGCGCATCAGGAACCTGAGCAGCTCGAACTCCGTGCGGGACAGTTCCACGAGATCACCGCCGCGGGTGACCTCCCTGGCCTCCTCGTCCATCACCAGGTCTCCCACGACCAGCAGCCGGTCACCGTCCGTCTCGCGCGCCATACCGGCCCGTCGCAGCAGCCCGCGCAGCCGGGCCAGCACCTCCTCCAGGCTGAAGGGTTTGGTCACATAGTCGTCGCCGCCCGCGGTGATCCCGGCGATCCGGTCCTCGATGGAGTCGCGCGCGGTCAGGAACAGCACACACACGTGCTCCAGCTCTCCGCGCAGCCCACGCAGTACCCCCAGACCGTCCATGTCGGGCAGCATCCAGTCCAGGACGACGGCGTGCGGACGGAACGCGCGGGCGGTGGCGACGGCCGACGCGCCGTCGGCCGCGGTGCGCACCTCCCAGCCCTCGCCCGACAGCACGCCGGAGAGGACCTCGGTGAGATCCGGCTCGTCGTCGACGACGAGGACCCGTACCGGGCCTCCGTCGGCGCCGTACAGACGGGGCGGGTGGCTGTGGTTGTCCATGGTCCGTACAGCATCTCCCGCGATACGGGGCGTGTGCTTCGGGGCTCGCTCTGAGTTTCCTCTGAATACGCCCGGAGCGAGGGCACTCAGAGGGTCCTCAGAGGTTGGGTTGCCAGGCTGGGCGATCGCCGGTGGAAACGACGCCGGCGGCCACCGGCGGAAAGAGGTCCCATGACCAGCGTGACGACCGGCGCCGCCCACGCGCGCCGCACCACGGACCGCGTGCCGCTGCCGCGACGGCCGCGTCCGGCCGTACCCGTGGTGACGCTGGGAGCGATCTGGGCCGGTGCCGCCGGTGTCCTCGCCCTGTGGTGGAGCGACACGGCGTCGGTCGTGGGCGCGGGCGAGTGGCTGACCGGCGCGGGTCGGATCACCGGGCTCCTGGCGGGCTACGCCTGCGCCGTGCTGGTGGCCCTGATGGCCCGGATACCGCTCCTGGACCACAGCCTCGGCACCGACCGGCTCGCGCGCTGGCACGCGATGGGCGGCCGGTACACCATCTCGCTGGTGCTCGCCCACACCCTGCTGATCATCTGGGGCTTCTCCCTCACCGCACACTCCGGGGTGGTGGACCAGACGACCACATTCCTGCGCGCCTACCCGGACATGCTCAAGGCCACCGCCGCCTTCGTGCTGCTGGTGGGCACCGGAATCGTCTCGGCACGGGCCGCGCGGCGCAGGATGGGCTACGAGACCTGGCACTACCTGCACTTCGCCACGTATCTGGCCATTTTCCTCGCCTTCTTCCACCAGCTGAGCAACGGCGCCGACTTCGTCGCCAACCGGCCGGCTCAGGCGGCCTGGTACACGCTGTACCTGGGAGTCGCCGCGCTCATCGTCTGGTACCGCTTCCTGGTCCCGGTGCGCCGGGCGCTGCGCCACCGGCTGCGCGTCGCCGACCTCAGATACGAGGCGCCGGGCGTCGTGTCGGTCCATCTCACCGGCGAGCACCTGGATGAACTGGGCGCGCGGCCGGGGCAGTTCTTCCGCTGGCGCTTCCTGGCACCGGGCCTGTGGTGGACCGCCAACCCCTACTCCCTCTCCGCGCCGCCGCTCGCCCGCCATCTGCGGATCACGGTGAAGGAGGCGGGCGGGCACAGCGCGGCGCTGGCCCGGCTGCGGCCG
The DNA here is from genome assembly GCF_044766385.1 of Streptomyces sp. NPDC102274. Lineage (NCBI taxonomy): Bacteria > Bacillati > Actinomycetota > Actinomycetes > Kitasatosporales > Streptomycetaceae > Streptomyces > Streptomyces sp. NPDC102274. Next base: position 139,818 of record NZ_JBIWLW010000020.1, on the reverse strand, counting down.
GGGACCCGGGTGTGGGCCGAGGGGCCGTACGGTTCCTTCACCGCGGCCCGGAGCGCATCGCGGAAGACGCTGCTGCTGGCGGGTGGTGTCGGGATCACGCCGTTGCGGGCGCTGTTCGAGACGCTCCCCGGCGAGGTGACACTGATCTACCGCGCCCGCCGCCCCGAGGACCTCGCCCTGCGCGCCGAACTCGACACGATAGCGGCGGCCCGCGGCGCTGTCGTGCGCTACGTCGTCGACGAACCGGCCGCGTACTCCTCGCCGCTGACGGCCCGTGCGCTGAGCCGGCTGGTGCCCGACCTCGCCGCGCACGAGGTGTATCTGTGCGGTCCGCCCGGCATGACCGACGCCGCCAAACGCGCGCTGCGCGGCGCCGGGGTGCCGCGCCGTCATATCCATCACGAGTCGTTCGAGTTCTGAGGAGACCGCCGTGCGACGAGCCGTCCTGACCGCCGCGTCGACCTGTTCCCTGGTCGTCGTGCTGCTCGCGCTCAAGCCGCACCACACCGCCGTGACCTCCGCGCTCGGCGGTGGCACACCGCCGAGCGGGACGACCCCGTCGCCGACGCGGTCCGTGCCCCCGGCGGGCGGCGCGCATCCGGTCAGCGGCACCTACACCGGTGATCCCGTAGACACCCAGTACGGCACGGTGCAGGTCGCCGCGACCGTCCAGGGCGGGAAGCTCACCGAGGTCAAGGTTCTCCAGGTACCGTCCGGATCCGGCCGCGACCAGCAGATCGCCGCCTTCGCGGTGCCACGACTGACCCAAGAGGCGCTCGCCGCCCACAGCGCGCACATCGACGCGGTCTCGGGCGCCAGTTACACCAGTCAGGGCTATATCCAGTCCCTGCAGAGCGCACTCGACAAGGCCGGTGTCTGATGGTGTCCCCTTCGGATCGGAAAACAGGTACGAGTACGAGTACAGGTACGGGTGCGGGTGCGGGTAGGGGCGGAGCACCGGGACGTCGCGGCCCGTGGCGCCGTGTCGAGCACGTGATGGGCACCGTCTTCACCTTCGACATACGCGACCCGCGCACGCCCGCCGTCGAGGCCGCGCTGCGCGAGGCGGTGCGCTGGCTGCACCACGTCGACGAGGTGTACTCCACGTACCGTCCCGAGAGCATCATCTGCCGTCTCTCGCGCGGAGAGATCGGACTCGACGACTGCTCCCCGGAGGTACACGAGGTCCTCAGCCTCTGCAAGAGGGCCGTACGGCACACCGGCGGCTGGTTCAGCCATCTCGCGGGCGGCGTCCTCGACCCGTCGGGGCTGGTCAAGGGGTGGTCCGTCGAACGTGCCTCGCGGATCCTGCGCGAGGCGGGCGCGTACAACACCTGTGTCAACGGCGGCGGGGACCTGCAACTCGGGGGAGAGGCGGCGCTGGGTTCCCCGTGGCGCGTCGGGATAGCGGACCCCCTGCGCCCCGGTGAGCTCTGTACGGTCGTCACCGGCCGCGACCTGGCCATCGCCACCTCGGGCGAGACGGAACGCGGAACCCATATCCTCAACCCCCACCACGGCACGCCGGCGGACGGCCCGGCGTCCGTCACGGTGGTCGGCGCCCGGCTCACCATGACCGACGCGTACGCGACCGCGGCCTTCGCCATGGGGGAGGCGGCACGGGACTGGCTGGAATCCCTCGACGGCTACGAAGGGTTCGCGGTGACACCGGACGGCGGGTCGTGGCGCACCAGCGGATTCCCCGGCGAAACGCCGCCGGGTACGGGCGCCGACGTATCGGGGCGCTGAACGCGCCGCCCGGTCCCGGCTGTCTCCCGTCGAGCCCGTCGAGCCCGTCGTCTCTCGTCGACTCGCGTCGTCTTTCGTGTCGTCTCTCGTGGTTCAGAGTCGCGATCCCGCCGAAGGCGACGGCGTGGACGGGGCACCCGGCCCCACCAGATCGCATTCGACATCCACGACCCCCTCGACGGCGCGCACCAGACGGGCCGCCACCGGCACCAGCGCGGTGTCGCCGACGCGGCCGCTGAGCGTCACGACGCCGTCGGTGACGCTGACCCGGACGTTTTCGCGGGACATCAGGAAGAGGCGCTCGACCACCTCCGCGCGTACCTCCTCCGCGAGATCCTCGTCGGACCGCAGGAACACCTTGAGCAGATCACCACGGCTCACGATCCCCCGGAGCATGCCTTCGCCATCGACCACGGGCAGCCGTTTCAGCTTCCCCCGGGTCATGGTCCGCGCGGCCCGGGGCAGGGGGGCGTCCTCCCGGACCGTGACAGCGGGGACGCTCATCAAGTCCTCGGCGGTCAGCGCTCCGGCCTTCCGCAGATCATCGAGACGGCGCAGCTGCTCCAGACGGCTCGGATCCGCGTCCCGGAACTCCTCCTTGGGCAGCAGATCGGCTTCCGAGACCACCCCGACCACGCGACCGTCGCCGGCCAGCACGGGCACGGCGCTCACCTTCCACCGCGCCATGGTCGCGACGATCTCCTTGAATCCGGCCAGCGGGCTCACCGCCACCACGGGGCGCGTCATCACCTCGCTCACGGTGTGCGGCGTGTGGTGCATGGTCCCTCCTGCGATCCGGCCGCGTGACGTGTTCCCCCACGTCAAGCGTGAGCCCGCCGGACGCGCCGCCCCAGGGGCTGACCGGCCCTGCCTCCCGTCCGAGCGGCCCAGCAGCCCCCACGGGCTGCGGGGATCCTGCGGTCCCGGAGCTCCGCGGGAGCCGGAGCCCCCGGTCAGCGGCGTACGGCCGCCTTGCGCAGGCCGTACGCGGCGGCGCCGAGCGCGAGCACCACGGCTCCCCACAGCACCGAGGCCGTCGGCAGGGCGAAAGCCAGGACCAGGCAGCCGGCCATGCCCAGGACCGGCACGATCCTGACGGGGCGGCCCTCCGCCGGGGTGAGCGTCCAGGCGGAGGCGTTGGCGATGGCGTAGTAGGCCAGCACACCGAAGGACGAGAACCCGATCGCACCCCGCACATCGGCGGTGGCGGCCAGGACGGCGACGACCGCGCCGACCGCGAGTTCGGCGCGGTGCGGCACCTCGAAGCGCGGGTGGACGGCGGCCAGGGCGTGCGGCAGATGCCGGTCACGGGCCATCGCCAGCGTGGTACGGGAGACACCGAGGATCAGCGCGAGCAGCGAGCCGAGCGCCGCGACCGCGGCCCCGACCCGCACCACCGGGACCAGCCCCGGGACCCCGGCGGCCCGGACCGCCTCGTCCAGCGGCGCGGCGGCCCCGGCCAGACCGTCGGGCCCGAGGACCGAAAGGACCGCGAGGGCGACGCCCGCGTACACGACCAGCGTGATGCCCAGGGCGAGCGGGATCGCTCGGGGAATGGTCCGGCCCGGGTCGCGGACCTCCTCCCCGAGGGTGGCGATACGCGCATAGCCCGCGAACGCGAAGAACAGCAGCCCGGCCGCCCGCAGCACCCCGCCGAAGGTGGCGTCCGCGCCGAGGTCGAGCCGCGCGGGATCGGCCGTGCCGCCGGTCAGACAGGCCGTGACCACGGCGGCCAGGACGGCCAGCACGACCGCGACGATGCCCCTCGTCAGCCACGCGGACTTCTGTACGCCGGCATAGTTCACCGCGGTCAGCGCCACCACCGCCGCCACCGCCACCGCGTGCGCCTGGCCGGGCCATGCGTACGCGCCCACCGTCAGGGCCATCGCCGCGCAGGAGGCGGTCTTGCCGACCACGAAGGCCCAGCCGGCCAGATAACCCCAGAAATCCCCGAGGCGCTCGCGGCCGTAGACGTACGTGCCGCCGGACTCCGGGTAGCGGGCGGCCAGTCGCGCGGAGGAGGTGGCGTTGCAGTACGCCACCACCGCGGCCACCGCCAGGCTCAGCAGCAGCCCGGACCCGGCCGCCGAGGCGGCCGGCGCGAGCGCGGCGAAGATTCCCGCGCCGATCATCGCTCCGAGCCCGATCACCACGGCGTCGAACACACCCAGATGCCGCTTCAGCTGTCCCGCTCCGGCAGACCTCGCCGACGTACCCATCGCTCGCTCCTCGCCCCTTGCCGGGCAACACCGCGCACTGCCTGTCCGCGCACGCACGATATCGATGGCCGAACAGCCGGCGGACCCCGCCCGCCGCATCCTGGCCCGGCGGCTCTTCGCCGGTCGTCGGTAGGATGGCCGACATGGGCCATGGGACAGAGAGAAGGAACGACGCCAGCGCCCGCGAGCGTCTCGACGCCGCGGGGCCCGCGGACGTCGCCTCCACCCTCCAGGCGCTGGCGACCCCCTCGCGGCTGTATATCCTCGCCCGTCTCCAGGAGGGCCCCTGCGCGGTCGGCGAGTTGGCCGAAGCGGTGGGGATGGAGCAGTCCGCCTGTTCCCACCAGCTCCGCCTGCTGCGCAATCTCGGCCTGGTCACCGGCGAACGCCGGGGGCGCTCCATCATCTACGCCCTGTACGACCATCACGTCGCCGAGCTCCTCGACCAGGCGCTGTTCCACGTCGAACACCTGCGTCTCGGACTGCGCGACATCGCCGTGGCCGGCGGCGTCCCTCAGGAAGCCGAACCGGCGGCCGCGACGGCGTCGGCACGGTCCGCCACCGCCGAGCGCTGACACCGACCCCGTCGGCGCCTCAGGCCGGAGCGGGCCTCCGCGATCGTCGATGAGTGCGCTCCTCCCGCCCTCGCACGACTCGCCCACCGGTAGGGTGGTTCCGCTCGGGGCCCGCTTCCACGGCCGGCCTCGATACCGCGGCGAACGACTCATGGGGGCCAGTGGTGACCTTGCGGGGGGACGATCCACGCTCCGTCGGCGCGTACCGGCTCGTGTCGCGGCTGGGCGCGGGCGGCATGGGCGTCGTCTATCTCGGACGATCCCTCTCCGGACGCCAGGTCGCGGTGAAAATGATCCGGCCCGAGTTCGCCGAGGACGACGGATTCCGCAGCAGGTTCCGTCGCGAGGTGGACGCGGCGCGGCGGGTCAGCGGGGCCTTCACCGCGCCCGTGGTGGACGCCGATCCGGAGGCCGAACAGCCTTGGCTGGCCACGCTGTTCGTGCCCGGACGCACGCTGCACGCGCGGGTGGCGGACGACGGTCCGCTGACCCCGGGGGAGATACGGATCCTTGCGGCCGGCCTCGCGGAGGCGCTGCGCGACATCCACCGCACCGGTCTCGTACACCGCGACCTCAAGCCCGCCAATGTGCTGCTCGCCGAGGACGGTCTGCGGGTCATCGACTTCGGGATCTCGCGGGCCGTGGACAGCGATCCGCTCACCCGCACCGGTCTGGTGGTCGGCACACCGCCGTTCATGGCGCCCGAGCAGTTCCGCGCGGGTGAGGCGACGGGGCCCTTCACGGATGTCTTCGCGCTGGGTTCGGTGCTGGTGTTCGCGGCGACCGGGCACGGCCCCTTCGATGCGACGGACCCGTTCGTGTGCGGCTACCGGGTCACGCACGAGGAGCCGGACCTGGCCGGACTCCCGGACGAGCTGCGGGAGTTGATCGTTCCCTGTCTGTCGAAGGAGCCGAGCGAGCGCCCCACGGTGGGGGACCTCCTCAAGCAGACGGAGGAGGGGATGTCGGGGGCGGTCGCGACGGGGACGACGTCGATCGAGGCGGCGGTTACGGAATCCCCGGCGCCACCGGAGGCGCCGCCCGAGGTACGGCCCGAGGTACGGCCTCAGGCGGAGGTCACCACCGTGAGCGCACCGGCGCGGGAGTCCGAGCCGGTCGCCGAGCCCGGACCCGCGCCGCGGCTCACCGCCTTCGCGCGGGCCGAGACACACGTCGCGCCCGCACCCGCTCCGGCGCCCGCCCCTGCCCCCGTGCCCGCACCCGTGTCCCCGTCCCCCGAGACGCGGACCGGCCCGGAACAACCCTGGGGCGGCTTCCCCCGGCGGCGTACCCTGACCCTCGCCCTCGTCACGCTGGCGGCCGTCGTCGCGGGCTCGCTGTGGGTGGTGAACCAGGACAGGGGCACGGACGAACAGGCCGGTGACACGGGCAAGTCGGCCGGGACCGCCTCGCCCGGAACCCCCTCGTCGTCCCCGTCGCCCAGAACCGGCGTCCTCGGCCCCGTCCCCGACCCGCCCGGCGGATTCCGTGAGTGGACCACCCGCATCACCCTCGAAGGGCGCATGTACGAGCTGGGCAGCGGCAGTTGTGCGACGATGAGAAGCGGCGTCTACTGCGCGACCTCCTACCGCCAGGCGGTCAGGCTCGACCCCGCCACCGGCGCCGAAGGCTGGAAGCAGGACTACCCCGACGGACACGGCTATGTGTACCGGGGCATCGCCGGTGTCGGCGGAGGCACCGTGATCGGCTGGACCTCCGTCAGAGTCTCCGGCGGCCCGTCCCGGCTCACCGGCCTCGCCACCACCGACGGCAAGCCGCGCTGGGCCAAGCACTACACGCAGGTCGCCATCCCCGCCTACGACGGCCGGAACACGGTCTTCATGGCCGACGCCCCCCAAGGCGGGCCGACAGTGCTCAGAGCTCTCGACGCGACCACCGGCAAGGAGAAATGGGCCGCGGACGGTCCCTCACCGGGTGTGGGACCGGTGTTGTGTGCCGGGGACGGCATCCTCGTCACGACCGAGGCGTACGGGGAGAGCACGCTCGCCGCGCTGTACGCGGCGGAGAGCAACGAACAGCTCCGGGAGATCAGTTTCCCCGGCTCCGTCCTGGCGTGCGAAGTCCGGGCGGGCAAGGCGTACTTCCTGGTGGGTGATGGTGACGACGGGCCGCGCCGCGTCCTGCGGTGGGACCCGAAGAAGCCCAAGGACAGCGACTACGAGCGCATCGAAGTCGACGGGAAGTTCCGCACCGGCACGTTCGCCGACGATGTCTTCTACGGCTCCGACGAATCGGCCGCGTACGCCTACGACTTCCGTACGGGCAAGCTCATGTGGCGCCGTGCACTGCCCAAGGGCGTCGGCGCCGCCGCGCCCGCCGCCGCACCCGGCAACCGGCTTCTGGTGCCCGTGGGCAAGGGCAAGGTGGCGGTGCTCAACGCCACCACGGGCAGCCTGCTGTGGACCGCGACACCGAAGGGCAAGACCGCGGACGGCGCCGAGAGCCGCCCGATGACACTCGGCGGTGCCGTGTACACGGTCTCCCTGGGGACGGACATCCACGCGTTCCGGCTGGACGGGAAGACGGGCTGACGGATTGAACGTTCTGTTCACAATGATCGGTTGACATCACCTTGTGTGTCGCTGATCCTGGGGGTATGTCATCGACTTCCGGTCGGCCCACCGACCCCTTCACACCCCCGCACCCGGAGCAGGCGCGCGCGCACCGCGTCCACGCGTCCCTGTTCCGCATCGCCGAGCGGCACGCGGCCAGTGACGAGCAGCGCCGCCGGCAGGTCCATCCCTCCGTCATCGCGCCGCACGAGGCCATCAGACTGGTGTCGTTCCTGCTCAGCGGCGCCGCGCGGTCCGAGGACGGCGAGCCTGAGGTGGACCACGCCGACATCACCGCCGCTCTGAGCCTCATCCCCCTGGCGCGCGGCGAAATGGACGAACTGGAAGCCGGGCTCCTCAAGATGGCCCGGGGTCGCGAGATGACCTGGCAGGAGATCGCCTTCGGTCTCGGTCTCGGCACTCCGCAGGCGGCGCGGCAGCGGTACGAGCGGCTGGCCGGCCGTACCGCTGCCGACGCGGACGGGGCGGGGGAGTCTTAGGGCGTGACTTCAAAGTGGCGCCGTCCGCCCGAGGGGCGGGCGGGACTTTGAGGACAGGTCCCAGGGCCGCCTCGGAGCGTCAGGGCGCGCCGCCCACCGCCCGCTCGGCGGGATGTGGTGCTCGTGACCTGCCGGACGATCGGTGGCGTGACCAAGCGCCGGGTGGTGGCGGGCGCGGTCGCCGGATCCGTCCGCCGGGTGTATATGCAGCGCAGCCCGGACGGCGGCCGGAGCTGGTCACCACAGCGGGACATCACGGAGTCGGTCAAAGCCGCGGACTGGCGCTGGTACGCGGTGGGTCCGGGGCACGCGGTGGCGCTGCGCCGCGGCCCCCACCGGGGACGGCTGCTGGTGCCCGCGAACCACAGCGCGGGCCCGACGGCCCGCAGCGGCGCGCACTCCGTCGTTGCCGTAGGACGCGCAGGAGCGCCTGACGGGGATGAAGGGCCTGACGGGGCTGACGGGGCTGACGGGCGCTCACGGTGAGGTGAGCGGTTCGGCCCGGTAGGCGCGGTGCAGCAGCTCCACGAAAGACAGGAGCAGGGACTGTTCGAGGCCGGGCGCGGTCCGAACGGCTACCGCGACTACGACGAGGACGCCGTGGTCACCGTGCGGCAGGTGCGTGCGCTGCTGGACGCGGGCCTGTCCACGGAGGTGATCCGCGTGGTGCTGCCGTGCGCCAGGGGCGAGGCGCCGGAGTTCGACATGTGCGTGGACCTGCGGGCCGTCCTGGGCCGCGAGCTGGCGGCCACGGACGAGCGGATCGACAAGCTCCGGCGCAGCCGCGGCACCCTCGCCGGCTATCTGTCGCCGTCGCCCGGATCGTCGTCGTAGCAATCGCTCATAGCAATCGCTCGTGGTGAACCTCGTAGCGAACCTCGTGGCGAACGCGACCAGCCGCCCGTCCTCGTACACCCCGAGCCGGTGCGCCCGGCGGCGGCGCCGGGAGAGGTCCTTACTCGCACCTTCACCCCGGCCCCGCCGTGCTCATGGCCGTCAGCCGTGGTGCCATGGGTCCATGGGCCATCTCCCAGGTCCCGCGAGGAACAGGGGAAGCGTGAACAGGAGAAGCGGGTGACCGCACGCGCCTGGACCTGGACCTACGAGGGGTACGACCCCGAAGCGGAGCGCCTGCGCGAGGCGCTCTGCACGCTGGGCAACGGTTACTTCGGCACCCGCGGCGCCGCGTCGGAGACCTCCGAGGGACCGGCGCACTACCCCGGCACGTACGCGGCGGGCTGCTACAACCGGCTGATCTCCACCGTGGCGGGCCGTCAGGTCGAGAACGAGGACATGGTCAATCTGCCCAACTGGCTTCCGCTGCGCTACCGCGTACGCCCCGAGGGAGCCGCACCGGGACCGTGGCTCTCACCCGACGGCCCCCACCTCCTCACCCACCGGCAGAGCCTGGACCTGCGGCACGGCACCCTGACCCGCTGGTCGGTGTACGAGGACGACGCCGGCCGGCGGCTGCGCGTGGAGCAGTGCCGGCTGGTGCACATGGGCGAGCCGCATCTCGCCGCGCAGCGCACCTCGTTCACCGCGGAGGGCTGGGCCGGGAAGGTGGAGGTGGAGTCGGGTCTCGACGGCGATGTGCGCAACGCGGGAGTGGAGCGGTACAGCGAGCTGGCGAGCCGGCATCTGACCCACGTGCGCAGCGGCGCCGAGCACGAAGACACCGTGGTGTGGCTGCGGTGCCGCACCGTCAACTCCGACATCCGGATCGCGCTCGCCGCGCGTATCCGCGTCACCGACCACCGCACCCTCACGCCCCGTGCGCGGCTCACCGCCGGACAGGCCGTCCAGACCCTCACGATCCCCGTCGGGCGCGACGAGACGGTGGCCGTCGACAAGACGGTCGCGCTGTACACCTCCCGTGACCCGGCGATCAGCGGCCCGCGGACCACCGCCGTCCAGGAGGTACGGCGTGCCGCCGACTTCCCCCGGCTGCTGGCCTCGCACCACCGTGCCTGGGAACGCATCTGGCGGGAGGCGGCGCTGGACGTGCCCGGCGAGGCGGGCCGGATCCTGCGGCTGCACCTCTTCCACGTACTCCAGACCCTCTCCCCGCACACGGCGGGACTGGACGTCGGCGTACCGGCCCGAGGGCTGCACGGCGAGGCGTACCGCGGGCATGTCTTCTGGGACGAGCTGTTCGTCCTGCCGTTCCTCAACCTGCACTTCCCGGAGGTCTCCCGGTCCCTGCTCGGCTACCGCTACCGGCGGCTGCCCGCGGCCATCCACGCGGCGCGCAGCGTGGGCCGGCGGGGCGCGATGTACCCCTGGCAGAGCGGCAGCGACGGGCGCGAGGAGACTCAGGAACTCCACCTCAATCCGCGCTCCGGCCGCTGGCTGCCCGACTACTCCCGGTTGCAGCACCATGTCGGCTCGGCGGTGGCGTACAACGTGTGGCAGTACTGTCAGGCCAGCGGCGACACGGAGTTCCTGCACACCGACGGCGCGGAGATGCTGCTCCAGATCGCGCGGTTCTGGGCGAGCAGCGCGGTCTGGGACCCGGTGCTGGAGCGGTACCGCATCCGCGGTGTCGTCGGTCCCGACGAGTACCACGACGGCTACCCGGAGGCCACGGTGCCGGGACTGGACGACAACGCCTATACGAACGTCACCGCCGCCTGGGTACTGACCCGGGCCCTCGAACTCTGCCGGACCCTGCCCCTCTCGCACCGCCATCAGCTCTTCGACCGCATCCGGCTCGCGCCGTCGGAACAGGACGGCTGGGACGACATCGCCCACCGGCTCCATGTGCCGTACCACGCGGGGGTCATCAGCCAGTTCGCCGGCTACGGGGACCTCGCCGAACTCGACTGGGAGGGGTACCGGCGGCGGTACGGCGACATCCGGCGGCTGGACCGGATCCTGGAGGCGGAGGGCGACACGGCCAACCGCTACCAGGCGTCCAAGCAGGCCGATGTGCTGATGCTCGGCTATCTCTTCTCGCCCCGGGAACTCGCCGGGCTCTTCCGGCAGCTCGGTCACCGGCTCGACGACGACTCCTGGCGGGCCACCGTCGACTACTACCTCGCCCGCACCAGCCACGGGTCCACGCTCAGCTCCCTCGTCCACGCGTGGGTGCTGGCCCGGGGCCGCCGTGAGGACGCGTGGGCCTTCGCCGAGGAGGCGCTCGCCGGGGACGTGGCGGATGTGCAGGGCGGCACCACGGCGGAGGGCATCCATCTCGGCGCGATGGCGGGCACCCTGGACTTCGTGCAGCGCGGGCTGACCGGTCTGGAGACCCGTGACAACGCGCTCTGGCTGGATCCGGCGCCGCTGCCCCAGCTGTCGAAGTTCGGGGTGGGCATCCGCTACCGCAATCACTGGGACGTGGATCTGCGGATCCGCGCCCAGTGGGTACGGATCGTCGTGCCGGACGCGGGCGAGGGTCCGGTACGTGTGGTGCTCGGCGGGGTCGAGTCCGTCATCGCCCCCGGCACCACGCGCCGGCTCGAACTGCCCGGTACCGGTACCACGTGAGTCGGCGCGGTGGCGGTGTGAACCGGTCGGGTACGGGCGTCGGTCGGCACGCGCGTCAGTCGGGTACGAGCACCGCGGCGCCGTTCACCCGGCCGGCCGCGAGGTCGGCGAGCGCCCGGTCGGCCTGGCTCAGCGGATAGCGGCTGACGGTGACGCGGATGCCGATGCGCTCGGCCAGGGCGAGGAAGTCGTGCCCGTCCTGGCGGGTGTTGGAGGTGACGCTGCGCAGATTCCGTTCCTGGAAGAGATGGCGCTGGTAGTTGAGTACCGGAATGTCGGTGAGATGGATTCCGGCGATCGACAGCGTGCCCGACCGGTCCAGGGCCTCCATCGCCACCGGCACCAGGTCACCCACCGGAGCGAACAGGATCGCCGAGTCCAGCGGCTCCGGCGGCCGGTCCCGGTCGTCACCGGCCGAGGAGGCGCCGAGTTCCATGGCGAGTTCACGTGCCCGCTCCGACCGGGTCAGCACATGGACCGTGGCGCCCTCGGCCAGCGCCACCTGCGCGGCCAGATGGGCGGAGGCACCGAACCCGTAGAGCCCCAGCCGCCCGCCGCGAGGCAGCGCGCTGCGGCGCAGCGAGCGATAGCCGATGATTCCGGCGCACAGCAGCGGCGCGAGGTGCGCGGCGTCGTGGTTCTCCGGCAGCCGGTAGGCGAACGCCTCGGGGACGATGGCCAGTTCGGCGAAGCCGCCGTCCGCGTCCCATCCCGTATAGAGGGACCATGGGCAGAGATTCTCCTGTCCCGCCCGGCAGTAGCGGCAGGTCCCGCAGGTACCGCGCAGCCAGGCACCGCCGGCCCGGTCGCCGGTACGGAACCGCGTCACGTCCTCGCCGACGGCGGCCACCCGGCCGACGATCTCATGGCCGGGGATGCTCGCCGGGCGGTGCGGGGCGAGATCGCCCTCGGTCAGATGCAGATCCGTACGGCAGACGCCGCACGCCTCCACCCGCAGCAGCAGTTCGCCCGGGCCGGGGGTGGGCACGCGGCGGCTGACGCGGACCAGCGGCCGCCCGGTGCTGATCGGTCCTGGGGTCTCGACGGCCCAGCCGCCGTAGGTCTCCGTGGCGGGCGCGGCGGACGCGGGAACAGCCATAACCCCAGCGTGCGGCGCACACCGACCCGCGGCAAGCGGGCACCCGAGGGCGCGGACGGGTCAGCCGGACGGAACCGTTGGTGCCCCCTGTTCTCCTCGGCCGGCTGCCGAAGTCTCATCCGCGCTCGCGGAGGTACGACTCCAGCTCGGCGGCCCCGGTCAGCATCGCCCGCCCGCGGGCGGCCAGCCGGCCGTGCCAGTCGCTCAGCGCGGCCTCCAGAGGCTCCAGCCCGCCAGCCGTCCGCACCTGGGCGATCAGCGGGGCGATCCGCTCCAGCAGGTAGCCGCCCCGCCTGAGCTGGTGGGCCAGCCGGGCGTCCCGTACATCGGCCTCGTCGTAGACGCGGTACCCGGTCAGCGGGTCGCGGCGCGGGCGCACCAGCCCGGCGCGCTCCCATTTGCGCAGCGTCGCGGGCCGGATGCCGAGCTCCGCCGCCAGCGGCCCGATGAACGTGCCGCCGGGCCCGGACACCGCCGCGTCGGGTCCGGACGCCGTGGTGGGTGCCGGGTCCAGGTCTCGGAGGGCGCCCTCCACGGCCTGGAGAGTCCGCCGGTCGTCGAGCAGCTGGGCGTGGCTCTCGTCGATCAGGCGGAACGCCTCATCGACCGCGCCCTGGTTCACGGCCCGCATGATCGACGTCGCCGTCGAGTGGCCGTGGCCGGGCACGAGGGCGAGGAACGCGTCCAGGGCCCGCGCGTGCAGCGGGGTATAGGCGCGGTAACCGTGGGGTGTGCGACCGGCGGCCGGAAGGATGCCGGCCTCCTCGTAGTTCCTGATGGCCTGCGTGGACAGACCGTGCCCGCGCGCCAGGTCAATCGGCCTGAGCCGTTCAACGTTTTGAAGGTTTCGTCCCACGGGCCCGACGATATCGCGGAAAAGTTTCCACCGAAGGTTCAACGATACCGTTGAAGGCATGGCTACTGACATCAAGGACACCACCCATGCCGTCGAGGCCGCGGCCGTCATGAAGCTGCTTCCGGCCCGGCCGCGCCTGCTCGCCGTGGGCGAGCCCACCCACGGCGAGGACACTCTGCTCGACCTGCGCAACGAGCTCTTCCGCCAGCTCGTCGAGCAGGAGGGCTACCGGACGATCGCGATCGAGAGCGACTGCCTGATGGGTCTGGTCGTGGACGACTACGTCACCTCGGGTACGGGCACCCTCGACGAGGTCATGGAACGCGGATTCAGCCACGGGTTCGGCGCGTCCGCGGCCAACCGCGAACTCGTGCGCTGGATACGGGCGTACAACGACGGCCGGCCCGCGTCCGAGCGGCTCCGCTTCGCCGGCTTCGACGGCCCGCTGGAGATCAGCGGCGCCGCGAGCCCCCGGCAGGCCCTCACCGCACTCCACGGCTGCCTCGCGGCCCGGGTGGACGCGGACCTGCTCCCCTGCACCGAGGAAACGCTCGACCGTCTGCTCGGCGCCGACGACCGGTGGACCGAGCCCGCCGCGATGATGGACCCGTCCCGGTCCGTGGGGCAGTCGGCCGAGGCCAGGGAGCTGCGGCTGCTCGCCGATGATCTGGTGGCGCTGCTCGACGCGCAGACGCCGCACGTGATCAGCGCGACCTCGCGGGACGACTGGGACCGGGCGCGCCTTTACGGGCGCACCGCGACCGGCCTGCTGCGCTACCACTTCTGGATGGCCGACACATCACCGAGCCGCATGACGCGGCTGGTGGGCCTGCGGGACCGGATGATGGCCGACAACCTCCTCGCCGTCGCCGCGCGTGGCCCGGCAATGGTCCACGCCCACAACTCCCATCTCCAGCGGGAGAAGAGCACGATGCGGATGGGCGGAACGCTGCTGGAGTGGTGGAGCGCCGGCGCGATCGTGAGCGCCCACCTGGGCGAGGAGTACGCCTTCCTGGCCACGGCCCTCGGCACGATCCGGCACCAGGGGGTGGACACCCCGCCGGCGGACACCGTCGAAGGACTCCTGTACGCGCTCCCGGAGAACAGCTACGTCGTCGATACCCGCCGGCTGGCCACCGTCCTCGGCGACACGCGGCCCGCCCCCCGCGTGTCCGGCTGGTTCGGATACTCCGCGTGTGACCCGGCCCACCTGGCCGGAAACGACGGGATGGTGTTCGTCAAGGACGTGGGTCGGTAAACGGAGCTGCTGCCCGGACCGTGCCCGGAGACGCGCCCGGAGTCATGGGCGGGCTCGTGGGCGGGGGGCGTGCATCGCGTGGTTCTCCTTGACGCGACAGCGTCTCCCGCTACGACAGCGCCTCCGCGACCACGGATGCCGCTTCCGCGATCAGCTTGTCGTCGTGCTCGGCGTCCTTGTCGCCGCGGTTCGACATGATCGCCATGACGATGGGGGCGGAGCCGGGGGGCCACACCACGGCGATGTCGTTGCGGGCGCCGTGATAGCTGCCGGTTCCGGTCTTGTCGCCGACCACCCAGCCCTTGGGCACCCCGGCTCGGATGAGCGCGTCCCCGGTGGTGTTGGTCCGCAGCCATGTCGTGAGCTGGGCGCGTTCGTCCTTGCCGAGGACGTCTCCGAGAACGAACGCGCGCAGATCCGTGGCCAGCGCCCGCGGCGTGCTCGTATCCCGTGTGTCGCCCGGGACCCATCGGCTCAGCTCGGGCTCGCGGCGCTCCATCAGGGTGACGTCGTCACCGATGCCCCTGAGTACGGCTTCGAGGCCCTTGGGTCCGTCGAGCTCGTCGAACAGCAGGTTGGCCGCGGTGTTGTCGCTGAAGCGGACGGCGGCGTCACACAGCTCCTTCAGGCTCATCCCGGTCTCGACGTGCTTCTCGGTCACGGGAGAGTTGGCGATCAGATCGTCCTTGGAGTACGTGATCACCCGGTCCATGCCGCCCAGGGAGTACTTCCGCAGCACGGCACCGGCGGCCGGCGCCTTGACCGTGGAGGCGAAGGGGAATCGCTCGCCGTCGTTGTACGCCACCTCGCGCCCGGTGCCGGTGTCGACGGCGTACACACCCAGTCGCGCGTCGAACGTGCGCTCAAGCTCCTTGAGTTCGCCGGCGAACGGCTTCGCGGCCGCACTCGGCTCTGTCGCCGTGGCGGACGGGGGCGACACGGCGGAGGTGGACGGCGAGGCCGCGGAACTGTCCTGGCCACAGGCCACGAGCGGGACGAGGGCGAGCGTGGCGAGCGCACCGAGAACGGTGCGTCGGGCACGGCTGTGCTGCATGGTCGAAACCTCCGGGGCGCCCCGCACGCGAGGCGCATAGGGGATGGGGTGACACGGCCCCATCCCGGTGCGTGGTCGTGATCGTGAGTGCCAGCACCACCCTCACCTCCGGGCTGCCATGCGGTCCAATACGCTCATGCGCTGTTCCATGCCGATCTGGCATAGGGTGCGGCTGTGGATCTGGTGGGAGCGTGTCACGCGTTTGTCAGCGTCAGCGAGCACGGCAGTTTCACCGTCGGAGCGGCCGCTGCCCGGATGTCCCAGTCGGTGGCCAGCCGTCGTGTCGCCGCGCTGGAGGAGCGCTTCGGTGAGCAGCTGTTCGAGCGCACGTCACGGCGGGCCGTCCTGACCCCCTTCGGCCGGGACATGCTGCCGGCGGCCAGACAGCTCGTACAGTCGGCCGAGGTGCTGCTGAACGAGGCAGCCGCCGCCAAGCGCAAACCCTGGCGGCTCGCCGTGCCCGGCGTCTGCTCCACGGCCGGTCTCGCCCGCCTCGTCGCCGAGGCACGGGGTCACGGGGTCACGCTCGAACTCCGCGTCGCGGCGCCGGCGGAGCGCGGGAAGCTCATCCACGCCCAACAGGTGCGTGCCGCCGTGCTCGCGGTGCCCGCGGACGAGGCGACGTGGTCCGTCCCGCTCGGGCTCGCCGGTGCCCAGGATCCCGGCGTCAAGCGCGTGTACGTCGAGACGCTGCGGATCGGACGAGCCTTCGCCGGCCCGGCCCGCCGTATCTGGATCCAGCCGGAAGACGACGTGCCGCACATCCGTGACCCGCTGACGCGACTGCGCGACGCGGTGGGCCTGCGGCCCGCGCAGCTCGTTCCCGCGGCCGACCTGACGACCGCCACGGCGGAAGTCCTGTGCACACGCGACCTGTTGCTGTGTTCCCCCGCACAGGCCGACGAGCTCGCCCTGAACTGGCGGCCCATCGGTGAGATCACACTCAGCCGGGGGTTCGCCCTCGCCGCCGCCGCGGACGGCAATCCGCAGCACATCGAAGCGCGTCTGGGCGACGCCCTCGCCCGCCTCCTCGGCGCGGGCATCCGGGCGGGTGCCTCGGGAGGGGCGGCGGCGTGAACACCGAGGCGCTGCTCAGCGACATGCGCGGGCAACTGCGTGACGGCGGCCTGCGCGGCTGCCTGCTCGTGCGTGATCTGCACACGGGAGAAGAACTGGGGATCGACCCGGACACCCAGCTGCCCGCCGCCTCCCTCGTCAAGGTGCCGCTCGCGCTGGCGACGGCGGAGCGCATCCGACGGGGCGAGCTCGACGGGGCGACGATGCTCGACGTTCAACCCGGGCGGATCACCACACCCGGCCCCACCGGGCTGAGCCGCTTCCGCCACCCCACCCGGATCGCGATCGACGATCTGCTCTATCTGAGCACCTGCATCAGTGACGGAACGGCGGCCGACGCGCTGTTCGATCTCACCCCGCCCGCCCGGGTCGCCGACATCCTCCACGAACTCGGCCTCCGCGGACTCACCGTCCGGCACGGCATGCTCGAACTGACCGACACCCCCGTGGAACGCTTCGACGCGGCCGAGGCCCATTTTGCCCACTCTCTCGCCATCGACGCCGGCACCAGCGGCCGGGGACACCGGGTGCCGCAGCTCGACACCACCCGTGCCAACAGCGGCAGCGCACGCGCCTACGTCGAACTGCTCCAGGCCCTGTGGACGCCCTCGGCGATCCACCCCGAAGCGGCCGAGCGCGTGCGCGGTCTCATGGCCCACAACATGCTGCGGCACCGGCTCACCCCGGACTCGCTGGCCGTGGCCCTGCTGGTGTTCGGCTTCGGCAACGGCTGTCTTGACGTCAGCATGAACACCCATGCCGTCCAGGTCGAACGCGGTTACGAACGGCCCGTCATGTCCGCCTTCCACGCCTTCTTCTCGGTCGGTGGGGTGCTGGCCGCGCTTGTCGGCGCCCGGACCCTCAGCTGGGACTGGAGCGCGGCGCTGACGCTCACCTCGGTCAGCGTCTTCGGACTGGCCGTCACCGGGCTCTTCGCCCCCGCTCTGCTGCGGCGGTCAGCCCCACGACCCAGAGCAGGACGGCGCCGTTCGACGGCCAGCGAAGCCGGGGGTGGTCCGGATCCGCGGGCTCGTCGGCCCTGATGGCCACACCGCGCTCCCTTCGCCGTCGGGCTCTCCTCCCAGCTTCCCACCTTCGGGCCGGGTCCTCCGGCCCGCGAGCGGCGAGGAGCACACGTGTGATCGCGGCACCGCGGTCGCGAGTGCGTTCGGATTGGGACGGTTGGGGCGGATGTAAACGGTCGTTTCACTCGTCCGGCCCACACCGGGCACCCGAAGAGGTGGTTTGGCGTTGCCGCCTCTCTTCCGCGGCGACGCCATCCGGCAGTCTCCTCCCGGGCCGGACAGTCCGGCCCGAATCGTGTCAGGAGAATTTATGTCGGCATACAAGCTGAACTGGGCCGTCGCAGCCACCGCTCTCGCGGGAACGATGCTTGTCGCCTCGATGACTCCCACCGCGTCGGCGCAGCCCGAAACGGACCGAGCGGTCACCGTCCAGCAGCTCAGCTTGCGCCTGGCTTCTGACCCCGGCCAGGCAGCCAACGTCAAGGGCGGCGGCAGCGCGAACGGCACGCCGGTCATCCAGTGGCCCTGGGCCGGCGCCTCGAACGAGCGCTGGGAGGCCACGGCCAAGGGCGGCGGCTACTACCAGTTCGCGTCCCGGGAAAGCGGAAAGTGCCTCAACGTCAAGGGCGGTGGCAACGCCAACAGCACCCCGGTGATCCAGTGGCCCTGCGGCAACGACGCCAACGCCCTGTGGAAGTTCGTACGGAAGGGCATCGGCTACCAGCTGGTCGTCAAGTCGAGCCAGAAGTGCCTGAACGTCAAGGGCGGTGTCGGCAAGGGGCACGCCCTGATCCAGTACACCTGTGCCGGCGCCGACAACGACATCTGGCTGCCTGTCTGGGAGCGCTGACGGCCACCACGCGCCGTACCGGTCCGGCACGCTGACGAGCGGCGGGACGGCCGTCGCGGGTGACCCCCGGACCGGCCTTCGGAAGGGCCGCCGACACCGTCGGCGGCCCTTCTCCGTTGCTGAGCACCAGCGCGTTGCTGAGCACCAGTGCGGCGGCTCTCTCAGCGGCGGGCCTGGACGAGCGCGTGCGTACCGCTGGTACGCCACGGCTTCCCGCTCGCCTCAAGGCTGTCCAGCGTGTGGGCGTCGAGGCCGACGATCACATCGGACTTGAGGGTGCGCAGCGCGGCCACGGGGCCGGGGAAGTACGCGGTACGGCCGGCGAACGAGGACGTCGGCGCCCAGTACCGATCGCCCACCAGACGCCGGTAGTTGAGGTCGCCCTTGAGGATCGTCACGGTGGCGCCCGCGAGGTCCCGGCGCAGATCGTCGGGCATCGCGCTGTACGGCAGCGGCGCGCGGAAGAAGCCGTGCGCGCGCACCGCGAGCCGCCCGTCCGCCATGGCGGACCAGAGCCGTTTGCCGGTCTCGGCGGCGTATCCGGACGCCGCGCCCAGCCGCCGCAGACTGTCGATGACGTCCGTCATCGTCGCGTCGGAGACGTAGTACGGATACGGCTTGACGTGCAGGACGACGCGGGAGGCGCGCTCGGTGTGGAGCAGATGGTCGAGCAGCACGAGATCGGGGATGAGCTCCCGGCCGGCGTTGTCGGCGATCAGATGCACCGTCGCCACCGCGCCCACGGGCAGCAGGGACCACAGCAGAGGGCCGTCGTCCGCGACGAGGCGCGGGTCCGTACCGCTGTCGCTGGGGACGGCGCCCGAGGCGATCCGGAAGCCGAGGTCGGCGCGGTTGCCCCAGAGCGAGGCGTGCGTCAGCGCGCGCGCCTGTTCGTCGGCGGCCCGTCCGGCGAGAGCGTCGAGAGCGGCGAGTTCGTCGTCCACCGTCGTGCCGCGCAGCTCGGCGTCCTTGAAGGGGGCGAACGGGTCGACGCCCCGCCACGGGCCGTCGGTGAAGTAGCCCATGGCGTCGAGGAGCACACGGTAGAAATAGCTCTCGGCCCACAGGAACGGTACGTCGAACCAGGACCGGCCGAACCAGGAACCCCCGGCGGAGTCATGCCCCCAGATCTCCCACTGCGCGCGGTCGTGCGCGTCCGGGGCGAGCGGCTCCATCACCCCGTCCGTGACCGAGCGCAGGAGGGCGTCGAGCGCCCGGTGCTGCGCGGGGGTGCAGGGAAAGGCATCGCGTACCTGCTGGATGAGCGCCGGATGGCGGTCGGCCAGTACTCCCCGGGCGAAGGAGCCGGGCTCATCGCCCAGGATCACCGGTGCGTCGTCTGCTGTGGGCATCGCCTTCACATACTCCTCGATCGGCCGTCCGGCGCGGACCCGTCGAGCCGCTGCCGTCGTCGGCCGTCCCGGGGACCACCACCGCACCGTACCGGTGGCGGCTCATGCCCACAGCGCCCCGGCGAGGGCGACCCCGGCGAAGGCCGCGCCCAGCCCGGCCACCACGCTGCCGAGGACATTCGCGACGGCGTAGAGCTTCGCACCGTCCTCGACGAGCCGCAGCGTCTCGTAGCTGAACGTCGAGTACGTCGTCAGCGCGCCGCACAGTCCGGTGCCGAGGAACAGCTGTGTCCGCGAGGAGGCGGCACCGGCGGCGACCGCGCCGGTCAGCAGCCCGAGGATCAGACAGCCCACGACGTTGACGGCGAACGTTCCCCACGGGAAGACGGTGTCATGTCCGCGCTGCACGCTCCGGTCGGTCAGAAAACGCAGCGGGGCACCGATGGCCGCCCCGGCCACGACCAGCAGCCAGTTCATCGCGCCTCCCGCCGGCCGGCATGACGGACGACCTCACAGCTCTCCAGCGTGACCAGCCCCTCGCGGACCAGTTCGTCCAGCCGCGGCAGGAAGTCCCGGATCTTCTCCTCCGAGTCCACGATCACGATCGCGACCGGCAGGTCCTCGCTCAGCGACAGCAGCCGCTGCGTATGGATCAGCGAGGACGCGCCGAACCCCTCGATCCCGCGGAACACGCTCGCGCCCGCCAGCCCCGCCCGGTGCGCGCGGTGCACGATCTCCGTGTAGAGGGGCCTGTGGTGCCACACATCGGATTCGCCGATGAGGACCGTCAGCCGCAGGGCGCTGCCCATCAGCCCGTTCATGTCTGCCTCCACGCGACTACGCGGCGTGCCAGCCACACCGCACTCCACACCGAGGCGAGGGCCGCCACCAGCGTCAGTCCCAGATACGCCATGCCCGTGGCGGGCCGCCCGGAGCCCACCAGGAGCCGGATGTCCACCGCGTAGGCGGAGAACGTGGTGAACCCGCCGAGCACGCCGGTCCCGAAGAACGGCCTCACCAGCCGGTGCGCGGCCCATGCCTCGCTGATCACCACCATGAAGACGCCGATCACCGCGCACCCCACCACGTTCACGGTCACGGTCGTCCACGGGAAGGTGCCGGACGCGGTGGGCCACAGCAGGGAAGCCCCGTAGCGGGCGGCCGCGCCGATCGAACCGCCGAGCGATACGACGGCCACCACCGGCCACAGCGCTCCGGCCCGCGCACGCCACTGCCGGGCCCTGGCCATGGACGGACCGGGACCGGGTTCGGGCTCGGTGGGCTCGGTGAGTTCGGCGGGCTCGGTGGGCTCGCCGGGCTCGTTCAACGCTCGGGGCCGCGGGCTTTCCCTGGGCATACGTCTCCTACTCGCCGGGCGCCCGTACGCGGGCGCGCTCCTTCGCAAGTAGGGACCGTTGGCGGTAGGTCACCGCGGTTCGGGTACGGCGGGCCCCACCGCCGTGTGGTCGCCCGCCGGGGCCACCACTGATTCCAGGGTAGCGCCGGGGCGCGGGCCGCGCCGACCCGGGCCCCGACGACCCCGGCCGTGCGCGGGTACGGCGACAGCTCACAGCCCGGGGCCGCCGTGGCGCATGTACTGGTCGATAAGTTTCGTACGCGCCACCTCAAGACGGCGGGCGAGGATCTCCGCGATGGAGCGGGTCAGCGCGTAGCCGAGCGCCGGATCGTCCTCGCACAAGGCCCGTACCGCGCGCCCGTCGAACTCCAGGGTGCGCACCGGACTGAACGCCTCGGCCCCGAAGTGCCAGCGGTGCGGGGGAAACAGCCAGGACCAGCCGAGCAGGTCCCCGACCCCGAGCGTCTCGACCATCACCCGCCGGCGGCCGGGTACGAACATGTCCAGGGAGACGGCGCCCGAGCGGATCACCCAGAACCGGTCCGCGGGATCGCCCTCCTCGAAGATCCTGGTGTCCTGGGGGAAGGAGACATAGCGGGCCTGTCGCATCAGCAGCTCGCTGTGGCCGGTGGGAAGCACCGTCAACAAACGCGTCGCGGGAGCCATGGCGGGGTACCTCCTTGCCGAACCGTGTGACCGGGCCGGACGGGACATACGGCACGTACGGCCATACATCAGATGGTATCCCCACCGTGTGGCCTGCTCGGAAGTGCTGGTTCCGTCAGCTTTCCCCTTCGGGCCGCGACGGTCACCGATAGGGCCACCGTGCGTGACCGCTTCGCTGCGGACAGCGCGGGAGCCGCGGAAACGCGGACCCGGCCGAGTCCGGTCCCGTTGGGCTGCGCGATCATATGGACACGTCGTGACCTCGACATGTCGTGACCTGACCGGGTCGCGGCCTCGATTTTCGCCGTGAACATGGAAGCAGGAGAGTTCGTTGAAGCAGCCTCCCCATCTCGCCGCCGCCGACCGCTACGAGAGCATGCGCTTCACGCGTTGCGGTCACAGCGGGGTACGGCTGCCGCAGGTCTCCCTCGGCCTGTGGCACAACTTCGGCGGCACCGCGCCGCTGGAGAACCAGCGTGCCGTGCTGCGCCGTGCCTTCGACCGGGGCGTCACCCATTTCGACCTCGCCAACAACTACGGCCCGCCCTACGGCAGCGCGGAGGAGAACTTCGGCGCGCTCTACGCGCAGGACTTCCGCCCCTACCGTGACGAGCTCTTCCTCTCCACCAAGGCGGGCTACGACATGTGGCCGGGGCCGTACGGCGAGTTCGGCTCGCGCAAGCATCTGCTGGCGAGCCTGGACCAGTCACTGACCCGGATGCGCGTCGACCATGTCGATCTCTTCTACTCCCACCGGTTCGACTCCGACACTCCGCTGGAGGAGACGGTGGGGGCGCTGGACACGGCCGTACGGCAGGGCAAGGCCCTGTACGTCGGGCTGTCCAACTACCCGCCCGAGCAGATGGAACGGGCCGCCGGGATACTCAAGGACCTCGGTACCCCGCTGCTGATCAACCAGCACCCGTACAACATGCTGGACCGCGGCATCGAGCACAACGGTCTGATCGCCGCCTCCGCGGGGGTGGGCGCCGGAGTGATCGCCTTCTCGCCGCTGGCCCAGGGGCAGCTGACGGACCGTTACCTCAACGGGGTGCCCGCCGACTCCCGGATGGCCGTGGGTCACTTCCTCAAGCGGGACGCGCTCAGCGAGCGGAAGCTGACCCTGCTGCGCGCGCTCGACAAGCTCGCGGGCGAACGCGGACAGACCCTGGCGCAGCTGGCGCTCACGTGGGTGCTGCGCGATCCGCGCGTGACCTCCGTCCTCATCGGCGCCAGCAGTGTCCGGCAACTGGACCAGAACCTCGAAGTGGTGACCGCCACCGCGCTCGAACAACCGGAACTGGCCGCGATCGAGGCCCTGTTGACGGACTTCGACGAATCTGCCTGACGGGCCCGCTGACGGACAGTGAGATACCCGCCGGACAGGTGCCTCTGGCACGTATCCCCCCATCGCATTACACGTCATCCCAGGTGTTGACGTGCTCCCAATCCGTGACGGACCATCACATGAGGGTGCTCAACGGGGAGTTGGGCGCCGTGGTGTCGAAGGAGCGGTCCATGCGAAAAATGGCCAAGAGCGACAGCACATCACGTCCCAAGCCGACCACCATCAAGATCCGACGTCTCGACCGACGAGAGACCACGGGCGACAGTAACTCGACCGGTTCCTGAACGGGCCGCTGTGCCGGGTCGCTATCTCACCGTCGACGAACTGACCTCTCGCGCCCGTGGCCTGGCCGCGGCGCACCCGGACCGCGCCGTCCTGCGGCGCATCGGCTACTCACGGGCCGGGGAGCCGATACGGCTGCTGTCCATAGGGCGGGGGAGCCGGCACGCGCTGGTGGTCGCGGGGCCGCATGCCAATGAACCGGTGGGCGGCATGACAGCCCTGCGACTGGCCCGGTATCTCGCCCGGCCCCACGGGCCGGGCCGGGCCATGGACACGACCTGGCACTTCGTTCTCTGTCTCGATCCCGACGGAGCCCGCCGCAACGAGCGCTGGCTCAAGGGCCCGATGACCTTCGACCAGCACTACCGTCACTTCTTCCGGCCCGGCTTCGCGGAACAGCCCGAGTGGCTGCCCACGGAGCCCGGCGCGGAACCGATGCCCGAGACCCGGGCCCTTCTCGACCTCCAGGACGAGCTGCGGCCCTACCTCCAGTGCTCGCTGCACGGCGTGGACGTGGGCGGCAGCTTCGTCCAGCTGACCCGCCGGCTGCCCGGCCTCCCGGAACGGCTCGGCCGGTCCGCCGCCGATCTGCGGATACCGCTGGAGCTGGGACCGTACGACGCCTTCTTCTGGCCGAGCCCGGGGCCGGGCGTCTATGACATGCCACGGCCCCAGGAGACGGATCAGTTCCACTCACTGCCCGCCGCCACCGCCACCTCCACCTGGTTCCATCCGCACGCGTACGGCACCGTCACGGCGGTCGTCGAAGCGCCGATGTGGGGGGTCGAGGAGGTCGGCGACACCTCGGTCCACCCCGACCCGCGCGGCGCGCTGGAGACCATCAGCCAGACGCTCCGGCAGGACGCGTTGTTCCTCGCCGGCCTGCTGGAGCGGGTGCGGCCGGGCCTGCCCGCCACCGTGGGTCCGCTGCTCGCACCCGTCGAGGAGTACCTCGCCATCTGCGGCGGGCTGGCGGACGAATGGGCGCCGGAGGCGGCCCTGCGTGAGACGGGCGGACTGCCGCCGCTGAACCGGGCGCGGATCATGGCGCTCCGGATCGCCGCCCGGCGGCTGGTCGTCCGTACGGCGGGGCTGCTGCACCAGATGCTCGGCGCCGACGGCGCGGAAGTGACCGACGTACGCGCCTCCCTGGATGTGTTCCTCACGCGGCGCTGCGACGCGTTCGAAGCGGACTGCCGCGCCCGCTGGATCCCGGTCCACGACCAGGTGGAGCATCAGTTCAGAATCGTCCTGGCCGCCTCCGAGCTGGCCGCCCGGTTCAGGGAGCCGAGGGCGGTACGGGCGTGAAGCCGGACGGGCCGCCGCCGCCGGTGTCCGGCTTACGACGCCCCCGGGTCAAGCCCGAACACCGGGCCTACCGCACCGTTGACGGGAACGTACGGATCGGGAGCGTGGTGTACGGGATCGGGGCCGAGGTCGCCGACCCCGACGGCTGGATCTGGACGCTGGCCGAGGCGCTCGACGGGACCCTGGGCCAGGCCGAGTCGGTCGACGAGGTGCTCGCCCGTCACCCGGATGTCGAACGGGGGGCGGTCGTCCAGGCGATCGCCGAGCTGTACGAGGCCGGGTTCCTGGAGGACGCGGAGGCGGAGCCGCCGGACACCCTGACCGACGAGGACCGCGTACGGTACAGCCGCGGGGTGACGCTGTTGCGGTGGATGGATCTGTCACCGCACGCGACCGCCTGGGAGTTGCAGGCCCGGCTGCGCTCGGCCCGTGTCCTGCTCCTCGGCCTCGGCGGTACCGGAGGCTTCGCCGCCCAGGGCCTGGTCGCGTCGGGCGTGGGCCGGATGCACTGCGTCGACGGCGACGTCGTCGAGCTCTCCAATCTCAACCGGCAGCCCCTCTACCACGAGAGCGACATCGGCCGGTCCAAGGCCACCGCCGCCGACGCGGCCCTGCGGGCGGTCAACTCGCGGGTGGCACTGACCACGGAACACCGCGCGGTCCGCGGTCCCGACGACATCGCCACGCTGCTCGCACCGGGCTACGATCTGCTGCTGCTCTGCGCCGACCGGCCGCCGGAGATCCGCCGCTGGGCCAACCGCGTCTGTCTGGCCGCCGGAATCCCCTGGCTCGACGCCGGCTACCGCGGTCCGCTCGTCACCGTCGGCGTCCACACGCCCGGCCGGGGGGCGTGCTGGGAGTGCCACCGCGCGGGAGAGGTCGACCGCCGCGATCTGCGCCTCGCCGCCGGTCAGGACGAGGAGGCCGCCTCGCCCCGGATGGAGTGGAACCCCGTCAACGCCGTGACCGCCGGCCTCTCCGGACATCTCCTCGTCCACGCGGCGATCGCGCTGCTCACGGGCGTACCGGAGATGGAACCCGGCTTCCGCTTCGGCCTCAATCTGATGGCGCTGTCCGAACCGGTGGAGGAACGGTACGACCGCAGACCGGACTGCCCGGCCTGCGGTACACCGCGCGCCGTACGACGGCCGGCCTGAGGCCCGTACCCGTCCCGCGGACGGGTGTTCGGCGCCTCGCGACGCCCTGCCGCCGGGTACCCGCCCACAGCCGCCGGCCCCCAGCCGCCCGCGGCCGCACCTCCACGGGGCCGTCTTCCGGCCGGACCGGGCATCACGCTTCTGGATTTCTCTACTCCTGGAACCGCCGTCGCGCAGTCGAACGGCCGAATTCGTTTTGATTCGGGTCCACTCGGGGCGCTCCGGGGCTACCCTCAACACTTGACCTGCGCACTGTTCGAGAAAGCGAGGGATGCCGGTGTACCGGCCGGATGACTCGGTCACCCTCCCGCTGCTGGAGCGTGAACCCGAACTCGCCGCGGCGGCCAACGCCGTGGACGCACTGTGCGGAAGCAAGCGTTCCAGTGGGCTTCTCGTCTACCGCGGCGCCGCCGGGCTCGGTAAGACGGCGCTGCTCTCGGAGGTGCGCCGACTCGCCACCGGGCGCTGTGCGGTGTGGTCCGCGCGCGGCGGCGAGACCGTCACTTCCGTCCCCTTCCATGTCGTACGGCAGCTGCTCCAGCCCGCGCTGACGGACGCCGAAGCGGTGTCCGAACCGGCGTCCGGACCGGCGGACGGTCCCACGGACGCACGGGAGTTGCTCGGTGACCGGTACGAGATCGTCGGCCCGGCCCTCGGCATAGCGCCACCGGGCGACCAACACGCGGACCCGCAGGGCGTCCGGGACGGTCTCGACGCCCTGGTCGGGCGGCTCGCCGCCGTCCACGGACCGCTCGTCCTCCTCGTGGACGACGCGCAGTGGGCCGACCTGGAGACCCTCGCCTGGCTCACCTCCTTCGCCGAGCGCCCGGCCCTCGGGCTGCCCGTCCTGGTCGTCGTCGCGTACCGCACCGAGGAGGCCATCGGCGAGACCGAATGGTTTCTCCAGAAGATCGGAGCGGCGGCGAAGCTGGTGGTCACGCTGAGCGAGCTGACCTCCGACGCCACGGCCGAGCTGGCCCGCGCCGCCCTCGGTGAGCACGCGGACGATCCGTTCTGCCGTGAGGTATGGGCGGTGACCGGCGGCAACGCGTACGAGACCGTCGAACTGCTCGCCAAGGTGCGGGACAGCGAACTCGAACCCGTCGAGGACTTCGCCGGCGAACTGCGCGCCCTCGGCGCCTCCGCACGTGGCACCGGTCTGATCGCCCGGCTGGAGGAACTGGGCACCGCCACCACCCGATTCGCCTGGGCGGCCGCCATCCTGGGCACCGACATCTCACTCGATCTGGCGATCTCACTGTCGGGAATGAGCCCCGAAGAGGCCGGCGAGTGCGCGGAACGGCTACGGGCCGCGCGCATCCTCGTGGGCACGGACCCCTTGGAGTTCGTCCACCCGCTCATCGCGGGCGCCGTCTACCGGGCGATCCCGCCGGGTGTGCGCACCGCGATGCACGGACTCGCCGCCTGGGCCGTCTCCCGCAGCGGCAGGGGATCGGCGGCAGCCGCGCCGCACCTCCTCGAAGTGCATCCGGACGGCGACCCCGAACTCGTCGAGCAGCTGCGCGAAGCCGCCGCCGAACATCTCGCGGTGGGCGCGCCGGACGCCGCCCGGCGCTGCCTCGAACGCGCGCTGGCGGAACCGCCGTTGGAGTCCGTGCGGCCACTGGTGCTGTACGAGCTGGGCTGCGCCACACTGCTCACCTCACCGGCCACCACGGTCGGACATCTGCGCGCCGCGCTCGACACCCCGCAGCTGGACGCGGCCCTGCGGGTGGATGTGGTGTTCCGGCTGGCCCAGGCGCTGACACACAACAACCAGACCGGTGACGCCGCGCATGTGGTGGCCACCGAGGTCGCGCGTACCGAAGACGGACCCGCCAGGATGCGGCTCCAGGGCGCCCACTTCCTGTGGGAGGGCGTGCAGGCCATCGAGGAGAACGGCCCCGAGCGCTCCCGCCGGCTCGCCCGGCTGGCGGACGGGCTCACCGGACGTGACAACACCGAACGCATCCTGCTGATGCTGCGCGCGTTCGACGGTACGGCCCGGGGCGAGAGCGCCGAGGAGAACGTTCAGATCGGTGAACGCGCCCTGAGCGACGGCCGGTTGCCGCCCGGAGTGGGCTGGGCCGACTCGGCGTGGGGTTTCGAACCACCGGCGCTGCTCGGTCTCTCGTATGCCTTCGCCGACCGGCTCGACCGCGCCGAGAGCCTGTTCCAGGAAGGGCTGCGGGCCTTCGAGATCTCCGGCTGGAGCGGAGGCCATCTGGCCTTCGCCCATGCTCTCGTCGGCTACGGCCACCGCAGACGTGGCCGGCTCGCGGACGCCGAGACGTATCTGCGCGAGAGCCTGCGGCTCGCCGACCGGGTCGGCAACGGTCTGCCGATGCACTGGGACGCGGCGTGCATGCTGATCGACACCCTGCTCGCACGCGGCCATGTCGACAAGGCCTTGGAGGCGGCCGAGCGCCACGCGTTCGCCCCGCCGTACTCCTCCTCGATCGTCATCCCCGACGCGCCGTGCGTCCGGGGCCGGCTGCTGCTCGCCCTCGGCCGTACGAAGGAAGCCATTGTCGAACTGGAAGCGGCCGGGCAGGCGTTGACCGCGCGTGGCCGTCACAACATCGTCATGGCTCCCTGGGCGTGCGACCTCGCGCGTGCGGTCGCCGACGACGATCCGCGCCGCGCGGCCTCTCTCGCCTCGTACGCCAGGGACCGGGCGGAACGCTTCGGCACGCACACCGCCATCGGGGTCGCGCTGTGCTGTGCCGCGTCCCTGAAGGAGGGCGCGGAGAAGGTCGAGTTGCTGGCGCAGGCCGTCGCCCATCTGGAAACGTCACCCTCCGCGTACGAACTCGCCGTCGCCCGGGTGGAGTACGGCATCGCCGCCGGGTTCCCCGCCGAGCTGGCCTGCGGGCTCGAACTGGCCGAGAGCTGTGGCGCGGACGGTCTGGCGGACCGGGCGCGCCGGGCGATGGACGCCCGCCCGGCGCCCCGCTGACTGCCCATCGGCCCGGGACGTGGGGCCTTACGACGTCACTGCCGTCAGCCCGTCAGCCCGTCAGGGCGTTGCGTGCGGGCGCGGTCCAGCACCCGTACGCCGTACGGACCGATCTCCACGGTCTCCAGCCGTTCGCCGGAGACCAGATCGAGGAGCGCCGCGTCCCTGGTCTCCGGACGGACCGGCTGTACGGGTAGCCGCGCTCCGCTTGCGATCCACGGCACCAGCCCCCGCTCCCTGATCCGGCCTGATCCAAACGAGAGGCCCTAGACCGATGACAGGGGACCGTCAACCCCCCGTTGCACATGCTGCGTCGGCGCCGGAAGGTACGCTCCGTCGGGCGACCGCCGCCCAGCAGGCACAGGAGACCGGAACCCTTGTCAGATCAGCCCGACCCCTCAAATCCCTCCCACCGCGAGGGCGCTCACAGCCCCGGGTCCCCCGGCCCCGGGCCCTCCGGCCTTGATCTGCGGGCCGACTGCGCGAACTGCTTCGGACTCTGCTGTGTCGCGCTGACCTTCTCGGTCTCGGCGGACTTCCCGGTCGACAAGGCCGCCGGAGAGCCCTGCCGCCATCTGCGGACGGACTTCCGCTGTGGCGTCCACAGCACCCTGAGGGAGCGGGGCTTCCAGGGGTGCACGGTCTACGACTGCTTCGGCGCGGGTCAGAAGGTCTCCCAGCTCACCTTCGGCGGACGGGACTGGCGGCAGGCCCCGGAGAGCGCGGAGCGGATGTTCGCCGCGCTTCCCATGATGCGGCAGCTCCAGGAACTGCTGTGGTATCTCGACGAGGCCCTGGCGCTTGAGCCCGCCCGTACGCTCCACGGTGCGATCCGCCGCGCCCTGGACGAGACCGAGCGCCTCACCCGGAGCGCCCCCGAGGCCCTGCTCGAACTGGACGTGGCGGAGCGGCGCGCGGCCGTCAACACCCTGCTGCTGCGCACGAGCGAGCTGGTACGGGCCCCGTTCCGGGGCAAGCGGAAGAGCCGCAGGGGAGCCGACCTCTTCGGCGCGAAGCTCAAGGGCGCGGATCTGCGCGGCGCCGATCTGCGCGGGGCGTATCTGATCGCCGCCGATCTGCGGGGGGCGGATCTGCGCCTGGCCGATCTGATCGGGGCCGACCTGAGGGACGCGGATCTGCGGGGCGCCGATCTGACCGGCAGCATCTTCCTCGTCCAGACCCAGGTCAACGCCGCGAAGGGGGACGCGGCGACCAGACTCCCGCCGTCGCTCGCGCGCCCCGCTCACTGGTAGGCCCCCCGACAGGGGGCGGCACCCCGCCCGGCACCGTGCTCAGTGGATGATCTCTTCCTCCTTCGGCCGCCGCCTGCCCGAGCGCCGTACGTGCCGTACGACGAAGAGTCCGACGGCCGCGAGACAGGCCGAGCCCACGAAGGCCGCGGGCACCAGATAGCCGGACCCGGAACCGTCGTCCTGCGCCCGCGCGACGGTCACCGACCGGGCCCCCGGCGCCGCCCCCGCCACCTTCGCCATCGGGCTCGACCCCGGACCCGCTGGCTTCGGCGGGGTCGGCGGCATCGGCGGCACGGGGGGCGGAGGCGGCTTGAGCGTGCCCACCGGAACGACCCGCTTCCCGGCGGTGAAGCCCCAGTCCAGCAGCTCCCTGGCCTCCTCGTACACCGCGTGGACGCCGCCCCACTGCGGGTTCATCACCGTCACCAGCACCGTGCGGCCCCCGCGCTTGGCCGCCGCGATCAGGGTGTAGCCGGCCTCGGAGGTGTAGCCGTTCTTGACGCCGATCAGCCCCGGATAGGGCTCGACCCCGTCCTCACCGCTCAGCAGCCGGTTGGTGTTGACGATGCCGAAGGTGCCGCCGTAGCCGGGGAACTCGGCGTCCACGGTCGAGCTGTACCGTACGAACTCCGGCGACGACAGGCCCGCA
The DNA here is from genome assembly GCF_044766385.1 of Streptomyces sp. NPDC102274. Classification (NCBI taxonomy): domain Bacteria; kingdom Bacillati; phylum Actinomycetota; class Actinomycetes; order Kitasatosporales; family Streptomycetaceae; genus Streptomyces; species Streptomyces sp. NPDC102274. The sequence continues at coordinate 109,160 of NZ_JBIWLW010000020.1, read as the reverse complement.
CGGGCGAAGACGGACAGGTCGTACGCCGACGACACCTGACCGGGCGCGTCATAGCCGTCGGGGGACACGACATGGGTGTCGAGCGCGCCCAGCAGCTTGGCCTTCTTCCGCATCTGAGCGACCGTCGAGTCCCAGCCGCCGTTCATCTCGGAGAGGGCGCGCACCGCGTCGTTGCCGGAGCTGAGGAACACGCCCCGCCACAGATCGGCCACTTCGTACGATTCGCCGCCGACGATTCCCACCGTGCTGCTGCCGGGGCCGATGTCGTCCAGCTCCTCCTCGCTGACCTTGTGCTTTGAGTGTTCGGCCAGACGCGGCAGCGCGGTGATGGCGAAGAGCGTCTTCAGGGTGGAGGCCGGGGGCAGTTTGAGGTGCGCGTCGCGCGCGGCGAGGACCTCGCCCGTACCGGCGTCCGCGACCAGCCAGGACACCGCCGACAGCTCCGGCGGAGCGGGGGCGCCGGGCTTGGGCCGCGCATGCGTACCCGGCCGGTACAGCAGAGCGCGGTCGATATCGGCTCCCGGCGCGCTCGCGGGTCCGTGCGCGCCGGCGGCCGGTCCGTGCGCGGCGGAGACGGATCGAGGGGATCCATGAGATCCGGGAGATCCGGAGGATCGGGGAGATCCGGAAGCTCCGGGAGATCCGGCTGAGCCATGGACGCCGGGGAAGCCGGCGACCACGGGGACACGGGGCAGGCCCGGAGCCCGTACGGCCGGATCGCTGCGGGAGTCCGCGGCAGCCGGCGGGGACGACGGCAGAAGGACCAGCAGGCCGGTGGCGGCGAGAGCCACCGTGCCGGAGAGCGCGGAGCGCGTCACGGATCTGTTGATCATTCCGCCACGGTAGGAACGGACCGCGCCCCGCGCCCGTTACGTGGGCCGAACGGATGTATCACTGTCCGGCCGGCTCTTCCAGGTTTCGGCCGGCGCGCATCCGTCATGGATAGCGGACCCGATAGCGCAAATGGGTGACGTCGATGCCCTGGGCCATCGACAGCGGCCCCTCCAGCTCCACCGGGACGTTCTTCAGCCGATCGAAGAACGGCGTCCCGGCGCCGAGCAGCACCGGTACGAGATCGATCCACACCTCGTCGAGCAGCCGCGCGTCCAGGCACTGCCGTGCGATCGTGCCGCCGTTGACGGCGACGGTCCTGCCGGGCCCCGCGAGTTCCCTGGCCCGTTCCACGGCGCTCTCGATGCCGTCCGTGACGAAGGTGAAGGGCGCGTCCTCGTACGGCCAGTCCTCCGGCACGTGGTGCGTGAGCACGACCACCGGGCACCCGATCGGGTGATTTCCCTCCCAGCCCGAGGTGAGATCGAAGAGCCGCCGGCCGACGACCAGCGCGCCGGTGCGCCGGACCGTGCCACGCCACGCCTCCACGCTCACCGGGGACATGGTGAAGGTGAGGTCGTCACGGGCGGTCGGCACGCGCACCGAACCGTTGCTGTACCACCTGAACAGCTTGTCGAAGCCCGTCTCCTCCGGGCCCGTGATATAGCCGTCCAACGACATGCTGGCGCCGGTGCAGACCTTGTTCGTCCTCATCGGTCGGCCGGCTCCGGCGCGGCGGCGAGGCTGGAATCAGACCCGGATCCGGCGCCGGGGCCGGATCCGGGATCGGGATCGTGACCGGGTTCGTGGCCGGGAGTGTCGAGAACGGAGTTCGTGGCCGGGGCCGTGGCCGTGGCCGTGGCGGGGGCGGCAGGGGCGGACCCCCGCGCCAACTCGCCCATGTCCGTCGGCTCGACCATCCCGGTCATCTCCGTGCCGATCACGTCGAGGAGCCTGAGCTTGTCGGCGGCGTCCGTGCCCGGGGCGGCGGAGTACGCGGCGATACGGAGATCGCAGCCCGGAACGGTGAGGGTGTCGCAGTCCACGATCACCGGTCCGACATCCGGGTGATGGATGGTCCTGATGCCGGTGTCGTGGGAGTCGGTGATACGGGAGTTCCACAGCACCGCGAACCGGCTGCTGACCCGCCGCAGCTCCCCGATGAGGAAGCGCAGCCGTACATCGGTGGGGTAGTGGACCGTCGCGGACCGGAGATCGGCGACGAGAGCCGCCTCGAACCGCGCCTCCTGCTCCACGGTGTGGCTGATCCGGCTGGGCTGACCCGTGAAGTGCAGCCACGCGGCGTTGCGCCCCCGCCCCGGGACCGCCGCCGGGTCCCCGAGCAGCGCGGCCCAGAGCGGATTCCAGGTGATCAGGTTCCAGGCCGCGTCATGGACCCCGAGCGGGGTCCCCGGGAGCCGTCCGAGCAGCCGCCGCACACTCGGCGGGATGTGGTCCGAGACCCGTCCGAGGGCGGGCGGTGACTGCCCGGCGAGCAGGAAGAGATGTCTGCGCTCGTCGTCGGAGAGCCGCAGGGCACGGGCCAGCGAGGTGAGGACCTGGACGGACGGGGAGGTCGCCCGCCCCTCTTCCAACCGGACGAGATAGTCCACGGACAGACCGGTCAGCTGGGCCAGCTCCTCATGCCGCAGCCCGGCCGCGCGGCCGGGCTCGCCCGCGGGCAGACCGGCTTCACCCGGTGTGATCCGGTCACGCCAGCGGTGCAGGGCTGTGCCCAGCTCTCCGTGTCGGGTCATGGAGTCAGTATCAGCGCGTACGGCGGCAACCGCCTGATATCGCCCGATTTTCCCGGTGGAAGCGCCCCCGGAACCCCCTCCGGAAGCGCTCGGCCCCAGGGCGTCCGACGCCCCTCCCGTGACATCCGGCCGACCGGCCGCCCCTTCCCCGAACGTCCCCTTCGGCAACAGGGGTTGCGAGTAGTCGCCAACCGCACCCGTAGCGCCGTGATCGCTATTACGGTTGATCCGGAACGTGGCGCGCGGCCTCCGCCGGCGCTTCGCCGGGGAGCGGGACCGGGCTCGGGTGATCGGGCCGGGGACGGGCCCGGGGATCCGGACCGGGGATCGGAGAACGGGGAATGGGGGAGTGGGCATGCTGGAGCCCATGTCGCTGGCGGCGATCGCCGCGGTGCTGAGCGCCGTGGGCGCGGGAATGGCCAATGAGGCCGGGAAGTGGGCCTGGGAGTCGGCCGGTGGCCTGGTGCGGCGCATCGTCGGCCGGGAGGTGACGGCGCCCACGGGCCCGGCCGAGCTGACGGCCGTGGCCGAGCTGATCCACGAGGCGGTAGGGAGCGATCCCGCGCTCGCCCGCGCCTGGGAGGCGTTCGCCCGTACCGCTCCCGGTCCGGGGACGGCCCACGCCGTGCCGGCGCTGCCCGCCTCCATACGGTTCTTCACGGACCGTCAGGAACCGATGAGGCTCCTGGAGCGCGAGGCCTCGCGCCCGGCGGACGGACGGCCACGCGTCGCACTGATCCATGGACCCGAAGGCATCGGCACCAGCGCCCTCGCCATCCACTGGGGGTGCCGGGAAGCGGAGCGCCTCTTCCCGGGCGGACAGCTGTACGCCGATCTGCGCGGCGCCTCCGCGAGCACCGCGCTGGACGCGTCCACGGTCCTGCGGAGCCTGCTCGTCCAGCTGGGGATGGCGCGGGACGAGATCCCGCCGGACGCGGCGGACCGGCGTGAGTGGTTCCGGCGCGCCCTCGCGAGCCGGCGCCTGCTCGTCGTGCTGGACCACGCCCAGTCGGCGGCGCAGGTCCGGCCCTTGCTGACGGCCGCGCCGGAGGTGTTCACGGTAGTGGTCGCGCCGAGGCCGCTGCGCGGTCTGGACGCGCTGCGGATCCCCGTCGGGCCGCTCTCCGACAAGGACGCGCGCCGGCTGCTCACCGACCTCACCGACCGGGAGACGGTGGCGGCCGCCCGCGCCGTACTGCCGCGCGTGCTGGAGCGGTGCGGTGGTTCGCCGTACGCGCTGCGGGCGGCGGCGTCACAGCTGGCCGAGCCGTATCCGCTGTCCGGTACGGACCCCGGCCCGAACCGGCAGGAGGAGGCGCCCGACGTGTCCGACAGCGACCCCGTCCGTACCGCGGTCGAGGACTTGTACCGCGAGCTGGAGCCCGCCGCGGCCAAGGTCTACCGGCTGATGTCACTGCGCGAGTGGCCCGCGTTCGGCCCGGCCGCTGTCGCGGCCACCGTCTCCCTGCCGGAGGCCGAAGCAGCCCGTATCCTCGGCGAACTCGTCGACCGCGGGTTGCTGGAGTCCGTGGACACCGGCCGCTACCGCTACCGTCCCGTGGTCCGCGGCCATGCCGAGGAGACCGCCGTCCGCGTGGACGGCATCCCGGCGTACTCGGCGGCCGTGCAGCGAACGGTGGACTGGTATCTGCGCTTCGCCGTACGGGCCAGGCTCGGCGCCCTGCCGGGAGGCTGGGGCATCGGCCCGCTCTACGAGGAGCTGGCTGGGGGCCCAAGCCTGTATCCCAACGAGGGCGAGGCGCTCTCCGCGCTGGTGGCCGAGCTGGGCAATCTGGTCCAAGCGGTCTACGCGGCCGAGGAGTTCGGCCGGCCGGAAGCCGTCTACCAGCTGTGCCAGGCCCTCTGGCCGCTCCAGCTGAAGGCGGGATACCACGACGAGCTGCTCCCCGCGCTGCGGGCGGGCGCGCGCGTCGCCGATGCCCATGACCCCGGATCCCCGATGGCCGGGCGGACGCATCTGCTGCTGGCGCTGGACCTGATGGAGCTACGGCGGTACGAGGAGGCCGAGCCCGAACTGGCCGCCGCCGCACGGGCCGAGGAGCAGTCCGGGCATCTGCGCGGACACGCCTCCTGTGTGGAGTCGCTGGGTCTGCTGCGGCTGCGGCAGTGGCGCTTCCAGGAAGCGTACGACCGCTTCGACGAGGCGGCGGCGATCCTCGACGGCATCGGTGCCGGGGACGAGGGCGAGTGTGATCTGCCCCGCGCCCGTGCCCTGTTGGACCGGCATCGGGGCCGGGCCCTGCGCGGTCTCGGCCGCTACGCCGAGGCCCATGAGCGGCTGGCCGCGGCGCTGGTGTTCTTCCGCGACGTCGCCGGGGAGTCGTACAACACCGCGAGGACGCTCACCGACCTCGCCGAGACCTGTCTCGCCGAGGGGGACCCGCACCGCGCGCTGCCGCTGATCGATGAGGCGGCAGCCGCGCTCGACGCCGAGAAGGCCGCCTACCATCTCGCGCATCTGCGGACACTGCGCGAGCGCTGCCTCAGTTCGGGGGAGTGAGGGGAACGTTCGGGCCCTCCGGACCGACCGGACGGGCCTGAGTCCCTGGACCGACCGGACCGACCGGACCGACCGACACATGGTGCGGGCCGCTCCTGCCGGTGTGTACGGTCATCCCGCCCGCCGCCAGCTCCTCCCACGCCTTGCCCGCGGCCAGCCAGGCGTACAGAGCGGAGACATACGCGGCGGGGTCGGCGGCGGCGGGCGCGCCGGAGAGCCGCAGCAGTGTGCCGGTCCGCGTGCGGACCGTACAGCTGCCGGGACCGGTGACCAGTGCCGCCAGCGCACAGTAGGGGTGGCGGGCCAGTACCTCCGCCGTCCACTCCTCCGGGCTGCCGTACCGGGGATCGTCCACCGCGCCGTACCGGAAGATCACATCGGCGAGCGCGCGTCTGTCCGGGTCCAGGGTGTCCTCGTGCACGGCCGTATGCGCGTCCCCGTCACCCGTCGGCTCCGACCGGGGGTCCGCGTACCGGCTCACCTCGATCTCACCGGTCCCCAGCAGCCGGGTCACCACCCGCATGGGGGCCGTCCGCGTCACCCGCTCGTACGGGGGGAGCGGCAGCGGGTCCAGCAGAGCGGGCTCCTGCGGCTCGGGGATTCCGATGACCCGGTAGAAGTGGCGGCGCAGCAGCGTCGCCGCCTCACCCGGAGCCGAGGAGACCAGTTCGGCGGGGCCGGGGAGCGGCCCCGGCCGACGTCGTTCCGCTCCATCGAGCAGCGCGTCCAGCTGGGCCCGCAACGGGGCGTACGGCGAGAGCCGGGGAGCCTGCCGTACGAACGCGGCCACCGGCGACCGGGCGTCGAGTCCGTCCGGCGATGCCGCGCCCATCAGTACGGGGGTGCCGAGAGCCGCAGCGTAGTAGCTGACCGAGCCGGCGTCCCCGATGACCACATCGGCCGCGATGAGCGCCTGGCGCCATCCCTCCAGCGGATCCACCAGCGCCAGCCCGCCCCGCCGGGCCCGGTCCAGCCAGACGCGGATCTGGCCGGGCCCGTGACCGTGCCAGATATTGGGGTGCAGTACGGCCACCGGCCGGTACTCGTCGGCGGGCAGTTCGGCGGTGAGCCGCGGCAGCAGCGACGGCAGTATGTCCTCGCCGCCGTCCCCGAAGAGGGAGTCCGGGTTCCAGGTCGAGTTCAGCAGGACGAGCCGCTGTCCCGGCCGTACATCGAGGGCCCGGCGGAAGCGCTCGCGATAGGGGAGGGCCGCCAGTACGCGGTCGAAACACGGGTCCCCGGCGAGTACGGCGGTGGGCACCGCCTCCGGGCACGCGGCGCGCAGCCGCTCCAGCTGTTCGGGGTGGGAGAGGACCAGCGCGTCGGCGACGGGGGAGCCGTCGACGAGCAGCCAGTCCGGGGAGAGTCCGAAGACGGGCGGTTGCCGGGCGCCGGGCGTACCGCTCTCCGCCTCGGGCGAAGGGCGTCCGGTGTCCGGTGTCCGGTGTCCGGTGTCCGGTGTTGCGAGCCTCTTATTGTAGCCAACGCCATGCGAGAGAACGGTCAACTTCTCTGAAAACGCGTGAAGTTGACCACCGAAGCTGGCCGATATCGTCAGATCCACCGGAAGTTCGAGCGCCTGCTCCCACGGCAGTACCGGTACGCCGGTCTCCGCGAGCAGCTCGGCCACCCCGGCCCGGAACGGCGACGAACCGGTCCACGTGGCGAGCAGTTGCACCCGCAGATCGTCGCGGAACAGCGGCAGGACATCCAGCAGCCGGGTCGCCGAGGTCACGTTGTGCACGACGAACAGCACGAGCTTGCAGCGCCCCCGGGTCGCCCACCGCGCCGAGTCGGCCCCCACCGGCACCCGGATCCAGTCGGCCCGCCCCTCGCCCACCGTCCGTCCTCCCCGTTCCACGTTGTTGCCGTCGCCCGTTCCGACTCGCCACGATAACCACTCGGCGGACGGCGCGCGGCCGCGTTGCCACGTGGATGTCCTTCACCCCGGAGAGTGAAGATCGTTGGCGATCCCTCGATCGGCGCGCGGAGCCGCACCGGGTCCGGCCTCGTGCGGGCGAGCCTGTCATACGAGCATGATCAGCCAATAAAAGCCCGATATCAGGGCCATTGGCATGGCTCAGGGCCGTTACTGTTCGTGCTTTTGTGGCAGCTCAGCGTGCAAACGCGCGAGTCTATGCCTAACGGCATTGCCCGCGCACGAGGTTGGGTGAATATGCCGATGCGCCGATTTCATCGGGCTAAGCTCTCGCGGAGCGCGCCGAGTTGATACGTAATCAGGCACTTGTTCCCTATGTGCCTTGATCGTTTGAATTATCTGATCTGAATCGACCGCCAGAGGGCTTACATGGTTCGTGTTGAAGCACCCCCGAGTGATCAAGCATCCCCCGCCGTCCGCGCGCTTGTACTTCCCGCCGTCCTGATCGTGGCGGCCACAGCGGTCGCGGTGGCTCTTGTTCCCGACGCCGCCCGGATACCGCTCGTGGTATACGGCGCGGTTGCGACGATCGTCGTCGCCTGGTGTGCGGGAGAACTGTCCCGGCGCGCCAGGACCGTCAGTACGCTGCACGAGCACTACGCGTACCGCCTCGCACAGCTGGAAGGGCGTCTCGCCCAGCACGACGAGGAGACCGTACGGCTCGGCAAGGAGCTGATGCCGGCCACGATCCACCGGCTGCGCCAGGGTGAATCGCCCGCGGAAGTCATCCGCGCCGTGGTGGACGGGGACGAGCGCTACCGCGAACTGCCCACCGCGCAGCGGTCCTTGCTCCGTTCCGTCCTGCAGATCGTGGACGACGAGGAAGCCATGCGCGAGTCCGCGCAGCGTTCCTTCGTCAACATCGCACGCCGCGTCCAGTCCATCGTGCACCAGCAGGCCAGCGAACTGCGGGAGATGGAAGAGGCACACGGCCACAACCCCGAGGTCTTCGACGACCTGCTGCGCATCGACCACGGCACCGCGCTGATCGGCCGGCTCGCGGACAGTGTCGCGGTACTCGGCAAGGCCCGTCCGGGACGCCAATGGCCGAAGCCCGTACCGCTGTTCAGCGTGTTGCGCGGCGCGATGTCCCGGATCCTGGAGTACCAGCGCGTCGATCTGCACTCCATCGCCAAGGTCGCCATCATCGGCACGGCCGTGGAACCGCTCATCCACGCGTGCGCCGAACTCCTCGACAACGCCACCCGCTACTCGCCGCCGCAGACCCGCGTCCATGTCACCGCGGTCGAGGTGCAGACCGGGATCGCGATCGAGATCGAGGACGGCGGCGTCAGCCTCAGCGAGGAGGCACGGGCACGGGCCGAGACCATGCTCGCGCAGGCCCAGGCCGGTATCGACCTCAATGACCTGGGCGAGACACCCCGGCTCGGTATGGCCGTGGTCGGCCGGCTCTGCCAGATGTACAACCTGCAGGTCTCGCTGCGGCAGTCGGCGTACGGCGGTGTCCGGGCCGTCCTCATCGTGCCGCGCGATGTCGTCACCACCGGTCCCGCGCCCGGTATCGCCCACGGCATCGGCGCCTCGGCGCTGCCCCGCGGCAGTGGTGCGGGACTGCCCACGACGGACGTACTGCGGCCCGCCGACCGGGTGCCGCGGCCGGCCACCGGGCCACAGCCGTCGCTGCCGGTGGCGGGCCCCGTGGAAGACGACATTCCCGTGGTGACGGAGTGGACGGAGAACGGGCTGCCGCAGCGGCGCAGCCGTGGCCGCGCCCCGCTCGGCTCCCACAACCTCGGCCTCCAGAACACCGGCCGCGCGCCGGCCGCCGCACGAGGCGACGGCGGGAACGGCGGCGGGAACGGCGGCAGGAAAGACAGCCGGGCCGACGGCCGGAGCGACAGCCACACCCAAGGTAATGGCCTGGCCAACGGCAGGAGCAACGGTTACGGCGGCGGCGGGTACAACGGCGGGCGCGGCGGCGCCCCGGGTGGCGCGCGGGACGGCGCGCGGCGCGATGGCGGTACGCCGGAGAGGAAGCCCGGTCCCGGCATCTGGCTCGAAGCGTTCACCAAGGCGGTCAACGGCACTCCGGGTGAGCCGTCGGCCGGGGCGGGGGAGGCGCCGGGCCACCCCGGTGACCAGGGCGAATCCGACGATGTGTGGGGCAAGGGAGATCTGAAGTGATCCAGCAGCGCGCGAACATGGACTGGATGCTCAAGGAGCTGGCCGACGGAGTGCCGCAGATCCAGCAGATCGTGGTGCTCTCCGCCGACGGGCTCCGGATCGCCCGGCACGGCGGTGACCCGGATGTCGCCGACCGGCTTGCCGCCGCCTGCGCCGGACTGCAGAGTCTGGCCGCGGCCGTCGCCGCTGAAATCCCCTCCAGCGACGGCCGGATGCGGCTTGTCGTCATCGAGATCGGGGGCGGCTTCTTCTATCTGATGGAGGCCGGAGCGGGCGCGTATCTCGCGGTCCTCGCCGACGAGACGGTGGACGCGGGGCTGGTGGGGGCCCGGATGCGGGACATGGTGGTCCGTATCGGAGCGCATCTGACGAGTCCGCCGCGCCATGACGGGCAGACCGGATGACCACGCCTCCCCGACGAGAACGCCGGCGCCCCGAGGCGGATGTGGGGGACCCGGAACGGCTGTACGTGATCACCGGCGGCCCCGACGGCGCCGAACGGGCGCCGCTCGATCTGGTCACCATGATCGTGGCCCGCGACGAACCCTCGCCGACGGTGCAGCCGGAACAGGCCGCGATTCTGCGGCTCTGCCGGGCACCGCTGTCCGTGGCCGAGATCTCCGCCTATCTCAGCCTCCCCTTCAGCGTGGTGACCGCGCTGCTGACCGAACTCCTCGCGACCGAGCTGGTCGAATCGCGCGCGCCCATCGTCCGCGCCGCGCTTCCCGACCGGTCCCTTCTCGAAGCGGTGATGCATGGACTTCAGAAACTCTGACACGATCACGGGTCCCAGGAGCGAGGACGTCCTGCCCACCACGGCCACCTCCGCGGTGAAGATCGTGATCGTGGGCGGATTCGGGGTCGGCAAGACGACGATGGTGGGCTCGGTCAGCGAGATCCGTCCGCTCACCACCGAAGAGACCATGACCCAGGCCGGGGTGGGGGTGGACGACAACTCCGGTGTGGAGACCAAGACCGCCACCACCGTCGCCATGGACTTCGGCCGGATCAGCATCACCGAACAGCTGGTCCTCTATCTCTTCGGCACCCCCGGCCAGGAGCGCTTCTGGTTCCTGTGGAACGGCCTCTTCGAAGGCGCCCTGGGAGCCGTGGTACTCGTCGACACCCGCCGCCTCGAAGTCAGCTTCGATGTGATCGGACGTCTGGAGGAGCGCGGCGTACCGTTCGTCGTCGCGGTCAACACCTTCCCGGACGCGCCGCACCACCCCGTCGAGGCGCTGCGGACGGCCCTGGACCTGCCCGACGAGGTCCCGCTGGTCGACTGCGACGCGCGGCTGCGGGCGTCGAGCCGCGATGTGCTGCTGACGCTGATGCACTACCTGCACTCGCTGGCGCTGCCGTCCGCCTGAGCGGCCCCTGCGGCGGCCTCATGACCGGCCCCATGACCCCGGCCTTGTGGCCGGCCGGCCGACCGGACGCGCGCGGTTTTCCGCGCACCGAGCGCCACACGCCATCCCCGTACCCGTACCGGTACCCGTACTTGTACCTGTGCACGTACACCTTCCGGCCTGATCCCTGGAGCGACCGTGACCACCCCTTATTCCCACCGACCCGGGCCGGACGGCCCCATGGCGCCGCCCCCCGGCTGCCCGGCCCATGGCATGACCGCCGACGAGCTGAACTCCCCCGGCCGGAGCGGCCAGGACTCCATAGGGCCGACACTGGACGGTCTCGCCGCCCGTGGGCTGCGGCGGCTGTACGGACCCGAGGCCGAGAACGACCCCATGGGTCTGTACGAGAAGCTGCGCGCCGAACACGGCTCCGTCGCGCCCGTGCTGCTCCACGGCGACGTACCCGCCTGGCTCGTCCTCGGGCACGGCGACAATCTGCATATGACGCGCACGCCGTCGCAGTTCTCCCGGGACTCCCGGCGCTGGCGCGCGCTGCACGACGGTAGCGCGCCCCCCGACCATCCCCTCGCGCCGGTCTTCACCTGGCAGCCCATCTGCGTCTTCGCCGACGGAGCGGACCATGAGCGGCTGCGCGGCGCGGTCACCGACTCGATCGCGCGCATCGACCACCGGGGCGTCCGGCGCTATATCAACCGCTACAGCAACCGGCTGGTCAACGAGTTCTGCCGGGACGGCAGGGCGGATCTGGTCAGCAGGTTCGCCGAGCATCTGCCGATGATGGTGATGACGCAGATCCTCGGGATGCCTGAGGAGTACAGCGAACGCCTCGTGCAGGCCGCGCGCGACATGATCAAGGGCACCGCGACCGCCAACGAGAGCAACGCGTATGTGATGGCCACACTGACCAGGCTGGTGAAGCGCCGCCGTATCGCGCCCGAGGAGGATTTCGCGACCTGGCTCACCGAACACCGGGCCGGACTCACCGACGAAGAGGTCGGCCAGCATCTGCGGCTGGTGCTCATCGCGGCGTACGAGACCACCGCGAACCTCATCGCCAATGTGCTGCGCATGGTCCTCACCGATCCGCGCTTCCGGGCGCAGCTGAGCGGTGGCCATATGACCCTGCCGGAGGCGGTCGAGCAGACGCTCTGGGACGAGCCGCCCTTCACCACGATCTTCGGCCGCTGGGCGGTCGGTGACACCGAACTCGGCGGGCAGCGCATCAGGGCGGGGGACGCGCTGGTGGTCGGGATCGCCGCGGCCAATGTGGACCCGGTGGTACGGCCCGATCTCAACGCGTCCATGCGGGGCAACCGGGCCCATCTCGCCTTCAGCGGCGGCCCGCACGAGTGTCCGGGCCAGGACATCGGGCGGGCGATCGCCGACACCGGGATCGACGCGCTGCTGCTGCGACTGCCCGACATCCAACTCGCCGTGGAGGAGCATGAACTGCGGTACGCGGGCGCTCTGATGTCCCGTCAGCTGCTGGAGCTTCCGGTGACCTTCGCACCGCGTCCGCCGCAGGACGTCACCGGGCCACCGAGCGCGTCGGCCGCCGTACCACGACCGCGGTGGCAGGTGGATTCGCCGCGCCCCGACGCGGTGCGGCCACCGGCCGAGGCCGCGGTCCCGTCCCCTTCGGAGGCCGGGACCGACGGGGCGGGGGCGGTCCCGGAGGCAACGGGGATGATCCCGGAACAGCGCCCGGAGCAGCGCCAGGAACAGCGCGCGGTGAGCGCCCCGAAGCGGGCCTGGCGGGCGGTGGCGCGCTGGTGGCGCGGCCACTGACGGAGCAACGGACGGAGCAACGGACGGAGCAACGGACGGGGCAGCGGCGGGGCAGCGACGGGGCAGCGGCGGGGCCGGCCGGTCAGCGCGTCGGCCGGTCAGCGCGCCGGGGCGAGCTGGTCCCACCACCAGGAGATCGTGGGGATCGGCAGCGGCTCCAGGCTGGTGTCGGCCGGCTGCTGCTTCCACCACCCGCCCGGGGTCGCCCGCGGACCCGACGGCACGGAGTAGCGGGGGCAGATCGACGCCCAGTCGAGATGCCCCCGGACGAACTGGCCGAGCCCCTGCACATAGCGGCGCAGGCTGTCGTCCGCCTCCTTGAGCACCTGTTGGGCCAGCCGGTCGAACAGCACCATCACGCGGTCCCGCATCGCCACGACGCGTACGAGTGCGCGACGCGGGTCGCAGTGCTGCTCCTGACAGAGGACGTCGATCAGATTCAGATTGTCGTCGGCCCGCAGCAACTCCTTGTTGCGGGAGTAGAGATCGTTGTCCCAGCTGACCAGCGTCCAGGTGATCTCCGTGAGCGCGCGTACCCGCGCGTCCTGCATGTCCTCGTCCGCCACGGAGAAACCGCCGACTACCTCGATCATCGCGGTGGAGGGCGCCATCCCGATGGCGCGCATCCAGAGCGTGACGTAGTCGTCGAGCGAGGGAAGTTCCGGGGCACGGCGCCAGGACGCCTCCCACACCAGCCCCGAGGTGTAGACGCGCATGGCCTCCGTCAAACGGCGCACCTGACGCGGCGACGCGTACTGCTCCAGTTCCAGCCGCAGCCTGCGCAGCGCGGCGGTGTGCGGTGAGTCGCCGAGCGCCCGCGCGGTCGGTGCCTCCACGGCGCGCATCATGCGCGCGGTCTCCTGGGCCAGCAGATCGGCCGTGGCTTCGGACTCGTCGCACACGCTGTCGTCGAGCGAGAAGAGCACGGCGTGGAATTTGGCCATCAGCGTGAGCGGTTCGAGCGCTCCGTACGGCATGGTCGAGGCGGTGAGGCCGCCGAAGTCGCAGACGGCCAGACGTTTGAGTTGATGCTCGTCGCTGTCGAGGCGCTGTTGGAGCATCCATCGCACGGTCTGGTCGTTGAGGGCCTCGACCGAGGGATGTCTGGCGGGCGGTACGGGGCAGTAGAACGGCACAGCCGGAAGCTGTTGGACCAAGCGCTGTTCCGAGACACAGGTCATGATCGGCCTCCTGATGCGGCAAGGGCGCAATACGTGTGCGGACAAGGGGCGATGCCGTTCGGGTGGAGCGTATCTGCCCAAGTCGGATCGTCAACAACTGCGCAACTGGCGTGCCGCTGGCTGAAATTGACTGATTGTGAACTGACGCGATCCGTACGGGTCGAGAGCCGAAGCGACCGCGCTCAAGCCACGCAGCCCCCGAACAAGGGCCACACGCGCGCCGTGCGCCCGTGGTTCATACCACCCCACCCCCGCCCCCCGGCCCTCCCCGAACCCCCGGCACCCGCCGTCGGCCGAAGGCGTTCGTCACGGCTCGTATACGGCTCCTCCCGGATGCCGTCGCCATTCTGATCGTTATCACTACGTCATTGAGCGATGATCTACGGAGACGAATGTACGAGACCTGTACGAGACCGGCCTCCGCACGCATCTCCCCGTTCTCCCATCCCTCCAAGGGCCCGGGTGGTCGCGTGACCTGTCGCCGCGCAGGCCCCGGCATGCCTGTGGGCCCCCTCCGGGGAAGGGGCCCGCAGGCATGGAGTGCGCCGCTCCCGTCCCCACGGTGCGGCGCCGGTGAGTCGTCGTCATCCGCTCGGACGACGGCCCACCGGTCAGGTGTGCGAGATGACTCGCGAGGTGGCGCGCAGGCCGAGTGCGGGGAAGACCGCGGCATCCAGGAAGCGGTGGAGATATGCCTCGTCGGCCTGCCGGCCCTCCACCATCGGCCGGGCGCGCATGACGCCCATCAGCTGGGTGGCCACGAACTCGGCCGCGGGGTTGTCGGCCGCGATCTCGCCGCGGGCCACGGCGCGTTCGACCATGGTGTTGATCGCCGCGAACTCCGGTTCGATGAGGTTCTCGCGCAGGGCGCGCAACAGCTCCGGATTCTGGAAGGCCGCGTGGCTGAGCGCGTGCATCAGCGCGGTGTCGCGCCCCGCGCCCTCCACCGCCGCACGGGCCGCCGCCCGCAGGTCTCCGGCGAGGGTGCCCGTGTCGACGTCCATGAGCTTGACGCAGCGGGTGCCACGCAGCGCCGCCGCGACCAGTTGCGGTTTCGTGCCCCACTGACGGTAGAGCGTGGACTTGCCGCAGCGGGAACGAGCGGCCACACCCTCCATGGTCAGCGCCTCGTACCCGCTCTCTCTGAGCAGCTCCAGGGCGGCTTCGTAGAGTTCCAGCTCCCGTTCCGGCGTGATCTTGGAGCGGCGCTGCGGCGTCATCGTCTCTCCCCGTCTCTGCCACTCGGTTCCGATACGGCTCCGGCGGCGATACGTCAGTGTACCGATACGCCAGTGTACCGATACGAATCCGTATCGGTACACTGGCGTATCGATAGGGCGCGGTTCAGGACCGCGCCGCCGCACTGCCACGACGTTCTGCCGCGCCGTGTTGTCCAGGTAAGGGGGTCGGGTGATACGCACCCGCACCGGGCCCGCCGCACGGAAGCCGGAAGCTTCCGCCCGACCGCCCCTCGTACGTGAGCTGTTGCTCGTCGCCGGACTCTTCCTCGTCTACAAATTCGGCAGGCTGGCCGCCACCGGCCGGACCGGCGAGGCATTCCGGAACGCCGACCGGGTCTGGGACTGGGAGCGCGCCCTCCATCTGCCGGGTGAGGGCTCCGTACAGGGCGTGCTGCTGGACAGCGGCACGCTGGTCCACCTGGCGAACACGTACTACGCGACCGTGCACTTCTCGGCGACGGTGCTCTTCCTCGGCTGGCTCTACTGGCGCCGCCCCGGCCACTACCTGTGGGCCAGGCGCGCCCTGTCCGTACTGACCGGGGCCGCGCTCGTGCTGCATCTGCTGATGCCCCTCGCGCCGCCGCGGCTGCTCGCGGCGTCCGGCCTGGTGGACACCGGCCAGGTGTACGGGCCGACGGTGTACGGCGAGAGCCCGGACACCGACGCGCTGGCGAACCAGTTCGCGGCGATGCCGTCGCTGCATGTCGGCTGGGCCCTGATGGTGGCCGTGGGCCTCATCGCCGCCACGCGGTCACGGTGGCGGTGGCTCTGGCTGCTCCATCCGCTGCTGACGCTGCTCGTGGTCATAGGCACCGCCAACCACTACTGGCTCGACGCCCTCGTGGCCGTCGCCCTGCTCACGGGCGCGCTGACGGTCATCAGGGCGCCACGTCCCCGCTACCCGCGGCGCGGCCTGCTGGTCGCACGCTCCGCCGCCGCACGGGTCCCGCCGGGGGCACCTGTCGCTCCCGTCACCTCAGGGGCCGTCCGATGAACGGGGCGACGGCCGTGGCCGTGGCGCTGTCGCTGGTCTCGGCCGTCGCGTACGCCTCCGCCGCGGTGGCGCAGGAGCGGCTGGCGGCCCGTACGGCACCGGACACCGGGCTGTTCACTCTGCTGACCCGCGGCGCCTGGTGGTGGTCGGTCGGACTGAACGCGACCGGCGCGCTGCTGCATGTCGTGGCGCTGACCTACGGACCGCTCACGGTCGTCCAGCCGCTGGGCGCGCTCACCCTCGTCGCGGCCGTACCACTGGGGGCCCGTCGTGCCGGGCGGCAGGTCAGCCGGGGCGAGTGGCGTGGCACGGCCTTCACGCTGGTCGGCCTCGCGGCCATCCTGCTCGCGGCGGCCGGAAGCTCCGCCGACGAGACGCTCAGCCTGCCGCAGGCGCTCGGCGTCGCGGGCGTGGCGATGGCGCTGGTCGCGCTGCTGACCCGGCCGGGTGCCGGGTCCGGGCTCCGGCACGCGGCGGCCTCCGGCATCACCTCGGGCGTCGCCTCGGCCCTCACTCAGACAGTGACGGTCGCCGCCACCGCGCGCGACGCGGACGGGCTGCCGATCTGGCAGGTGGCGGCCGTGGCACTGGTGGTCGCGGCCTTCGCGTCCGGTGGTCTGCTGCTGTCGCAGCGTGCCTACCGCGGCGGACTCGGAGCGCCGCTCGCGGTCCTGACCCTGGCCAACCCGCTCGTGGCGGCTGTCATCGGTCTGAGCCTGCTGGGGGAGCGCCTCCAGGGCGGCGCCCTGGGAGTGACGGCGGCGCTCGTCGGCGCGGTGCTCGCGGCTCGGGGCGTGGTGCTGCTGACCCGTACGGCGGTGACCGCACCCGTGATGACGGCGGCGATGACGGTGACCCCCACGGCGCAGGTGCCCGGACAGCGGTCCGCCGTCCCCGCGGCCGTGTCGCCGACGCGTCCCGACCCCGGTGGCCACGCCGTGGAGTCGGCCGCCGCGGACGGATGGCCCGGCACGGGCGTACCCGCGCAGGGTGCTTCGACGCCCGGCACGCTCGCCGTGCGACCGCCCTGGCGACCGCACCCCCTGCGGTCGCGACGGGAGCTCCGGGAACGCCGGTGCGCGCGTCGCCGCGGGGACTGTACGTACCGATAGCCGCGTACGCGGACAGACAGCTCCCTTCCCTCCCGCCACCCGGTCGGTCTTCCCGGCGCGCCGCGGCGCGTGAAGCTGCGCTGTTGGGCCGCTTAAGAAATCCTCGATGGACTGAACGGTCACCGCTCGGCAGATTGGTGCACGACCACCGAACAGTGATCACCGCTCAGCGCCATGCACCGCGCACTACGCACCACCACCCCCGGGAGCCGCGCCCATGAAGGCACTTGTCAAACAGAAGGCCGAGCCGGGGCTGTGGCTCATGGATGTGCCCGAGCCGGAGTACGGGGACGGTGACGTACTGATCAAGGTGCTCCGTACCGGCATCTGCGGCACCGACCTGCACATCCGGTCCTGGGACGGCTGGGCCCAGCAGGCCGTCACCACACCCCGCGTCCTCGGCCACGAGTTCGTCGGCGAGGTGGCCGCCGTCGGCGCCGCCGTGCAGGACGTCTCCGTCGGTGATCTGGTCAGCGGCGAGGGCCATCTCGTCTGCGGCAAGTGCCGCAACTGCCTGGCCGGCCGCAGGCATCTGTGCCGCAGCACCGTCGGGCTCGGTGTCGGCCGCGACGGCGCCTTCGCGGAGTACGTCTCCCTGCCCGCCGCGAACGTCTGGGTCCACCGCGCCGAGGTGAATCTCGATGTCGCCGCGATCTTCGACCCGTTCGGCAACGCCGTGCACACCGCGCTCTCCTTCCCTCTCGTCGGTGAGGACGTGCTGATCACCGGCGCGGGCCCGATCGGCATCATGGCCGCGGCCGTCGCCCGGCACGCCGGTGCGCGCAATGTCGTGATCACCGACGTCAGCCCGCACCGCCTCGAACTCGCCCGCAAGGCCGGTGCCACCCTCGCCCTCGACGTCTCGCCCGCCGACATCGGCATCGCCGACGCACAGCGGCAGCTCGGCCTCAAGGAGGGCTTCGACGTCGGTCTGGAGATGTCGGGACGTCCCGAGGCCATGCGCGACATGGTCGACAACATGACGCACGGCGGCCGGATCGCCATGCTCGGGCTGCCCGCCGAGGAGTTCGCAGTCGACTGGTCGAAGATCGTCACCTCGATGATCACGGTCAAGGGCATCTACGGACGCGAGATGTTCGAGACCTGGTACGCGATGACGGTCCTGCTCGAAGGCGGGCTCGACCTCACGCCCGTCATCACCGGCAGCTACGGATACGAGCACTTCGACGCGGCGTTCGACGAAGCGTCCTCCGCGCGCAGCGGCAAGATCATTCTCAACTGGAGCGCCTGACCGCCCCACCGGCCCCCCAGGGCCTCTCGTTTGGATCTTGCCGGGCTCGCGAGCCCTGGCACCATGCCTCGCCGCGTTGTCGTCGGTCGCCTGCGCTCCGCGTGGGCTCCCTCCTCCGCCTTGCGATCCACAGCACCAGACCTCGCTCCCTGATCCGGCCTGATCCAAACGAAAGGCCCCAGGTCACGTCCAGTCGGACAGGACCTGGCGCACCGAGCCCCAGAAGAAGGAGCCCTTCATGTACGCGTCCGTCCGGGACGACCTCTCCGCCACCCTCGACGAGATCCGCGACGCGGGTCTCTTCAAGCCCGAGCGCGTGATCTCGACCCCGCAGAGCGCCTCCGTCGCCGTCACCACGGGCGGCGCCCCCGGTGATGTCCTCAACTTCTGCGCCAACAACTACCTCGGACTCGCCGACCACCCCGAGGTCGTCGCCGCCGCCAAGGACGCGCTCGACCGCTGGGGCTACGGCATGGCGTCCGTACGCTTCATCTGCGGCACGCAGGAGATCCACAAGGAGCTGGAGCAGCGGCTGTCGGCGTTCCTCGGCCAGGAGGACACGATCCTCTACTCCTCCTGCTTCGACGCCAACGGAGGGGTGTTCGAGACGCTCCTCGGCCCGGAGGACGCCGTCATCTCCGACGCCCTCAACCACGCCAGCATCATCGACGGCATCCGGCTCTCGAAGGCCCGCCGTCTCCGGTACGCCAACCGCGACCTGACCGAGCTGGAGACCCGGCTCAAGGAGTCCCAGGACGCCCGTCGCCGGCTGATCGTCACGGACGGCGTGTTCTCGATGGACGGGTACGTCGCCCCGCTGGCCGAGATCTGTGATCTCGCCGACCGGTACGACGCGATGGTCATGGTCGACGACTCGCACGCCGTCGGTTTCGTCGGCCCCGGTGGCCGGGGCACCCCCGAGCTGCACGGCGTCATGGACCGGGTCGACATCATCACCGGCACGCTCGGCAAGGCGCTCGGCGGCGCCTCCGGCGGCTATGTCGCGGCCCGCGCCGAGATCGTCGCGCTCCTGCGCCAGCGCTCGCGCCCGTATCTCTTCTCCAACTCCCTCGCGCCGGTCATCGCCGCCGCGTCGATCAAGGTCCTCGATCTACTGGAGAGCGCGGGCGAGCTGCGGGACCGGCTGAACGCCAACACCGCGCTCTTCCGCGCGGAGATGACGGCGGCTGGGTTCGAGATCCTGCCCGGTGACCACGCCATCGCTCCCGTCATGATCGGCGACGCCGCCGAGGCGGGCCGGATGGCCGAACTGCTGCTGGAGCG
Organism: Streptomyces sp. NPDC102274; assembly: GCF_044766385.1. Taxonomy (NCBI): domain Bacteria; kingdom Bacillati; phylum Actinomycetota; class Actinomycetes; order Kitasatosporales; family Streptomycetaceae; genus Streptomyces; species Streptomyces sp. NPDC102274. Next base: position 89,742 of record NZ_JBIWLW010000020.1, on the reverse strand, counting down.
CGGGGTCTATGTGATCGGCTTCTCGTACCCCGTCGTCCCCATGGGCCGGGCGCGGATCCGGGTGCAGCTGTCCGCCGCGCACTCCACGGACGATGTGGAGCGGGCCGTCGCGGCGTTCGTCGACGCGCGCGAGGCGATGAAGCGGGAGGGCTGAGGGCGGTGGCGCGGCCGATGCCGGTGGGGGTGGACTTCCGGGCAGACCTGGCAAAATGGGCCGGGTGATCGACCCCCGACGGCTGCGTGTCCTGCGGGCCGTGGCGGACCACCGTACGGTGACCGCCGCGGCCGCCGCGCTCTATCTCACGCCCTCCGCCGTCTCCCAGCAGCTCGCCGCACTGGAGCACGAGACCGGGCACGCGCTGCTGACCCGCAGCGGCCGGGGCGTACGGCTGACCGCCGCCGGGGAGATCCTGCTCACTCACGCGCACGCCGTCCTCGCGCAGCTGGAGCGCGCCGAGGCGGAACTCGCGGCGTACGCGGGCGGGACGGCGGGCGAGGTCACGGTCGCCGCCTTCGCCACGGGCATCGCGGAAGTACTGGCCCCGGCCCTTCAACTGCTCGCCGGACCGCACCCCGACATACGGGTACGCGTACGGGACGCCGAGGGTGACGCGAGCCTGCCGATGGTGCTCGACGGAGAAGCGGATCTGGCGGTCGCGGTCGAGTACCGGGGCGCCCCGCGCGAGGACGATCTGCGGCTGTGGCGGGTGCCGCTGTACGCGGAGCCGTTCGACGCCGTCCTGCCCGCCGCGCATCCGCTCGGCCTCGGTGCCGAGGTCGTGCTCGCCGAGCTGGCCGACAGCGACTGGATCGGCCCGTACCCCGGCAACCCCTGCCATGACGTGATCCAGCTCGCCTGCGAGCTGGCGGGTTTCGAGCCGCGTCTGGCGCACTCCTCCGACGATTTCCGCGCGGTCGTGGCCCTCGCGGGCGCGGGCGCGGGAGTGGCGCTGGTCCCGCGCTCCGCGCTGCGCGGCATGGAGCTGAAGGGTACGGTCGTACGCCCCGTGGCGGGCCCGGCCGCGACCCGCAGGGTCTTCGCCGCCGTACGCAGGGGCGCGGAGGCGCACCCGCTGATCCGTCCGCTCCTCGACGCCCTGGCGCGGGCGGCGGGTGGCCTGACGACGGACTGACGGCGGCCGGCGACGGGATCGCCCGTACCGATTCCGGTGAGGGAACGGGTGGCGTCGCCGCTGTGCGGGCCCGCCCGCGGGGCACGGGCGGGCCGGTGCGCCACTGCTATTCCTGGAGCTTCTCCCGGATCGCCCGCAGGGCGGCCGACACGTGCTCCTCGGTGCTTGTTTTGTCGAGGCCGAGCCCGCTGAGTACGCCCTTGCCGTCCTCCTGCTCCAGCAGCGCCAGCAACAGGTGCTCCGTGCCGATGTAGTTGTGGCCCAGCCGCAGTGCCTCGCGGAAGGTGAGTTCGAGGGCCTTCTTCGCCCGGGCGTCGAAGGGCACGAGGTCGGGCACGGGCTCGCCGGAGGGCTTCGGCAGCGTCTCGGCCACGGCGGCCGCGATCGTCTCCAGCCGTACGCCCTGGGCGACGAGTACCTGTGCGGCCAGCCCTTCCGGGTCGTCGAGCAGGCCGAGCACGAGATGCCCGGTGCCGATTTGTGTGTGACGGCCTTCGCGGGCCTTGTTCTGGGACGCGACGACGACGTTCCTGGCCCGTGGGGTGAACCTGCCGAAGTCCTGGTTCGCGTCGGGCGCCGGCTCGTCCTTCGTCACGAATCGCTTCTGGGCGGCCTGCCGCGTGACCCCCATGGACTTGCCGATCTCGGTCCATGAGGCACCGGAGCGGCGGGCTTGGTCGACGAAGTGACCGATGAGGTGATCGGCCACTTCGCCGAGATGGTCGGCGGCGACGACGGCGCTCTGGAGCTGATCGAGAGCGTCACCGTGCACCTTCTTGATCGCCTCGATGAGGTCGTCGAGGCGGACGGAATTGTTTGTCTGAGTCGGTTCCACCATGAGGCAACCCTAGGTTGACAGTCGACCACTGTCAACCCGTGGTTGACGCCACGGTGGGGGCGGGTGCGACGATCCACCGCCCGCCGATCGCACGCACCGCCGCGACAGCGTGCCGCTGCCGCGGCGGGCTGCTCGGTTCAGCGGGCTCGGCTCAGCCCAGCAGGCTCGGCGCCGCCCTGTCCAGGACCGATCCCACGCGCTCCCAGGTCTCCATGTCCCGTTCCACCGGGGGCAGTTCGGGCCCGTCGCCGGTCCGCCAGGAGGTCGCGATCGCCACCGGGTCCTCGCCCGTCGCGGCGCCCGCGGCCAGCGCGGCGGCGCCCAGCGCGACCAGTTCGCCGCTCGTCGGGACGATCACCCGGCGGCCTGAGAGCCGGCGGACCGTATCCACCCACATACGGCCCTGCGCGCCGCCGCCGACCAGGCGCAGCGGGCGGCTCGCCACCTCCGGGGCCGCGGGGTCGAGGCCGCAGGAGCGCAGTACCTCGTTTAGCGCGCGCAGTACGGTGACGGCCGCGCCCTCGTAGGCGGCGCCCAGCAGTTGCTGCGGGGTGGTGTCATGGCGCAGCCCGGTCAGCAGGCCCGAGGCGGCGGGGAGATCGGGGGTGCGTTCGCCGTCCAGATAGGGGAGCAGTACGGCTTCGCCGCCCGGCAGCGCGTCCTCCCGGTCGAGCCGGAGCAGCGAGGCCACCTTGTCCACGGCGAGCGTGCAGTTGAGCGTGCAGGCCAGCGGCAGATACGTACCGTCCGCCGCCGCGAACCCGGCGAGCGCGGGGGAGACGGGGCGGGTGCGCGTGGCGGCGAAGACCGTCCCCGACGTGCCGAGGCTCAGCACCGGGTGGTCCAGCAGACCGGCGCCGCCGAAGCCCAGCCCGACGGCCGCGCTCATGTTGTCGCCGGTGCCGGCGGCCACGGCGATGCCCGCGGGCAGTCCCAGTTCCGCCGCGGAGCCCGCCGTGAGCGAGCCGACGCGCGCGGCGCCGGTCGCGGCGACGGCGGGCAGCAGATCGGCGTCGAGGCCGAGGAGCGCCAGCAGCTCGGGGTCGTACTCTCCGGTGGCGGTGGAGTACCAGCAGGTGCCCGAGGCGTCACCGGCGTCGGTGGCCGCGGTGCCCGAGAGCCGCTCGGTGAGAAAGTCGTGGGGGAGCCGGATGGCCGCCGTGGCCTCGGCGATGGCGGGGTCGTTCTCCCGCAGCCACTGCCACTTGGAGGCCGTCATCGAGGCCACCGGTACGGAGCCCGTGCGCGCCGTCCAGGCGTCGGGGCCGCCCAGCGCCTCGGTGAGCGCGGCCGCCTGCGGGGCGGAGCGGGTGTCGTTCCAGAGCAGCGCGGGGCGCAGCGGCCGGCCGGTGCGGTCGAGCACCACCAGACCGTGCTGCTGCCCGGCGACGGCTATGCCGGTCACGGCCGAGGCGTCCACCCCGGATTCCCTCAGACCGGCGGCGACCGCCTCGCGCAGCGCGTTCCACCACACCTCCGGGTCCGTCTCCCGGGCGCCGCCCTCACCGGTCACCCGGTGCGGCGCGCGGCCCACGGCGAGCAGCCGGCCTGTGGCGGCGTCCGTGAAGGCCGCCTTCGTGGACTGGGTGGAGCTGTCCACGCCGATGACGACCGGGTTCCGCGACATGGGGCTTACCTCCAGATTGAGCGTCGGTGAAACAAATTACGCGATGGCGTGGCACACCGGAACCGTGCCGACGATCATCATCCTGTGTGCGTGCGCGTGTGGGGTCTTTTGCACACCCCCATCCCCGTGCATTATTAGTCATGTCAGGAAACAAATGAGGTCGGCACGTGCCGGACCTGAGGTATCGAAGGCGGCCAGAGTCATGACGGAACGCTTCACACCCACCCCCGAGGACAAGTTCAGTTTCGGCCTCTGGACGGTGGGCTGGCAGGGCAAGGACCCGTTCGGCGACGAGACCCGCCCGGCGCTGGATCCCGTCGAATCGGTTCACCGACTCGCGGAGCTCGGCTCGTGGGGTGTGACCTTCCACGACGACGACCTCATTCCGTTCGGCTCGACGGAGGCGGAGCGCGAAGCGCACATCAAGCGGTTCACGCAGGCGACCGAAGAGACCGGGATCACGGTCGAGATGGTCACCACCAACCTCTTCACCCACCCCGTTTTCAAGGAGGGTGGCTTCACCGCGAACGACCGCGACATCCGCCGCTACGCCCTGCGCAAGGTGCTGCGCAATGTCGACCTCGCGGCCGAACTGGGCGCCAGGACCTTCGTCGCCTGGGGTGGCCGTGAAGGCGCCGAGTCGGGCGGGGCCAAGGACATACGCCTCGCCCTCGACCGGATGAAGGAGGCCTTCGACCTGCTCGGGGAGTATGTCGTCGAGCAGGGCTACGACCTCAAGTTCGCCGTCGAGCCCAAGCCCAACGAGCCGCGCGGCGACATCCTGCTGCCCACCGTCGGCCATGCCCTGGCGTTCATCGACCGCCTGGAGCGCCCCGAGCTGTTCGGCGTCAACCCCGAGGTCGGCCACGAGCAGATGGCCGGGCTCAACTTCCCGCACGCCATCGCCCAGGCGCTCTGGTCGGGCAAGCTCTTCCACATCGACCTCAACGGCCAGCACGGCACCCGCTACGACCAGGACCTGCGGTTCGGCGCCGGCGACCTGCGTGCCGCCTTCTGGCTGGTCGACCTGTTGGAGAACGCGGGCTGGGAGGGCGCGCGGCACTTCGACTTCAAGCCGCCGCGCACCGAGGACTTCGACGGGGTGTGGGCCTCCGCCGCCGGCTGCATGCGCAACTATCTGATCCTCAAGGAGCGGGCTGCCTCCTTCCGCGCCGACCCCCTCGTCCAGGAGGCACTGCGCGCCTCCCGCGTGGACGAACTCGCGCAGCCCACCGCCCCCGAGGGCGTGACCGCGCTGCTGGCCGACCGCAGCGCCTACGAGGAGTTCGACGTGGATGCCGCCGCCGCGCGCGGCATGGCGTTCGAGCACCTCGACCAGCTCGCCATGGACCACCTCCTCGGCGTCCGCTGACCGTAGGAGCCACGCCACGAACGCACGCGGGACGGGCTTGCGCCGGCCGTCCCGCGTCGCTTCGGCTGTGCCGTACGTCAGCCCGTTCCGCGCGCCTCGCGGTGTACGTACGCCACCGGATCCGCCAGCACCGCCTGGACGACCAGAGCCGCCGCGCCGCGCGCCGCGTCCCCCGCCGAGGAGGACCCGCGCAGCCGCCCGCTGTCGCTCTTCCACAGGCCCGACACCACTCGCGCGGTCAGCTCCCGGTCCGCGGCCGGCGAGAGCCAGGGCATCAGCTCGCGGTAGATCCCGCCGAGGACGACCGCGTCCGGGTCGAAGAGGTTCACCGCACCCGACAGCACCCGGCCCAGCGTCTGCCCGGCCCGCTCCACGGCGGCGACGGCCTGGGGGTCGCCCGCGGCCGCGCGCAGCCCCAGCTCGGCCACGCCCGGCACCCCGGCGTTCTCGTCGATCCCCGCCGCCCGCAGCAGCGCGGACTGACCCGCGTACTGCTCCAGGCACCCCCGGGAGCCACAACGGCACAGCGGCCCCTCCGGATCGACGACCACATGGCCGATCTCCCCGGCGAACCCATGGGCCCCGCGCAGCAGTTCGCCGTTGAGTACCAGCGCGCCGCCGACGCCGATCTCACCGGTCAGATAGAGGAAGGTACGGAGCGGGCCGAGATCGCCGAACCACAGCTCCGCCAGCGCCGCGAGATTGGCCTCGTTCTCCGAACTCACCGGCAGCGGCGGCAGATCGGGCCGCAGCTCGGCCAGCGCGGAGGCGAACAACTCGTCGGAGGGCACCAGGTTCCAGCCGAGATTCGGGGCCTGCCGGACCGTACGGCCCGACACCAGCCCCGGCAGGGCGAGTTGGACCCCGACCGGCAGCAGATCCTGCTCGGCGGCGGACTCCAGGGTATGGGCGGCGATCCTGGCGCAGCGGGCCAGCACATCGACGGGGCGGGAGTCCCGGTTGTCGAGGTGTTCGGTCAGCCGGACCCGGTCGGTGCCGGACAGGTCGACCACACACACCGACACATAGTCGATATTGATCTCGACGCCGATCCCCGCGGGTCCCGTGCGCGTCACCTTCAGCACGGTGCCAGGCCGCCCGGCCTGGCCGCTGAACGTCTTGCCGGACTCGGAGAGGAACCCGCTGTCCAGTAGCTGTTCGACCAGGGACGACACGGCCGCCCGGGTCAGGCCCACCCGTGCCGCGACCCCGGCCCGGGTCGCCTCGCCCTCGTCCCGTACCGCTCGTAGCACAAGGCTCAGATTGTGCCGGCGTACGGTCTCTTTGTCGGCCTTCGGGCCGAGGGAAGTGTGGTTGTTGTTCATCTCACACATGAGCCTATGTGATCGGCCCGCGGTAACGGGACCGGAGTGCGAAGCCGACCGACCGATCAGCCGGTCCCGCTCCGGGAACAGGAGCTGCTCCCTCTAGCTCCGCCGTGCCGGTACCGTCCCCGCCGCGCCGTCGGGCTCCCAGGACGGCGCGGTGCCGGTCAGCTGGCAGACCATGAGGTAGAAGGGGATCGGCGGGGTGTACGGCGTGGGGTCCTCCGGCCAGTGGATCAGCCGGGGGTGCGTCGCGGGCACGCTCGTCCCCGCGACATAGCGGGCCGGCGACGGCCAGGTCAGATCCAGGTCCGAGCCCGCCGGAACGATCCACCACCACCACTCGGCGTCGGCGAAGATGCAGCCCTTCCTCGGTAGCCGCGCCATCAGCCGGAAGCCGTGCCGCGCCGGGATACCCACGGCGTCACACCCCAGCGAGGCGGGCAGGGTCGGGGGGAGCGGCAGCTGTACGTGTTCGGGAGATGACTCGTTGCGCAGGCCGCGCGAAAGGCGATGCAACGTGGTCTTCAGCATGAATGCTCCGCTCCGTGTGACAGTTCCGCCCAGACGACACGTCCGGGCCCATATCCCGATGTGTCGTGGGCTCCCCAGGCGCTGCATATGGAATCGACGAGAAACAGTCCGCGGCCGCTCTCGCCCTCGCTCTCGCCTTCCTCGGTGCGGTGCAGCTGCGGCCCCGTCGGCCCGTACCCCTGGTCCTCCACCGCTATCCGCAGCTTTCCCCTGGTCTGCCGTATCTCGCAGACGACATGGTCGCCCGCGGCGTGCACCACCGCGTTGGTGACCAGCTCCGACACCACGAGCGCCGCGGTCTCGCGGGTCTCCTCGTCCGCATCCCAGGTGGCGAGACGGTCGCGGGTCAGCTGTCTCGCGCGACAGACGGACTCGGCGTGAGCCGGCAATTGGAACCCGTAACGACGGACAACGTTGCCAGGGCACAGGGCTGTGAGCTGTGGGGTGAGCGCGTTACCAGGTGCCACGACCGATTCCTAACGGTGGGGGAGCGGCGTTCGCGCCCAAGACCTCTCCCGTGGCAGAGCGCGACGACCGCGTGAACTGGTTCACCGATCCACTCTCCACCCGCCGAGGACACTTGGCAAGTAGCACTCTGAATTTTTCAGAGTGCCGTGTTCTTCGTGGAAGAGACATGGCAGACTGCTATCAACCGTGCGTGGGGAGGACCCAAAAGTGAGTGAGCCGCGGTCCGCCCCGACCGTGGGACAGGTCGTACTGGGCAGACGCCTGCAGGATCTGCGCGAGCGTGCAGGGCTGAAACGCGAGGAGGCCGCCAAGCTCCTCCGCGTGGCCCCGGCGACGATACGCCGGATGGAGACGGCCGAGGTCGCGCTCAAGATCCCCTATGTACAGGTGCTGCTCAGGGCCTATGGGATCCCCGAGGACGAGGCCGACGCGTTTGTCGAACTCACCGAGGAAGCCAATAAGCCCGGCTGGTGGCAGCGGTTCCACGACATCCTGCCGGACTGGTTCAGCATGTATGTCAGCCTGGAGGGGTCCGCCGCGCTGCTCAGGGCGTACGAACCGCACTTCGTACCCGGGCTGCTCCAGACCGAGGGCTACGCGCGCGCCGTCATGAACGCCGGCGCCGTGGGGCAGGCGCGGCCGGAGGACATCGAGCGCCACGTGGCGCTCCGGATGGAACGCCAGTCTCTCCTGACCCGCGTGGACGCGCCCAAATTCTGGGTGATCATGGATGAGACGGTGCTGCGCCGCCCGGTGGGCGACAGCCCGGAGATCATGCGGGAACAGATCGACCGGCTGCTCGAAGCCACCGCCCAGTCCAATGTGACCCTGCAGATCGCGGAATTCTCGACCGGACACCACCCCGGTACCTACGGGCCGTTCGTGATCTTCCGTTTCGCGGTACCGGAGCTGCCGGACATGGTCTACAGCGAGTACCTCACCGGTGCCGTTTATCTCGATGCTCGTCCCGAAGTGGCCACCCACCTGGAGGTCATGGACCGGATGGCGGCCCAGGCCGCAACTGCACAACGCACGAAGGAGATCCTCAGGGATGTCCGCAAGGAGCTGTGAATGGATCCCATATACAACGGCATGCCCGCCGCCGACCTCGGCGCCGAAGGCTGGCACAAGCCGTGGAGTGGTGGCAACGGCGGCAACTGCATCGAGGCCATGAAGCTGGCCGACGGCAGAGTCGCCGTGCGCCAGTCCGCCGACCCTGACGGCCCCGCACTGATCTACACCACCAATGAGATCGCCGCCTTCATCCAAGGTGCCAAGTCGGGCCAGGCGGACTTCCTGCTCACCTGATCCCCTCAGCCGAACATGCTCAGTCGAACCCGCTCAACCCCTGTTTTCTCCGCATCTCCGCATCTCCACTCATCGACTCATTGACCTGAGACTCATGGAGCGCACATGACCGGGCATGACCCGATCGACACCACCAAGCCGCATCCGGCCCGGGTGTACGACTGGTTCCTCGGCGGCAAGGACAATTACCCGGTGGACGAGGAGATGGCGAAGCAGCTTCTCGCACTGGACGCCAGGGGTCCCGAAATGGCCCGGGTCAACCGGGCGTTCATGCACCGCGCCACCCGCTGGCTCGGCACCGAAGGCGGGGTGCGCCAGTTCCTCGACATCGGTACGGGTATCCCCACCGAGCCCAATCTCCACCAGATAGCCCAGGAGGTCGCACCCGACTCCCGGATCGTCTACACCGACAACGACCCGATCGTCCTCCGGCACGCCGAGGCGCTGCTGCGCAGCACCCCGGAGGGCGTCACCGAGTACGTCCAGGCCGATGTCCGCGAGCCGGGGAGCATCATCGAGGCCGCCGGCAAGATCCTGGACCTCACCCGGCCGGTCGCGCTCTCCCTCGTCGCGCTGCTCCACTTCGTCGCGGACGAGGACGGCGCGTACGAGCTGGTGCGCCGGCTGCTCGAACCGCTGCCGTCCGGCAGCTATCTCGTCATCTCCCACGCCACGGGCGATTTCGACAGGGAGAGTTCGGACCAGGCCCGTGCGCTGTACCGGCAGCGCGGTCTGACCCTGGCCCTCCGTTCGCGGGACGAGTTCGCCGCGTTCTTCACCGGGCTCGACCTGGTCGAGCCCGGGGTCTCGCTGGCCGCCGACTGGCGTCCCGGGCTGGGTGAGGTCGTGCCGGTCCCCGGCAATGAGCCGATCCCGGGGTACGCGGCAGTGGCACGCAAGCTGTAACCGGTAACGGGGGCGCGGCGTCGCAGCACTATTCAGGTGTGCTGCGACGCCGCGCGCAAGTCGTGACCGGTGACTCTCAGGCGCCCACTCGGCGTTTGTTCCAGACGTCGAAGCCGACCGCCGCGAGCAACACCAGGCCCTTGATGACCTGTTGATAGTCCGTGCCGATGCCCACGAGCGACATGCCGTTGTTGAGCACACCGAGCACCAGCCCGCCGATGATCGCGCCGAAGACCGTGCCGACGCCGCCGCTCATCGACGCGCCGCCGATGAACGCGGCCGCGATGGCCTCCAGTTCGAAGTTGATCCCGGCCTGGGGCACACCCGCGTTGAGCCGGGCCGCGTAGACGATTCCGGCCAGCGCCGCGAGTACGCCCATGTTCACGAAGACGAGGAACGTGACGCGTTTGTCCTTGACCCCGGACAGCTTCGCCGCGGCCTGATTGCCGCCGAGCGCGTACACATGACGGCCGACGACGGCGTTGCGCATGACGTAGCCGAAGCCGATCAGCAGCGCCGCGAGCAGCAGCAGGACGACCGGCACCCCGCGGTAGCTGGCCAGGGTCATCGTGAAGGCGAGTACGGCGGCGGCGAGCGCCACGCACTTGACGAGGAAGAGATTGCGGGGGAGCACCTCCAGGTCGTACGCCCGCTGCCGGCGCCGGTCCCTGAACTCCTGGAACAGCGCGAACGCCAGGAGCGCCAGCCCCATCAGCAGTGTCAGATTGTGGTAGTTGGTGGCCGGGCCGATCTCGGGGAGATAGCCGGTCGAGATCTTCTGGAAACCCTCGGGGAACGGGCCGAGCGAGCGCGACCCCAGGAAGATCTGCGTACCGCCGCGGAACAGCAGCATCCCGGCGAGCGTGACGATGAACGACGGAATGCCGACATACGCGATCCAGAATCCCTGCCAGGCCCCGGCGACCGCCCCGATGAGCAGCCCGAGGACCAGCGCGAGCACCCACGGGATGTCGTGCTCGACCATCATCACCGCGCAGGCGGCGGAGACGAAGGCGGCCAGCGAGCCCACCGAGAGATCGATATGGCCCGCGATGATGACGATCATCATGCCGATGGCGAGGACCAGGATGTAGCTGTTCTGCAGCACCAGATTGGTGACGTTGTTCGGCTTGAGGAGGACGCCATCGGTCCAGATCTCGAACAGGACGACGATCAGGCCGAGGGCGATCAGCATGCCGTACTGCCGCATATTGCGGCGCGCGGCGTCCAGCAGGAGCGCCCCCGTACCGCTCCGCCCGGACGGGGGCGACGGTGGCGATTCCTTCGGTGTGTCGCCCTTCGGCGCATCGGTGGTGACCGGACCCATGTCGACTACCTCGTGTTCTTGGTCATGTGACGCATCAGGACTTCCTGGGTCGCTTCCGCCCGCGGGATCTCACCGGTGAGCCGGCCGGCCGCCATCGTGTAAACGCGGTCGCACATACCGAGCAGTTCGGGGAGTTCGGAGGAGATGAAGATGACGGCCTTGCCCTCGGCGGCGAGCCGGTCGATGACGGTGTAGATCTCGTACTTCGCGCCGACATCGATACCGCGGGTGGGCTCGTCGAGGATCAGCACATCGGGTCCCGCGAAGATCCACTTGCTGAGGACGACCTTCTGCTGATTGCCGCCCGACAGCCTGCCGACCTGTTCGAAGACCGTCGGCGCCTTGATGTTCATGCTCGCGCGGTACGACTCGGCGACCCGCGTCTCCTCGTGCTCGTCGACCACGCCGCGCCTGGCGACCCTCGACAGGGCGCTCAGGGTGATGTTCCGGCCGATGGTGTCGATGAGATTGAGCCCGTACTGCTTGCGGTCCTCGGTGACATACGCGATGCCGTGCGCGACGGCCTCCGGCACCGTCCGCGTACTGATCTCCCGGCCCTCCTTGAGCACGGTCCCGCTGATGTTCCGGCCGTACGAGCGGCCGAAGACGCTCATCGCCAGTTCGGTGCGGCCCGCGCCCATCAGCCCGGCGATCCCGACGATCTCGCCCCTGCGGACCCGGACCGAGACTCCGTCGACGACCTTGCGCTGCTGGTCGATCGGGTGGTGCACCGTCCAGTCGCGCACCTCCAGCGCGGGGTGGGCGCCCGGATCGCCCTCGTAGGGGGTGCGTTCGGGGAAACGGTGGTCCAGATCGCGGCCGACCATGCCCCGGATGATCCGGTCCTCGGTGGTCGACTCGGCCTTCACATCGAGGGTCTCGATGGTCCGGCCGTCCCGCAGGATCGTGACGGAGTCGGCCACCTCGGCTATCTCGTTCAGCTTGTGCGAGATGATGATCGAGGTGATGCCCTGCTCCTTCAACTCCTTTATCAGCCGCAGGAGCTGGGCGCTGTCGCCATCGTTGAGCGCGGCGGTCGGCTCGTCCAGGATCAGCAGCTTCACCCTCTTGGCGAGTGCCTTCGCGATCTCCACGAGCTGCTGCTTGCCGACCCCGATATCGGCGACCCGGGTCTGCGGACGCTCGTCCAGACCCACCCGCTTGAGCAGCGAAGCCGCGTGTCTGAGGGTGTCGTTCCAGCTGATGAAGCCACGGGTGGCGTGCTCGTTGCCGAGGAAGATGTTCTCCGCGATCGACAAGTAGGGGATCAGGGCGAGCTCCTGATGGATTATCACAATCCCCTGGGCCTCACTGGCCCTGATGTCCCGGAAGGCGCAGGGAGAGCCCTCGAAGAGGATCTCGCCCTCGTAACTGCCGTGCGGATGTACTCCGCTGAGCACCTTCATGAGCGTCGACTTGCCCGCACCGTTCTCCCCGCAGACGGCGTGCACCTCTCCCTGGGCGACCGTGAGGCTGACATCGGCGAGCGCCCTGACCCCCGGGAAGGTCTTCACGATGGAGCGCATCTCCAGGACCGGAGCCGTCCCGTCGGTGTGACTGGTCACGTCAGGTCACTCGCCTTGATGTAGCCGGAATCGACCAGCTCCGCACGGTAGTTGGACTTGTCGACGCTGACCGGGTCCAGCAGATAGGCCGGGACGACCTTCACCTCGTTGTCGTAGGTCTTCTCGTCATTGACCTCCGGCTTCTTGTCGTTGAGCACGGCGTCCGCCATCTGCACGGCCTGCTTGGCGAGCGCGCGGGTGTCCTTGTAGACCGTCTGCGTCTGCTGGCCCGCGATGATCGACTTGACCGAGGCGACCTCCGCGTCCTGCCCGGTGACCAGCGGGTACGGCTGGGCGGCTGTGCCGTAGCCGTCGGACTTGAGCGCCGACAGGATGCCGATGGAGATGCCGTCGTACGGCGAGAGCACCGCGTCCACCCGCTGCGAGCCGTACGACCCGGTCAGCAGGTCGTCCATCCGCGTCTGCGCGGTGCCGCCGTCCCAGCGCAACGTGGTGACCTGGTCCAGCTTGGTCTGGCCGCTCCGTACGACGAGCTGCTTCTTGTCGATGAACGGCTTGAGGGTCTTCCACGCGCCGTCGAAGAAGTAGCGGGTGTTGTTGTCGTCCGGCGATCCGGCGAACAACTCGATATTGAACGGGCCCTCCTTGCTGCCGTCCTTCAGGCCCAGCTTGTCGATGAGATACGTGGCCTGGAGGACGCCGACCTTCTCGTTGTCGAAGGACGCGTAGTAGTCGACGTTCTCCGTGCCGAGGATCAGCCGGTCGTACGAGATCACCTTGATGTTCTGGTCGGCCGCCTGCTGGAGGACATCGCTGAGGGCCCGGCCGTCGATGGCCGCGACCACCAGGACGTCCACCCCCTTGGTGATCATGTTCTCGATCTGGGCTACCTGTTGGGCAACGTTGTCCTCGCCGTACTGGAGGTTGGTCTTGTAGCCCAGCTTCTCGAACTGGGCGACCATGTTCGCGCCGTCGGCTATCCAGCGCTCGGATGATTTGGTCGGCATCGCGATACCGACGGTGGAGCCCCCGCTGTCCTTCGTGTCGTCCTTGCTGCCGCCCTCACTGCTCTGCCCGCAGGCGGCGAGTGAGAGGACCAGCGATACGGCGGTGACGGCGAGTGCGGCTCGGCGAGTGCGCATGGGTGCATCAGTCCTTGTCTGCGTTCATGGCTGGGCTGGGCTGGGCTGGGCTGGTGTAGGGCTATGGCTGGTCTGGGGCTATGGCTGGTCTGGGGTCTGGGGTCAGAGGGAAGCGGCTGAGCGGACCGGGCAGTCGGGAGCCGAGCGGCGACATCCCGCCGTCGGCGCCGTGCCGGATGAGGAGATCGAGGACGAGCCGCCCGCGGCGGACCCGTTCACGGGCGCTGCTGAGGGCGGTTTCCCGCAACTGGGCGCCGTACGGATAGATTCCGGGCGACTTCGACAGCCCGAACTTGAGATAGAGCGGGGCGCCGCGCCGGATCAGCTCCGCCGTCTCGTACATCCGCACGTAGCCGCCGAGATCGTCCGGCGCTTCGATGTAGAGGTCCATCGGCGCGCGGCTCGTCCGGCGGATCTCGCTGAAATGCGCGAGCGCCAGATCCGAGGGGATATTGATCGAGTCGGCGCCCAGCTGCTCGAACACCGCGTACGAGGCCGGGTTGACCGGGCCGATCAGCGCCGACACCTTGAAGGTGGTGTCGGCGGGCAGCACGCCCCGGGCGCGCAGCCGGTGCAGGGTCCACAGCACGCCCTCGTCCGCGACGAGCAGACACTTCACCCCGAGCCCGGTCGCGCGCAGGGCGTCCTCGACACAGCCGGCCAGGGCGTCATGGCCCCGGGCGCGTAGTCCCGCGCCGCCGGAGTCCGTACGGGTCGAGCCGCCGGTGTCCCACGTCCCGCGCGGCCCGGTGAACAGGCACAGCTCGATGTCGCGGGCCGCGCAGGCGTCGGCCATCTCGGTGATATCGGCGTCGGAGAGCATCCAGACGCCGCTGCCCTGGCTGACGCGGTGGATGGGCACATCGAGACGGGCGGACTCCTTCAGGACCTCGGCCAGGCTCTCGGGGCCCTCGACCGAGGGGATCTCGGTACGCCAGCGGCCACCGTCGGGGAAGGTGTGCGGGGAGGCGTCCGCGGGGCGGGGTTCGGGTGCGGCCAGTCCGAGCGTGGCGAGCGCCTGTGCGCCGGGTCGGCGAGGAGCGGGGGCTGATACGTCGGTCACGGACGAGTCCTCCGGTTCAGTGGTGCGTGATGTCGTGCGGATCCGGGTCAGGGGCGCAGCAGTACCTTCCCGGTGCCGGGAGCGCCGCCGCCGACCAGGGATACGGCCTCGCCGTACCGCTCCAGCGGGAATTCGTGGGTGATCAGCGGAGCCGGGGCCAGCAGCCCGGCGGTGAACGCCCGTACGGCGAAGGCCCAGGCGGCGGACGGCGCGCCGAACACCGCCCGTACCGTCAGCTGATTGAGCGTCAGCAGCACGGGGTCGATCCCGGTCGCGCCGGGGGCGAACATCCCGGTGAGCACCACCCGGCCGCCGCGCCGGGCCAGCAGACAGGACGAGGCTGCCGTGGACGGTGCCCCGGCGGTCTCCGCCACCAGGTCGTACCGGCCGTGCAGTTCCTTCGCGTCCTCGGGGGTCCCGGTCAGCGTCGCGCCGAACTCCCGTGCCAGCAGGGTCCGTTCGGTCCGCGGGTCGATCACCGCCAGCTCGGCGGGGGAGGAGGCGGCGAGCAGCTGCACGGCGAGCTGCCCGAGCGTGCCCGCGCCCACCACCGCGATCCGCTCACCGGGCTCCGGGCGGCCGGCCCGCACCGCCGCGGCCACCACGGCGGCCGGTTCCAGCAGGGCGGCGGCCCGCAGATCCGCGTCATCGGCGAGCGGATGCAACAGCCGTGCGGGCACCACGACATGGTCGGCGAACGCGCCGGGAACGGTGAAGCCCGTCTCGTCGTAGCCGCTGGTGCACAGCGAGGTCTCACCGGTCCGGCAGCGCGCGCAGGTCCCGCAGTACCGGAAGCCCTCGGCGACCGTCGCGCGGCCGGTCAGCCGCGCGTCGACACCCTCGCCCACCGCGTCGACCGTCCCCGACCATTCATGACCGGGCGTCACCGGATAGCGCACATAGGCCGCGTCGCGATGGCCGTCGTACACCTCGCGGTCGCTCATACAGATCCCGGCGGCGACGACCCGTACCCGCACCTCGCCGGGCCCGGGGACGGGCACGGGACCGCTCACCAGCCGGTGGACGCCGGGCCGGTCGACGATGATCGCGCGGCCGGTCGTGCCGTCCATGCCCACTCCGTCCACACCCGTGCCGTCCACCGTTGGGCCGTCCGTCGTCGTGCCGTCCGCCGTCGGGCCGGTCACCGCGGCGCCTTCGGGTCGCGCTTCTCCCAGCCCTCGGCCCACAGGTCGAACCGCGCGTGCTGCTGCGGGAATTCGGCCGCCGCCGCCACATCGAACTCGACCCCGAGGCCCGGCGCGTGCGACACCTCGAAACACCCTGTCCCGGGATCGATCTCCGGAGCGCCGGTGACGACCTTCTTGATCTCCGCGTCCGCGAAGTCATTGAAGTGCTCAAGAATCTTGAAGTTCGGTGTACAGGCGGCCAGTTGAAGGCTCGCGGCGGTCAGCACCGAGCCGCCGACATTGTGCGGTGCGATCAGTGTGTAGTGTGTTTCGGCGGTCGCGGCCAGCTTCCGGGTCTCCAGGATGCCGCCGATGTGCCCCACGTCCGGCTGGATGATGTCGGCGGCCTGCGACTCGAACAGCTCACGGAACTCGACCCGGTCATGGATCCGTTCACCGGTCGCGATCGGCAGTTCGACCTTCTCCGCGACCTTGCTCAGCGCCTTGAGATTCTCCGGCGGCACCGGCTCCTCCAGCCAGGCCGGGGCGTACGGCGCCATCTCACGCGCCAGCCGTACGGCGGTCGACGGGCTGAACCGCCCGTGCATCTCCAGCATCAGCTCCGCGTCGGGCCCGATCGCGTCCCGTACCGCCTCGATCAGCGCCACCGCCTCGTTCGACGCCGCCCGGTCCAACTCGAAGTGGCCGGTGCCGAACGGGTCGATCTTCAGCGCCCGGTAGCCGCGCGCGATCACCGCCTCGGCCGCCTTGTGGTACGCCTCCGGGGTCCGTTCCGTGGTGTACCAGCCGTTGGCGTACGCCTTGACCCGGTCGGTGACCTTGCCGCCGAGCAACTGCCAGACCGGCACGCCCAGCGCCTTGCCCTTGATGTCCCAGCAAGCCATCTCGACGACCGCGATGCCCGACATCACGATCTCGCCGGCCCGCCCGTAATCGCCGTACTTCATCCGCCGTACGAGATCCTCGACGGCGAACGGGTCCGAGCCCTGGATGTGGTTGGCCTCGGCCTCGCGCAGATAGCCGAGCAGCGCGTCCGTCCTGCCGAGCATCCGGGTCTCGCCGACCCCGGTGAGCCCTTCGTCCGTATGAACGAGGACATACGTGAGGTTACGCCAGGGCGTACCGACCACGTGTGTGCTGATTCCCGTGATGCGCACGGCAGTTGCCCCTCGTCTGTTCGGTATTTCGTCGCCCGTTCGAAATCGTGGCGTGACGGTATTCAGGCACTCCGAGGGGTGTCAATGGGTTGCGCGACGGTTAGCCTGTGTTCGTCATTCCGGCCGATGGCCGAAGTACCGAACACGAAGGGTGGGTGAGCGGTCGTGGGACGGCTGGTCCCCGCGGTGACGCGGGCCCTGGACATACTCGAACTGTTCCTGGACGGCGACGGCACGCTCACCGCGCCCGATGTCATCAGGAGACTCCAACTGCCGCGCACCACCGTGCACGAACTGCTCACCACGCTCGCGGCCCGCTCGTATCTGGCGGCCGTCCCGGGGCAGCCCGGCCGCTACCGGCTCGGCGTGCGCTCCTACCAACTCGGCAGCAGATACGCGGAACAGCTCGATATCGCCGCCGAGGGCGGGCATGTCGCCCGCGAGATCGCCGAGACGTGCGACGAGACCGTACATGTCGCGATCCTGGAGGAGACCGACGTCATCTACATCGCGAAGGTGGACTCCACGCACGCGGTCAGGATGGTCTCGGCGGCCGGCCGCCGGCTGCCCGCCCACTGCACCTCGGTCGGCAAGATGCTGCTCGCCTCACTGCCCGCCGGCGAGTTGGAGAACCGTATCGCCGGGCATGAGTTCACCGCGATGACGCCCGCCAGCATCACCGATCCGGAGGTGTTGCGGGCGGAGCTGGCGGGGATCAGGGAACGCGGCGTCGCCGTCGAGCACCGCGAGTCCAACCCCGATGTGAGCTGTGTGGCGGCGCCGGTACGCGACAGCGCGGGCCGGGTCGTCGCGGCCCTGTCCATCTCCGTGCCGATGATCCGGTGGAGCGGCGCTCGCGAGAAGGAGCTCGCCCAGCTCGCGGTGAAAGGAGCGGGCGCGCTCTCGGCGCGGCTCGGTCACCGGGGGCAGTGACGAGCCGGCGGTGACCGAGGAGGGTGAAGGCGCACTCGGGATCGGACGCATGGGGGGCGCGGGTGGATCGTGCGGTGGGACGCGGGTGGATCGTGCGGCGAGAATAGGCACATGGCCCGACGCCCCGCTCGCCCCAGCCGCCCCGCCCGACCCAGCGGATCCAGCCGGTCCGCCGTCACCGCCGACTCGCCCTGCCCCTGCGGACGGGCCGCCACGTACGGCGCGTGCTGCGGACGGTTCCACACCGGTCCCGCCACCGCACCCACCGCCGAGCTGCTGATGCGCTCCCGCTACACCGCCTTCGCCGTCCTCGACGCGGCCTACCTGCTGCGCTCCTGGGACCCGGCGACCCGCCCGCCGACCCTCGAACTCGACCCCGCGACGCGGTGGACCGGCCTGGAGATCCTGGACGTCACCGACGGCAGCCCGTTCCACACCACGGGCACGGTCACCTTCCGGGCCCGTTTCACCCGGCGGGGCGAACCGGGTGTCCAGGAGGAGCACAGCCGGTTCGCGCGCCACGACGGCGCCTGGGTGTACGTAGGTCACATCTGAGCGGTGCCCGCGTCCTCACCTGAGCGGCGTACCCGGTTGGCGCGTCATGCGGCCCGGCCGATGCGGAGCCCGCGCGACCTGCCGTACGAGCGGGTGGGCGGGATCAGTCCGGACGTTCCAGCGTGACGAAGCGGCGGCCCGCCGCCGTCCACTGCTCGGACGCGGCCCAGCCCGTGGCGCGGGCGTGCCGTATGAGCGCGCGGGTGCCGACCCGGGCCCAGGAGAACGCCTCGCCCGGGGCGCCGTTGCCATTGTCGACCCGTACCCGGACGCGCTCGTCCAGCTCGGCGTCCATCCCGGCCGCGGCCGTCTCGACGATCAGCGAACCCGCCGTGCCGACCACCCTCGTGAGCCGGGAGAGCAGCGCCAACGGGTCTCCGCCGATACCGATGTTGCCGTCCATGAGCAGCGCGGTGTGCCAGCCGCCCTCGCGCGGCAGCGGATCGAACACCGACCGCACCAGCGCGCTGCCGCCCGCGCGCACGGCGTGCGCCACGGCCGCCGGGCTGATGTCGATGCCCAAGGAGGGGCGGCCCCGGGACGCCAGTGCCGCCACGAGCCTGCCGGGGCCGCAGCCGATGTCGAGCACGGTGCCCCGGCAGCGCTCAAGCACCGTGAGATCGGCGCTGTCGGGCTCCGCGCACCAGCGCTCCACCTCCAGTGGCAGCAGCCAGCCGTCGGCGCGCCGCAGGAAGAGCGGGCCGCGGCCGGTACGCAGCGCGTCGGTGTACGGGTCCGCCTGCCAGGGAGCCGTACGGCGCTGCCGCAGGGCGCCCGCGGCGGGCGACCGGGGCGGGGCCGGGGCATGGGCCTGGGCATGGGCCTGGGCGTGGGCCGGGGTGTGGGCCTGGGCGGTGGTCCTGGCGGTGGTCATCGCACCCCGGTCCCGGCGAGCCGGCCGAAGGCCGCGGCGAACCGGCTGTCCGGTGCCTCGGCCGCCACCAGCGTGGCGTCCCGCGCGGTGTCGACATCGCGCAACGGCGGCAGATCCCGTACGGCGAGCCCCGCGTCCAGCAGCCGCGCACGCTGTACGGCCCCGGTCTCGGGCACCGACATCGGTACGCCCAGCAGCAGCGCGGGGTCCGGCGCGGCGAGGCCCAGCGCCCAGAACCCGCCGTCCGGAGCGGGCCCGAACCACGCGTCACAGCCCTGCCACGCGTCGGGCGCGAGCGCGGGGGCCAGCAGCTCCGGGGTGAGCTGCGGGGTGTCCATCCCGACGAGCACGGCGGGCCCCGTACAGAGTCCGAAGGCGGCGGCCAGTCGCTCGTCCAGCCCGCCGCCCGACTGCGATATGACCTCGATCCCGGCCGGCAGCCAGCTTCCCGGGACACCGTCCAGGACGAGCAACCGCCGGCGTACGGGCGCGGCCAGGACCGCCGCGAGCGTGTCGCACAGCGCCGCCTCGGCGAGCTGGGCGGCCTCCTCCGGCCGGAAGGGGGGCGTGAGCCGCGTCTTGACGCGCCCGGCCACGGGCGCCTTCGCCAGCACAAGGAGCGTGGTCATCGGACACCCGCCCGGCTCGTCCCGCCCCGCTCGGCGCGCGATCCGTCCGTCGCCTTCCCTGCCGGTGGCTCCGCCAGCACTCCGCGCATGTCGTGCACCGCCTGCCAGGTGCCGCGCCAGGTGCCGGTCACCTTCGACCTGCCGGTGCGCGGCAGATACGGCACGTCACGTTCCACCACCCGCCAGCCCGCGTCGGCCGCTCGTACGACCATCTGGAGCGGGTAGCCGCTGCGGCGGTCCGTAAGACCGAGTCCGAGGAGCGCCTCGCGGCGCGCCGCGCGCAGGGGGCCGAGATCCCGCAGCCGCAGACCGGTTCTGCGGCGCAGCATCCGGGCCAGCGCCAGATTCCCGGCCCGCGCGTGGGCCGGCCAGGCTCCGCGCGCCCGCGGCCGACGGCGGCCCAGCACCAGATCGGCCCGGCCCGCGGCGATCTCCGCCACGAAAGCGGGCAGCAGCCCGGGGTCGAGCGAGGCGTCGCAGTCGCAGAAGCAGACGAATTCCGCCTCGGCCGCGAGCAGTCCGGCGTGACAGGCGGCCCCGAACCCGCGCCGCGGCTCGTGCACCACCGTCGCGCCGAGCCCGGCGGCGATCTCCGCCGAGCCGTCGGCCGAGCCGTTGTCGACGACGATCGCGCGCCAGCCGTCCGGCATGTGCTCAAGCACCCAGGGCAGGGCGAGGGCCTCGTCAAGACAGGGGAGTACGACGTCAACCGTCGTGGGTTCGGAGGGGGTCACGTCCATCACCGTATGAATTCGGGAGCCGACAAAAGGGATGTGAGGCCTTACGAAACACGGACATGCACGGGGCGGCGACCGGCCCCGGGCCGTTCGGGTCACAGCACACGGCGCCGCACCGGGGCAGCCGGGACCGGCCCGGGTCGCCGTACCGCTCCGGGCCCTACGTACGCGGTGGTCAGAGAACCGCGGCCGCCCGCTGACCCGCCGCGGCGAACTCCGCCATGCCCTCGGCGAACCCGACCGACGGCCGCCAGCCGAGCTCCGCCCTGAGCCGCGCCGACGACGCCGTGATGTGCCGGACGTCGCCGAGCCGGTGCTCCCCGGTGACCACCGGTTCGGGGCCGCCGTGCGCCGCCGCCAGCGCCCCGGCCATCTCGCCGACCGTGTGCGGCTCTCCGCTGCCGGTGTTGAACGCGCTCAGCACACCGGGCTCCCGGATCCGTACGGCACTCAGCGCCAGCGCGTTCGCCGACGCCACATCCCGTACATGGACGAAGTCCCGCCGCTGCCGCCCGTCCTCGAAGACCCGCGGCGCCTCGCCCCGGGCGAGCGAGGAGCGGAAGAACGAGGCGACCCCCGCGTACGGGGTGTCGCGCGGCATCCCCGGCCCGTACACGTTGTGGTAGCGCAGCGAGACTGCCCGGCCGCCGGTGGCCCGCGCCCAGGCCGCCGCCAGATGCTCCTGGGCCAGCTTCGTCGCCGCGTACACATTGCGCGGATCGGTGGCCGCGTCCTCGCCGATCAGCCCCGGCGTCAACTCCGCGCCACAGGACGGGCAGCCGGGTTCGAAGCGCCCGGCGTCCAGGTCCGCCACGGTCCGCGGGCCCGGTGCGACCCGGCCGTGCCGGGGGCAGTCGTAGCGGCCCTCGCCGTAGACGACCATCGACCCGGCGAGCACCAGATCCCGCACACCGGCCTCCGCCATGGCCGCGAGCAGTACGGACGTGCCCAGATCGTTGCAGCTCACATAGTCGGGTGCGTCCGCGAAGTCCTTGCCGAGCCCGACCATCGCGGCCTGGTGGCACACCACCTCCACACCGCGCAGGGCGCGGGCGAGGTCGGTCCGGTCCCGTACGTCGGCGTGGATCCACTCCGCCTCCCGGGGACGCGGCGGTGGGACGGGGTGCGCCGAGGGCAGCAGAGCGTCCAGGACGACGGGCCGATGGCCGAGAGAGCCGAGAGAGGTGACGATGTGCGAGCCGATGAAGCCCGCGCCTCCGGTGACGAGTACACGCATGACGGGGACGCTATGCGGCGCCCGGCCGCCGCGCGCGGCCACGCGCCGGGGCGTCACAGGTCCGTAAGATCGCGGGCCCCGTGTGGCTCCGCAGGACAGGGCCCAGGACAGAGCCCAGGACAAGGCCCAGGACAAGGCCCAGGACAAGGCCCAGGACAAGGCCCAGGACAAGGCCTACGCTCCGGGCGCCCGGAGCACCTCTGCCAGGTCGTACCGCACGGGCTCCTCCAACTGCGCGTACGTACAGCTCGCGGGCGTACGGTCGGGCCGCCAGCGGCGGAACTGCGCGGTGTGCCGGAACCGGTCGCCCTCCATATGGTCGTACGCGACCTCGCACACCCGCTCCGGCCGCAGCGGAAGCCAGGACAGATCCTTCGTACCGGACCAGCGGCTCGGCGCGCCCGGCAGCCGGGCGCTCTCGTGCGCGGACTCCTCCGCCCACGCGGCCCAGGGATGGCCCTCCGCCGACTCCATACGCAGCGGCGCCAGTTCCTCGATCAGCTCCGCCCGGCGCTTCATCGGGAACGCGGCGCACACCCCGACATGCTGGAGCGCGCCCGCGGCGTCGTACAGCCCCAGGAGCAGCGAGCCCACCACGGGACCGCTCTTGTGGTGGCGGTATCCGGCGACGACCACATCCGCCGTCCGCTCATGCTTGATCTTGTACATGGACCGGGTGTCGGGCCGGTACGGCAGATCCGGGGGTTTGGCGATCACCCCGTCAAGACCTGCGCCCTCGTACCGTTCGAACCACTCCTGGGCCACCTCGATATCGCTCGTGGCGGGCGCCAGATACACCGGGGGGTGCAGCACCGCGAAGGCGGCCTCCAGCGCCTCCCTGCGCCGCGCCTGGGCGATGGTGAGCAGTGACGAGTCCCCGAGGGCCAGCAGGTCGAAGATCACGAAGCTCGCCGGGGTGCGCTCGGCGAGCAGGTCCACCCGGGACCTCGCCGGATGGATGCGCTCGGTCAGCTGGTCGAAGTCCAGCCGGTCCCCATGGACGATCACGATCTCGCCGTCCACCACACAGCGTCCGGGCAGCTCGGCGCGCAGGGCCGTGACCAGCTCCGGGAAGTACCGGGTCAGCGGCTTGCCGGTCCTGCTGCCGATCACCACCTCGTCGCCGTCGCGGTGGACGATCGCCCGGAAGCCGTCCCACTTGGCCTCGTACTGCATCCCGGGCGGGATACGCGCCACGGACTTGGCGAGCATGGGTTTCACGGGAGGCATCACCGGCAGATCCATGCCCCGATTGTGCTCGGGAACAGCGGCCTCCGCCCGATATGCGCTCCGCGCGGGCCCGGCCTACCGTGGCGCACATGGGTGCAGCGGTGGAGCTGGAAGCGGACGGCAGGGCCGTACGGCTGTCCAGCCCGGACAAGATCTACTTTCCCGAGCGCGGTTTCACCAAGCTGGATGTCGCGCGCTACTTCCTCGCCGTCGGGCCGGGCATCCTGCGCGCCCTGCGCGACCGGCCCACCACCCTGGAGCGCTTCCCCGAAGGCGTCGACGGCGAGTCCTTCTTCCAGAAGCGCGCCCCCAAGAACCTGCCCGACTGGATCCCCACCGCCCGTATCGACTTCCCCAGCGGCCGGTCGGCCGACGAGATCTGCCCGACGGAGGTCGGCGCCGTCCTCTGGGCGGCGAACCTCGGCTGTCTCACCTTCCACCCCTGGCCGGTGCGCAAGGGCCGCACCGACCACCCCGACGAGCTGCGCATCGACCTCGACCCGCAGCCCGGCACGGACTTCAAGGACGCGGTCTCGGCCGCCCACGAACTCCACGCGTTCCTGGAGGAACAAGGGCTGCGCGGCTGGCCCAAGACCTCCGGAGGACGCGGCCTCCATGTGTTCGTACCGATCGAGTCGCGCTGGACCTTCACCGAGGTACGCCGGTGCGCCATCACCGTCGGTCATGAACTGGAGCGGCGGATGCCGGGCCGGGTGACCACCGCCTGGTGGAAAGAGGAGCGCGGCCGGCGGATCTTCGTCGACTACAACCAGACCGCCCGCGACCGCACCATCGCGTCCGCCTACTCCGTACGCCCCAAGCCGCACGCCCCGGTCTCCGCGCCGCTGCGCTGGGCCGAGCTGGACGAGGTCGCCCCGCAGGACTTCGATCTGGCGACGATGCCGGTGCGCTTCACCGAAGTGGGCGATCTGCACGCCGAGATGGCCGACCGGCCGCACAGCCTGGAAGGGCTGCTGGAGCTGGCCGACCGGTACGAACGGGACCACGGCCTCGGGGACATGCCGTACCCGCCGGACTACCCGAAGATGCCGGGGGAGCCGAAACGGGTCCAGCCGAGCCGGGCCAGGAAAGAGGGGCAGTAAGCGGATGTGCCCCCTCTCCGGCGGAGAGGGGGCACATCCGTGCTGATTGTTCCTCTGCCTACAGTTCCTTGATGCGGATGTCGCGGTACGAGATCACGTCCGTCGTACCGTGGACCTGAAGCCCGACATAACCGGTGGCGTACCGCCGGCCGTCCGTGCCGGGGTCTCCGCCACGCTCCGGGTAGAAGGTCTGCCCGCCCACATTGTCGAACTCATTGATCACGACACCGTTGCGCAGGATCGTGAAGTGCTGGTCGACCACGCGGATCTCGTAGTCGTTCCAGGTGCCCTTCGGAGTGACCCCCGCGCCGCCCAGACCCACGCGGTCGAACCCGTAGACCGAGCCGGTCTTGTACATGTCGCCGTCGGGCTTGTCGAGAATCTGGATCTCATGGCCGTAGTTGATGGCGACCCACTCCGGCCGGGACTCCTCCGGGTGGTCGTGGACATTCGGGAAGCGGACGAAGACACCGCCGTTGGCGTTGCCGTTGCCCGGGGCGTCGTCGCGGAACTGGAGCTTCAGCGAGAAGTCGCCGTACTTGCGCTCCGGGAACCACAGCATGCCCATGCCCTCGACCGTGGTGCTGCTGGTGATGGCACCGTCGCCGGAGAGCGCGAACTTACCGCCGCCGACCTGCTCCCACTTGGCGAGGGACGCCGCCGTGCCGTCGAAGAGATCGCGGTAGCCCTCGGTCTGTCCGGGCTTACCGATCCTGGACTGCTTGGCGGCCTTGGTGATCTTGTTGAACTCGCGCTGGTCGATGACATTGTCGGCGAGCAGCTTGTCGAGCACGGAGTCGACGTGCTTGAGGAAGAGCGCCTGCGAGCTCCAGTCCCTCTCGTCCTCGATCAACTCGTTGATCGTGCACCGGTTACGGGTCAGCCGGTTCGGCACACCCGTGTCGACCGCACCGACGATGACCGTCAACCGCTCATCGAACTCGGGGCAGTTGGGCGCCGGAACGCCGCCGCCCTGCGCGATGGTGAACGACGCCTGCTTGGCCTGCGCGGTGTTGCCCGCCTTGTCGGTCGCCCGGTACGCGAGGACGTGGTAGCCGACCTGGTCGACGATCACGGGCGTCGTGTACGCGAGATACGGGCCGCCGTCGAGGGAGTACTCGATCTTGTCCACACCGGATTCGGCGTCGGTCGCGGTGACGGTCGCCTTGGCGCTGGTGATGAACGCGCCGTTGGCGTTCTTGTCACCGGTCACGACCGCCCCGGTCACCGGCGCGGTGGTGTCCTTCGCCGGTGCCTCCACGACGGTGAAGTCGACGGACTTCTCGGCCGCCGCGTTGCCCGCCTTGTCGGTCGCGCGGTAGCGGACCTGGTGGGTACCGACCTCGTGCACCATCACGGGAGCGGTGTACGGCTGCCAGGCGCCGTCGGCACCGAGCGCGTACTCGATGGTGTTCACGCCCGAGCCGGTGTCCGAGGCGGTGACGGTGACCGTGGCCATCGTCAGATAGTTGCCAGCCTCGTCCTTCTCGCCGCTCACGGTCGCCGAGGTCTCCGGCGGGGTCGCGTCATCGGTCGGCGGGGGAACGACCTTGAAGGAGACGGACTTCTCCGCCGCCACGTTCCCCGACTGGTCGGTGGCCCGGTACCTGATCGTGTGGTCACCGACCTGGTCGACCACCACCGGAGCGGTGTAGGGCTGCCAGGGTCCGTCGGCGCCGACCGCGTACTCGGTCGTCGCCAGCCCGGAGCCCTCGTCGGTCGCCGTCACCGAGACCGTCGCGGAGCCGACGTACGCGCCGTCGGCGTTCTGCTGCCCCTCCACCTTGGCGTCGGTCTCGGGAGCCGTGGTGTCCCCCGGACCGACCTCGGTCACGGTGAGCACACCAGTCATCTGGCCGTGGCCCGGGATGGAGCAGTGGAAGCGGTACTTGCCCGGGGTCAGATTGACCTCGGCGGTGTACTTGCCGCCGTTGGCGTCACTGGGGTTGGCCAGGATGTTCAGCTGGACGTCGTTGTTGTACTCGGGATCGGACACGTCGAAGGTCAGCGTGTGCGGCATCCCGGTGGTGTTGCCGGTGGCCGCGCTGTTCTCGAAGACGATCGTGGTCGGCCCGGCCAGCGCGGTGGTCGGGAAGGAGACGTACTTGTCGATGGGGTCGCCGGCCGTCCAGGTCAGCACCTGGGCCGCGGCCGCCTTCCCGCTGTCCGTACGGTCGTCGGTACGGCCGTAGGCCGCCGTCGAGGTCAGCCCCAGCACCATCAGGAACGCGCCCATCAGGGCCGTCCACAGGCGTAGAGGCCGATGCCTCAGGGGAGATCGGTGTCTCACTGCGCCGCCTTCCTGACCAGGTTGTCGGCGGCCGGTGTCGGCGCGCCACCCTTGTACGTCACGCGCCACAGCGCGGACTGGTTGTCCGAGGTGAAGAAGCCCCGCCCGTAGTCGAGGACATAGAGCGAGCCGTCCGGGGCGAACTTCCAGTCCATCAGGTTGCGGATACCGCCCTGACCGACCGGAATGATCTTCTTCAGCGACTCCGCGTGCACCGGCAGACCGCCCTGACCGATGGTCTTCGGGTCCGTCACCACCGCGTGGCGCGGGCTGTCGGCGGCGTCGTAGAAGTCACCGACGAACCACTTGCCGTCCCAGTACTCCGGCCACTTCTCGGTGCTGGCGCTCTGCGCGTCGTACCGGTAGACCGGGCCGTCCATGGTGGCCTGGCCGCCGCCCTTGAGCCACGGCAGGAGGTACTTGGCCTCCTCCGGCTTGTAGCTGGGCACGCCGTTCGCGTCGCGCGGGTAGTCCGGGGCACCGCCCTGGGGCGAGTACCAGATCGTGTTGCCCGTGACGGGAGGCAGGTTCACCAGGCCGTCGTTGTTGGGCGACTCGTTCTTCGGCGCCGCGCAGTTGTACCATCCGAGCGGCTTGCTCGGGTCGGGCAGGTTACGGTCCCGGTAGGGCTGGTTGTTGCCCATGCAGTACGGCCAGCCGTGGTTGCCCGCCTTGGTGATCGCGGAGAAGGTGTCGTACTTCGCCGGGCCCCAGACGGTGGACGGCGAACCGGCGTCCGGGCCGACCCAGCCCGCGTACAGAACGTCGGTCTTCTTGTCGATGGAGATACGCGCGGGGTTGCGCACGCCCATCACATAGATCTCGCCGCGGGTCTTGCCGCCGCCCTCGGCCTGCTCCTTGCCCGTGAAGAGGTTCCCCTCGGGCAGGGTGTACGTGCCGTCGGGCTCCGGGTGGATACGGAGGATCTTGCCGTTCAGGTTGTTGGTGTTGCCCGCGGTGCGGCGCGCGTCCGCGAAGGAGACACCCTTGTAGTTCGGCTGCGGGTTGTTGCCCGAGTAACCGTCGCTGAATCCGGACGAGTTGTTGTCACCGGTAGCGATGTAGAGGTTGCCCTTCGAGTCCCAGGCCATGCCGCCGCCGGCGTGGCAGCAGCTGTTCACCTGCACCGGCCACTTCAGCAGGACCTTCTCGGAGGCGAGATCCAGCTTGTTGGTCGCCAGGTCCAGCTTGAAGCGGGAGACGCGGCGTTCCGCCATCCGGGTGTCACGGTTGAGCTGGGAGTGCGGGGTGTAGTGCAGGTACACCAAGCCGTTGGTCTCGAAGCCGGGGTCCAGCTCGATACCGAGCAGCCCCTCCTCGACCTTGATCAGCTCATCGCCGCCGCCCTTGTTACCGAAGATCGTCAGCGCGCCCGCGAGCGTCACCTTCTTCGTCTTCGGGTCATAGACATGGATCTGGCCCAGACCCTTGCCGACGTTCGGGTCGGCCCAGTCGGTCACCACGGGGGCGCTGTTGTCGCCACCGCCGCGGCCGATGTACAGCACGCGCCCGTCGGGCGCCACGACCATGCCGTGCGGCTCGCCGATCTGGTCCTGCTGGCCCGCCTGGTTCGGCTGGGTGACGCGCTCCGCCTTGTAGTTGGAGTCGATCGTCGCCTTGCAGTCGGCGGGGGAGATACGGGTGGTCCACTGGAGCGCGCCGCGCAGATGGTCGCGGAAGTCGGTCTCGGCGTACGAGTCGGCCGTGCCGCCCATCCCGGTGTAGAAGGACCGGCCGCCGTCGTAGTCACGGCACCAGGAGATCGGGTGGTCGGTGCCGTTGGCACCCGTGCCGGGCTTGTAACTGGCCTCCCTGACGCGGGCGACCGTATGCACCTTGCCGGTCGGGTTGGTGGCCCAGTTGAGCCACTTGTCCGGCCGCTTCCACTCCAGCGGCAAGTTCTTGGTGGCCGGGTTGACGCGGTCGCCGACCTCGACCGTCGCGCGCTGGACGGTGGCGGGGCTGGTCCCGGGACGCGCTCCGATCAGCCCGGTGAACCAGTCGGAGTACGGCTCGGTACGGGCCGCGTCATGAATGCCGAGGAAGCCGCCACCGGCCTCCACATAGGCTTCTAGGCCCGCTTCCTGCTCGGGATCGAGCACATCGCCGCCGCCCGTGAGGAAGACGACCGCGTTGAACTTGCCGAGCTTGGTGGCGTTGGTGAAGACCGAACCGTCGTCCGTGGCCTCGGTCTTGAAGCGTCCGGCCGCGGGTCCCGTCAGACCGATCGTCTCGATCGCCTCGATACCGGCGTTGACAACCGGCGACTCCTCGGTGGACGAGGCGTGGAAGACAAGGACCTTGACATTCTCGCCGCCGGGCGGCGACGGAAGGGACAACGTTGTCGACGGCGGCTCCGGGTACGGCTTGGCCGTGGCAGCGGTCCCGCCGAGCAGGGACGCCGCCATGGTGCCGGCCACCAGGGCCGCGGCCATTCCGCGCCTGGATCTCGACCGGTGATGTGGTGCGCGCTGCATGTGTTCACCCACCCCTCTTTGGTCACAGCAACAGCGCCTGAAACTAGACCTCTTTCGTCAGTTCGCCAATAGGTACGACCGCAATCCCACCAACTTTGTCCTGAGTGTGGATAAACGAAGATCGGTGGTCTACCGTGTGGCCGTCCCCGGGGCCTCTTGTGCCCCGTAATCTCCATACGGCACTGGGGAGTTCGTTATGGCCATGGACAGACGGAGCTTCAATAGGCGCCTGCTGGCGGGAGGCGCGGTCGCCGCGACAGGGGTGACATCGTTGTCGGTTGCCTCGGCCCCCGCGGCCACCTCGGCGCCCTCGGCGGTGACTCCGCCCAGAACCGCACCGGCGGGCGGTCAGGTACGCCATCTCAAGCTCTACGCCGAGAACTTGCCGAACGGTCAGATGGGCTACGGCCTGGAGAAGGGCAAGGCGAGCATCCCGGGTCCGCTGATCGAGATCACGGAGGGGGACACCCTCCATATCGAGTTCGAGAACGCTTCGGACGTGGCGGCCAGTCTCCATGTCCACGGTGTGGACTACGACATCGCCAGCGACGGCACCAGGATGACCAAGAGCCACGTGGAGCCCGGCGGTACGCGTACGTACACCTGGCGCACCCATACGCCCGGCAAGCGCGCGGACGGCACCTACCGGCCGGGCAGCGCGGGGTACTGGCACTACCACGACCATGTCGTCGGTACGGACCACGGCACGGGCGGCATCCGGAAGGGCCTCTACGGGCCGGTGATCGTCCGCAGGAAGGGTGACATCCTCCCGGACAAGCAGTTCACGATCGTCTTCAACGACATGACGATCAACAACAAGCCGGGCGCGGAGAGTCCCAACTTCGAGGCCACGGTAGGGGATCGTGTCGAGATCATCATGATCACGCACGGCGAGTTCTACCACACGTTCCATATCCACGGTCACCGCTGGGCGGACAACAGAACGGGCCTGCTCACCGGCCCGGAGGACTCCAGCCGGGTGGTCGACAACAAGATAACGGGACCGGCGGACTCCTTCGGCTTCCAGGTCATCGCGGGTGAACACGTGGGCGCGGGCGCCTGGATGTACCACTGCCATGTCCAGAGCCACTCGGACATGGGGATGGCCGGCCTGCTCCTGGTGTCGAAACCGGACGGCACGATCCCGGGGTACGAGCCGCACCATCCGGACCACCCGATGGGGGCGGGGGATGCGAAGGGGACGGGAGATATGAAGGGGATGGAGCATTAGGGGCATTGGGGAAGGTGCCGGGGTGCGGGTCCGTGCCGGGAGTTAGGACCGAGGTTAGGACCCCGACTACCCCTCGGCCCTGACCCTCGGTGCGAACCCGCCCCGTCCTTTCCCCGCCCCCTCCCCTCCGTCAGTCGCGTCTGCTCCTCCTCCACGATCCTGCGCGCGAGGTCGCGGTCCGAGACGTCGATCGCGTCGGGCGTGGCGTCCGCCAGGTCGCTGCGCCTGGCGTACGCGTCGAACAGGCGGTTCTTGTCCGCGAGGATGTCCAGCAGGCGTTGGTCCACGCTGTCCACCGCGAGCAGTCGGTGGACCTGCACCGGACGGACCTGTCCCATCCGGTGGGCGCGGGCCACCGCCTGGTGTTCCAGGGTGGGTTTGACCTGCGGTTCGCAGAGGATGACCACCGACGCGGCCTGCATGTTGAGCCCGATCCCGCCCGCCTGGATCTGGCTCAGCAGCACGGCATGGCCCGGGACGGCGGTGAAGCGGTCGACGATCCCCTGGCGGCGCGCCGCCGGTACGCTGCCGGACAGCGGGCCGAACACCCCTTCGCCCAGGGCGTTTCGGACCGTGGCGAGAACTTCCTGGAAGTACGAGAAGACGACGACCTTCAGTTCGTTCCCGGCCGCCTCGGCCACCAGCTCCCGTAGACGTCCGAGTTTCGCCGAGGTCTCCGGGCGGGCGTACGCGGCCCGGCGCATCCGCATGAAGTGGGCGGCGGTCACAGCCTCCCGGTAGGCCGCCAGATCCCCGGCGCTCAGCTCCTCCCACTCGTCGACCTGGACCAGCGCGGGCAGTTCGGCGAGGACATCCTGCTGGTTGCGGCGCAGGTAGGTGGGGGCGACCGCGCGCCGGAAGGCGTGGGAGCCCGCGACCGCGTCGATTCCCTCGATGTCCGGCGTCAGTTCGGGCCGCAGACGCTGGACCAGGCTGCGGAACTCCGCGACCCGGTTCTCCATCGGCGTGCCCGTCATGAACAGGACGTGTTCGGCCTGCGCCGTCCAGCCGGAGAGGGCGCGTGATCTGCGGGTGTCCGGGTTCTTCACATAGTGGGCCTCGTCGACGACCAGCATTCGCGGCTCCCGGGGCAGCGGCCTCACCTGCCCGGCCGGCGGCTCCGTGTCCCCGGCCGGCGGCAGCGTATGCAGGGAGTCGAAGGTGGTGACGGCGACGCCGCCCCGCTCGCGCCACTCCGTGAACGCCTCCCGCCGCTCCGGACCGTGTACCGGAACCGCCCGCAGTGTGCTCCGGGCGCGGATCTCCCGGGTCCAGTTGATCAGCACACTGCTGGGGCACACCACCATGAAGTGCGTGCCGCCGCACGCCGCGAGATGCGCGAGCGCCGCGATGGCCTGCACCGTTTTGCCGAGCCCCATCTCGTCGCCGATGATCACCCGCCGCTGGCTCAGCGCGAAGCGTGCCCCGAACGACTGATAGCCGCGCAGCGACACCCGCAGTCTGGTGTCGTCCAACTCCTGGGCCCGTACCCGCCCCGCGATCTCGGACGGCATGAACCCCTCGGACGCGGCGGCATCGGGAGCGCTTCCGGTGGTCTCCGCGAGCACGCTGTAGTACTCGGCCGAGCGCAGCTCGAAATCGACCCAGCACTCGACGTCCGAGGCCGGCTCCCGCAGGAGATCCACCGAGATCTGCGCGAGCAGCAGCGGTACGTCCGCTTCCGCGGCCTCGTCGAGCCGCTGCCGGATCCGGCCGGCCGCGCCGAGAGCCCGTGCCCGCCGTTCCCGTCCCGCGAGCGCCATACGCAGCCGGCCACGGGCGGGTTCGGCCTCAGGCAGCAGTGCGCGCAGTTCCGTTGTGAGCCGCTCAGCGGAGTCATGCGCGCGCCGCAGCCCCGGTCCCGCCTCGACCAGCCGGTGCAGAGCGGTCACCAGCGCTGTCGTGCGCGGCTCGGGGCGGTCTATGTCGATGCGTACGGAGACGGTCTCACCGACCGCCTCGGCGATCCGCGTGGCGGCGGCCACCGCCTGATCGGCGGTGTGTCCGCCGACGCCCGGCAGTTGCCGCAGCGCGTGCCGGCCGGCCTCGTACACCTCGCCCACGGAGGTGAAGCCGGCCTGTTCGAGGGCCCCGAGCCGTAACCGGCCCGCGGTGACCTCCTTCAGCCGGGAGACCGGGATGGCGGCGAGTTCCGCGCCCGTCAGCTCCCGCTGGAGCGGACGGTAGGCGTCCCGTATGGCGGTGACGGCGCGGTCGTGGTCATCGAGCAGCCGCTGCGCGCTGTCGAGCAGCGACATCGCCGCGTCGAGCACGGCCCTGGCCCTGCGTCCCGCGGGCACCGGAGCATGTCCCGGCGCTGCCCCCGCACCTCTCATACGCCTCTCCACCCGACACCCGACACCCGACACCCGACAGACGACGCCCCGACACCCGACGCCCCGACAGACCACACCGGACACCCGTTCCCGGCACCGGACTGACCCAATCTGCCCGGATCCGGCCGGCTCATATGCTCCCACGCCCACCGGACGTCCCGGCCCGGCCGAGACCGGGGCGGGCAACGAAACTAAACGAACGATCGTGCTAGCATTTTCCCCATCGCCGGCCGATCAAGGAGATCCGGGCCATGTCACCCATGACCGCGCTCGTCCAGACCGTCTCTCGTACCGCCCTGCGCACCGCCCTCAACACCACCTCGTTCCTCGCACCCCGGCTGGCCGGACGCACCGCCTTGGCCGTCTCCCTCCGCCCCGCCGGGCGCAGCAGGCTCCGCCCGGAGGAGAGTGAACTGCTCGCCGACGCCCGTAGCGGACAACTCACCGTGAACGGCAAATCCGTCGTCACCCACCAGTGGGGCGACGGCTCCCGTCCCGTGCTGCTCGTGCACGGCTGGGAGTCACGCGCCTCGCGGCTCGGGGCATTTGTCGCGGCGGTGCGCGCGCGGGGCTACAGTCCGGTCGCGTTCGACGCTCCGGCGCACGGCGCCTCCTCGGGGCGTGACACCTCGATCCTCGAATACCGGGAGATCATCAGGCAGTTGCACGCGGAGTACGGCGAATTCGAGGCCGTCATCGCCCACTCGTTCGGCGTGCTCGCGACGTTCTTCGCCCTGCGTGACGGCGTTGAGGCGCGCCGGGTGGTGGGGATCGGCGGAGTCGCCGAATTCGACTGGATCATCGACACGTTCCGTACGGCGCTCGGCCTGCGCGAGCGCATAACCCGCGATATGCGCGGCCATGTCGAGCGGGTCATGTTCCCGGGAGAGCCGGACATCTGGCGGCGCCTGAACGCCACGTACCGCCCGACGGAGATCGGCGCCCCCGTACTGCTCTTCCACGACGAGCACGACGACAGGGTGCCGCTCGGCCAGTCCCGGGCCCTCGCCCGCGCGTACGGGGAGGGCGCGCGGCTCGTCGTCACCCGGGGGCTCGGCCACCGGCGGATCCTGGGCGACCCCGAAGTGGTCGCCGCCGCCGTGGACTTCGTACACGGACAGCGGCAGCACGCCGCCCCGCGCCCCGGATCAGCCGTCCTCTGACGCGGCCGTCCCCGACGTCTGTACGTACCTCCCGAAGTCAGGGCTGTCCGGCAGGGCGGCCGGGGCGGTCGCGCCGGCGCGCAGCCGGTTCAGAATGCCCCGGGCCGCCCTCTCGTACGCGACCTCGTCGCCGTGCAGTACGGACTTGGCGTTGGCCGCCTCCATCAGCGCGATGATCTCGAACGCCAGCTGCGGCACGTCCAGTTCGGCCCGGAAGCCACCCGCGAGCCGTGCCTTCTCGATGGTGCGTTCCACATAACTCACCCAGTCGTCCAGGGATGTGGCGATCGCGTCGTGCACCGGGCCGCTGCGCGCGTCGAATTCGGCGGCGACGGCGTAGAAGAAGCAGCCGCCGGCGAAGACGCGGGTCGAGGAGTACGTCAGCCAGTTGCGGCACAGCGCCCAGACCCGCCCGGTGCCCGGGGGCAGCTCGCGCGTCGGCCGCACGACATGCCTGGCGTAGACATCGGCGGCCGCCCGTACCGTCGCCAGCTGAAGTTCCTCCTTCGAGCCGAAGAGGGCGAAGACACCGCTCTTGCTCAGCTTCAGCTCAGTGGCGATACGGCCCAGGGAGAGCCCTTCCAGCCCCTCGACCGACGCGATGTCCATCGTGCGGTCGAGCACCAGCCGCCGGGTCTGATTGCCGCGCTCGACGCGCCCGTCGGTATGTGCCTCGCTACGTGCCTCGGTTCGTCCCCGGGTACGTCCCTGGGTTCCTCCGTCGCCGCGTGTGCCGCTCATTCCCCCACTCTACTGAACGCACGATCGTGCGGCCTCCTGTCGGGCCGGGCATGTGCTGACGGGCCCGGCAGCACATGCGAGGGCACCGCGCGGGGAGCAGACTCGGAGGGGAGAGCTATGGGATCCCCTGAAGGAGCGCGCCATGGTCAGTAGTCCGTTTGTCACTGGCTCCCCGGTGTGGATCGACCTCGGCACCCCGGATATCGACAGCGCGGCCGCCTTCTACCACGGCATATTCGGCTGGGACTTCGTCTCCGCCGGCCCGGATGCGGGCGGCTACGGCCTGTTCCAGCTGAACGGCAGGACAGCGGCCGGTGTCATGCCCGTGGAGCCCGGTCAGGCACCGCCTGCCTGGTCCTTGTACTTCCAGACACCCGACGCCGACGCCACGGCCAAGTCCGTTCAGCAGAGCGGCGGTTCTGTTGTCTTCGAGCCGATGGACGTGATGGACCTCGGCAGGATGGCGGTCTTCACCGATCCGTCGGGCGCGGGCTTCTCGGTCTGGCAGCCGGCCGAGAACAAGGGCCTGGACGTGGTCAACGAGCCGGGCAGCGTCTGCTGGGGCGAGCTGTACACCCCGGACGAGGACGCCGCGTACCACTTCTACAACTCGGTCTTCGGCTGGGAGACCACCAGCATGCCGATGCCGGACGGAAACAGCGGCTACCGGATGGTGAACCCGGCAGGCCAGGGCCCCGAGGGGATGTTCGGCGGCTTCGTGCCGATCGGCACCGACCCGGCGGAGTCCGACACGGGGCCGCACTGGCTCCTGTACTTTGCGGTGACGGACTGCGACGCTTCTGTGACGGCCGCGCGGAAGCTGGGCGGTACGGTCCGGGTGGCGCCGACCGATATCGAGGGCGTCGGCCGGTTCGCGAAGCTCGCCGATCCCTCCGGGACACGGTTCGCGCTGATGCAGGGCGTGGACCAGGCCGGCTGACGGCGGCGCGGGAGACACCCGGGTCCCTCGCGGCGCGGGAGACGCCCGGTCCTTCGCCGGCCGGGGATCTCGTTGAGCGTTCGTCAATCACCTGTTTATCGCGGCCGGGCAGCCTGTCCCGCATGCCGATCAACATCACCACCAGCACGACCGACACAACCGACCGCAGCGAGCATGAACTCTCCTGGCAGGAGAGCGCGTTGTGCGCCCAGACCGGGCCGGAATTCTTCTTCCCCGCCCCCGGTTCCTCCACCCGCGAGGCCAAGCGGCTCTGCGGCGCCTGTGAGGGCCGGGTGGCCTGCCTCCAGTACGCGCTCGCCCATGACGAGCGATTCGGCGTCTGGGGCGGTCTCTCGGAGAAGGAGCGACAGAACCTGCGTCGCGACGCGGCGGGACTGCACAGCAGCTGAACCGCGCGCGTGTGCTCGGCGCGTCCGAGCGGATCGTCGCCGCCGCCGAACATCACGGCGACGGCGACGATATGGGCCGCCGGTACGGGGCCCGGCCGGTGAATCAGCTCGCGGCGCGCGCCGCCATCCGTGCCTTGCGCAGGGCGAGCTTCTCGTCGAACTTGCTCGCCTCGCTGTTCAGGCCGCCCATGTACATGCCGAGTTCCTCCTGCGCCTTGAGTCCCTCCGGGCCGAGCCCGTCGATGTCGAGGACCTTCAGATAGCGCAGCACGGGCTGGAGCACATCGTCGTGATGGATCCGCATGTTGTAGATCTCGCCTATGGCCATCTGCGCGGCGGCGCGCTCGAAGCCGGGCATGCCGTGTCCGGGCATCCGGAAGTTCACGACGACGTCGCGGACGGACCGCATGGTCAGATCCGGGGCGATCTCGAAGGCCGCGCCCAGAAGATTCCGGTAGAAGACCATGTGCAGGTTCTCGTCGGTGGCGATCCGCGCCAGCATGCGGTCACAGACCGGGTCGCCCGACTGGTGTCCTGTGTTGCGGTGCGAGACCCGGGTCGCCAACTCCTGGAAGGCGACATAGGCGACGGAGTGCAGCATGGAGTGGCGGTTGTCGGACTCGAAGCCCTCCGACATGTGCGCCATCCGGAACTGCTCCAGCTTGTCGGGGTCGACGGCCCGCGAGGTGAGGAGATAGTCCCGCATCACGATGCCGTGCCGGCCCTCTTCCGCGGTCCAGCGGTGCACCCAGGTGCCCCAGGCTCCGTCGCGGCCGAAGAGGCTGGCGATCTCGTGGTGGTAGCTGGGGAGGTTGTCCTCGGTCAACAGGTTGACCACGAGCGCGATCTTGCCGATGTCGGTGACCTTCGACTGCGCGCGGTCCCAGGCTTCACCGTTCTCGAAGACGCCCGGGAAGTTACGGCCGTCGGACCACGGCACGTACTCGTGCGGCATCCAGTCCTTGGCGACCTTGAGATGGCGGTTGAGCTCCTTCTCCACCACCTCTTCCAGCGCGTACAGCAGTCGGGCGTCGGTCCACGCGTCCGAACTGCCGAGGTGGGGAGAGGTGATCGACACGGGTACTCCAGGGGGGACGGGAGGTTTACCTACGGGTTCGTAGGTTACGACACCGTAGGTTAAGGCCGCAGTAAGCCGAAGGCCAAGCCCGGCGACCTCGAACACCCCCAGTTCCGGTCATGCGCGCAGGTCGGACAGGTCGCGAAGGCGCACAGAGAGGCAGGTCACGCAGCCTTCGAGCTTCTCGTACTCGCCGATGTCGACCGGTATGGGCTCATGACCGAGCCGCCCGAACAGTTCCGCGCTCCTCGGCGCGCTCGCGGCCATCAGCAGCCTGCCGCCGCCGAGCATCGGCGAGGCGCGGGCTCGGGCGTCGGATCAGGGCTTTCCTGCGGGGCACGGGCGAGTCTCCAGATCGGTGAGGGGCCCGGACCCGTGCGGGATCCGGACCCGCTCATCATGACCCGCCGCGCCCACCGGACGCGGACTCTTCCGGCTCAGACCGAGACGGTGGCCCGGTCCAGCTCCCGGCGCAGATAGTCGGCCGTGAAGGACTTGGGGTGCTCCAGGAGCTGCCGTGGAGTGCCCTCGAAGACGATCTCTCCGCCGTGCTTGCCGCCGTCGGGACCGAGATCGATCACCCAGTCCGCCCGTTTGACCACATCCATGTTGTGCTCGACGCAGATCACCGAGTTCCCGGCGTCGACCAGCCGGTCCAGCAGCGCCACCAGCGTGTCCACGTCCGCCATGTGCAGCCCGGTGGTCGGCTCGTCGAGTACGTACACACTGCCCGTGCGGTGCAGTTGTGTGGCCAGCTTGATGCGCTGGCGCTCGCCGCCGGAGAGCGAGCTGAGCGGCTGGCCGAGTGTGAGATAGGTCAGCCCGACGTCATTGAGCGTGCGCAGCTTCCGCAGCAGCGCCTTGTCCTCGAAGAACTCCATGGCCACCGCCGCCGTCATGTCCAGTACGTCGACGATGGAGCGGCCCCGTACCGTGTGCCGCAGCACCTCGTCGTGGAAGCGCCGTCCCTCGCACGCGTGGCACGTCGTGGTCACCGGGTCCATGAAGGCGAGATCGGTGTAGATCAGCCCGCGTCCCGAGCACTCCGCGCACGCCCCCGAGGAGTTGAAGCTGAACAGCCCCGGCGCGACCCCGTTCTCCTTGGCGAAGATCTTGCGGACCGTGTCCATGATGCCGAGATACGAGGCGGGGGTGGAGCGGGACGAGGCGGTGATGGCGCCCTGGTCGATGACGATCGCCTCCGGATAGGCCGCCGTGAACTCCTCCGAGATCAGGGTCGACTTCCCGGACCCCGCCACCCCGGTCACCGCCGTGAGCACCCCGGTCGGGAACCGTACGTCGATGCTCTTGAGGTTGTGCAGTGCCGCGCCGGTCACCGGAAGCCAGTCGGCGGGGGAGCGGAACGACTCCTTGACGGGGGTACGGCGGCGCAGACAGCGGCCGGTGAGCGTGTCGGCCTCCCGGAGGCGGTCCACCGGGCCCTCGTAGACGACCTGGCCGCCGTCCGTCCCGGCCTTCGGGCCCATGTCGACGATATGGTCCGCGATCGCCATCACATCCGGGTCGTGCTCCACCACCAGCACCGTATTGCCCTTGTCGCGCAGCCGTACCAGCAGATCGTTCAGCCGGCCGACATCGCGCGGATGCAGACCCACACTCGGCTCGTCGAAGATGAACGTGAGGCCGGTCAGCGAACTCCCCAGATGGCGCACCATCTTGAGCCGCTGGCCCTCGCCGCCGGACAGCGTGGTCGTCTCCCGGTCCAGACTGAGATAGCCGAGCCCGATCCCGATCAGCCGCTCCAGCCGCTCACGGGCGGCGGCCGCGATCGGGGTCGCCACGGGGTCGGCTATCCGGCCCAGCACCTCCACCAGATCGGCGACTTCCATCCGGGTGTGATCGGCGATGCTCAACCCGTCGATCCGGGAGGCGAGCGCCGCCTCGTTGAGGCGCGCCCCGCCGCATGCCTCGCACAGCCGGTCCACCGTGAAGCGGGCCGCCGCCTCCTTGCGCTTCTCGGAGAGATTGGCGGTGTCACGCTTGAGGAAGAGCCGGGTGAAGCGGGTGACGATTCCCTCGAACCGCATATCGACCGCGCCCGACCTCACCTCGATCCGGACCTTGAAGTCGCCGCCGTGCAGCAGCAGTTCACGCTCCTCGTCGGTGTACTCGGCGAGTGGCTTCGCCCGGTCGAAGTGGCCCGACTCGGCGTACAGACTCCACTCCCAGCTGTTCACCGAGAGCCCCGGCAGCAGCAGCGCGCCCTCGTCGAGCGACTTGGACCAGTCGATCGCGCGGTCGATGTCGAGCGCCACCACCCGGCCCACCCCGTCACAGACCGTGCACATCCCCGACGGGTCGTTGAAGGAGTACGCGGTGGCCGCCCCCGCGCTCGGGACGCCATGGCGCGAGAACAGCACCCGGATCACGGAGTAGATGTCCGTCATCGTGCCGACCGTGGAGCGGACATTGCCGCCGATCGGCTTCTGGTCGACGACGACCGCCACCGAGAGATCGTCGATCCCGTCGACGTGCGGGCGCTCGTACTTCGGCAGGAAGCTTCTGATGAACGAGCTGAAGGTCTCGTTCAGTTGGCGCTGTGACTCCACCGCGACGGTGTCGAAGACGATCGAGGACTTACCCGATCCCGATACCCCGGTGAAGACGGTGATCTTGCCCTTCGGAATGGTGAGGGACACGTCCCGGAGGTTGTTCTCACGGGCACCCGTGATGGTGATGTTCTGAGGCATGCCCCGACGCTAACCGGGAAACCCGACATCTTCTGTCGAGTTTTCCGGTTAGCGCCCGGTGTCCGGACAGGATCCGGGCGGGCGATTACGGCCGTCGGGTACGGATACGCGGGCGCGGGCTCAGCAGGCGTCGCGCAGCAATTCGGTCAGGTCGTGGTCGAGATCCAGATAGAGATGTTCGTGTCCGGCCGGGACGAGATCCTGTGAGCGCTCCAGGAAACGCCGCAGCTCGGAGGTGCGCAGATGGACCATCGCGGTGCCCTCGGGAGCGTGGAACTCCAGCACCGTACGGCCGTACCCGAAGGGCCGCACCCGTACGTCCCCGAACCCGACGGGCTCGGTCATGCCCGTCTCCAGCAGCTCACGGGAGAACTCCCAGGTCACCTCGGTGCCCTCCAGCGTCGCCGGGGGCGGGAACGCCATACGTACGGCGAAGGGGTCCGCCCGGTCGTAGCGCAAGGTCGCGGGTACGGTCTCCAGCCGGGGGACGGACGCGACCAGCCGGGCCTGTACGGCCTGTTCAATGACGAGCGTCATGGTCTGCTCCCCTTCGCCGGACCTGGATGAGGTCTTCTCTTCTATGAGAGAGACGGTGGAGAGCCTCGATACGTGCTCCGAATCGGGAGTGAGCTGTGTCACCGTGCGTCGGTCGGTCCCCGACGCGACGTGTTTCCGGCCCGGCGGCGCGCGCCTGCTCGGGCGTACGCGGGCGCACTCTGGACGGGGTCGCGCCGGTGAGTTAACTTCCAGCGCCATGAGGTCCATGGGGAAGACGGGGACGACGCGGAAGACGCGACGCATGTGGTGGGCGGGGCTCGCGATCGGGGTGAGCGGGGCGGCGCTGGCCGCGGCCCTGGCCGTACCGGCACAGGCGGACGGGGCGGCCGCGGCGGGCGGAACGGATGGCGGCGGCAGGCCCGGCGGCGGAACACCCGGCTGGCACCTCACGGACACCGGCAGCGACGCGCGCTTCCGCGGGCTCGCCGCCGTGAGCCGCCGCGCCGCCTGGGTCGCCGGCTCCGGGGGTACGGTGCTGCGCACCGCCGACGGAGGCCGCAGCTGGCGCGATGTCTCCCCGGCCGGGGCGGGCGAGTTGGAGTTCCGCGACATCGAGGCGTTCGACGGGCGGCGGGCCGTCGTCCTGGCCATCGGCGAGGGCGAGGCGTCCAGGATCTACCGTACGGAGGACGGCGGGGCGCACTGGACGGAGTCCTTCCGCAACACCGACCCCAGGGCCTTCTACGACTGCGTGACCTTCTTCGACAGCCGCCATGGCCTCGCGATGAGCGACCCCGTCGACGGCAAGTACCGCATCCTGTCCACCGGCGACGGCGGCTCGACGTGGCGGGTGCTGCCCAGCGACGGGATGCCGGCCGCGCTGCCGGGCGAGGCGGGCTTCGCCGCCGGCGGTCAGTGCCTGGTCAGTTCGGGTCCCCAGGACGTCTGGCTGGCCACCGGCGGCGGCGCCACCGCGCGGGTCCTGCACTCCACCGACCGCGGTGTGCACTGGACCGTCACCGACTCGACGCTCCCCGGGGGCGATCCGGCGCGCGGTGTCTTCGGGCTCGCCTTCCGCGACCGGCGGCACGGTCTGGCCGTCGGCGGCGACTACCGCGCCGACCAGCAGTCCCCGCGGGCCGCGGCCGTCAGCGGCGACGGCGGACGGAGCTGGCGCCAGGCGAACACCCCACCGCCCGCCTACCGTTCGGGCGTGGCCTGGCTGCCGCACAGCCGCTCGGCCGCACTCGCCGTCGGCCCGACCGGAACGGACCTCACGACGGACGGCGGCCGTAACTGGCGCACCATCGACACCGGTTCGTACGACACCGTCGACTGCACCCCGGACGTCGGCTGCTGGGCCGCGGGCGAACAGGGCCGCGTCGCCCGGCTGGAGGTCTAGTGCCGCGAAGTCCCGTCCGGCCAAGGGCTGTCCCGTAATCCCCGGCGAGTGCGGGACAGACCCTGGGGCCTGTCTTCAAAGTCCCGCCTGCCCGGCGGGCGGACGGCGCTCCTTTGAAGACACGCCCTAGGCTGTGATCACCATGAAGATGATCAGAACGCCCGAGGGCGAGACCGAGGCCCGTGCCATCCAGGACGAGCTGCGCGGTCTGGTCGTACGGGACGAGCCGGGGCCGCCGCCCGCTACCGGGCTGGTGACGGGGGTCGACGTGGCGTACGACGACGAGCGCGATGTCGTCGCCGCGGCGGCCGTCGTGCTCGACGCCGCGACCCTCGCCGTCGTCGAGGAGGCCACCGCCGTCGGCGCCGTCGCCTTCCCGTACGTACCCGGGCTGCTCGCCTTCCGGGAGATTCCCACCGTCCTGGCCGCCCTCGAAGCGCTCACCTCGGACCCCGGTCTCGTCGTCTGCGACGGCTACGGCCTCGCCCATCCTCGGCGCTTCGGGCTCGCCGCGCATCTCGGGGTGCTCACCGGCCTCCCCGTGATCGGCGTGGCCAAGAACCCGTTCACGTTCTCGTACGAGCAGCCGGGCAGCCGGCGCGGTGACTCCTCGCCGCTGCTGGCCGACGACGGCGAGGAGGTGGGGCGGGCGCTGCGGACGCAGGAGGGCGTCAAGCCGGTGTTCGTCTCGGTCGGCCACCGTGTCGGCCTCGACAACGCCTGCGCGCACACGCTGCGGCTGGCGCCCGACCACCGTCTTCCCGAGTCCACCCGGCGGGCCGACGCGCTCTGCCGCCGCGCGCTGCGCGACGCGACCGGCTGAAGCGGATCCCCAGCCGCCCCGCCGGACTCACGTGTCCAGCTCGCGCGCGTCCACGATCCTGAACCCCAGCCCCGCCGCCCGCAGCCGCCCCAGCAGCGCGTCGCCCATCGCCACCGCCGTGGTCACCTGGCCCGCGGTGTCCGGCAGCTCGTCCAGGGCGAGCGAGAGTGCCGACTCGGCCAGCATCTTCGCCGACTCGTCATAGCCGGGATCGCCGCCGGAGACCTCGGTGAAGACCCGCTGTCCGCCGCCCGTGCCCACGAGCCGCAGCGAGAAGCTGCTCGCCCGCCTGCGATCGACGTCGGGGCCGCTGCCCGACTCGAAGCGGCGCGTCAACCAGCCGCGAACCGCAGGCAGTTGGGCCAGGGCGACGCCCACTCCGGCCGCCGCGCTCCCGCCCAGCGCCCCCGGCAGTGTTCTCACCCCGGCGAAGTACCGGTAGCGGAAATCGGGCCCGTAGCGCGGCAGCGCCGCCGCCGAGCGCGCCACCACCTGTGCGTCGAGCGTCGGCAGCGGCAGCGCCCAGTACCCGGTCTCCCGGCTGAAGTGCGGTGCGCCGAGCGACCCCCGCGCGCGGCGGTCGACCTGCCTCGGCTCGTACAGCCGCCGCTCCCGCGCGGCGTGCAGCAGCTGCCGGCCGCGGCTCATGGCGGTCAGCACGGACGCGAGCGTTCCGCCGGAGAAGAGGGCGTTGGAGCGTACGAACGCGTCCACGCGCAGCGGTACGCCCTCCGGCAGATGCCGGACGGTGAGGTAGGCGCCCAGGTCGCTGGGGACCGCGTCGAAGCCGCAGGCGTGCACGAGCCGTGCCCCGGTCTCCCGGGCACGGACGTCGTAGTGCAGATACATACGGTCCAGGAACTCGGCCTCACCACACAGATCGGCGTAGTCCGTCCCCGCCTCCGCGCACGCCGCGACGAGTCCCTCGCCGTACCAGAGATACGGCCCGACGGTCGAGGCGATGACCCGGGCGGACTCGGCGAGGGCCCGCAGCGAGTCGGGGTCCGCCGAGTCGGCCCGCAGTACGGGGAGCACGGCGCAGCCCGGATTGAGCGCGGTGAGCCGTTCCCGCAGCCGCTCCAGTCGGGTGAGATCGCGCCCCGCGATGGCCCAGCGGCAGTTCTCGGGCGCGTGGGCCGCGAGATACTCCGCGGTCAGCGTCCCCACGAAGCCCGTCGCTCCGAACAGCACGATGTCGTACGGGCGCTCCGTCCCGTTCCTCCTGGCCATTGGCTCCTCCGCCGTTCTCCATTGCCGGTGGCCCCTCCCGGCGGTGATTGTCCGGCCCTGATGTGAGATCTCACGGGCGTGAGCGGGAACGCTCATCGCGAAACCGGTGCGGGTCGGCATAGGCTCGGTAGGGAACTAAGCGCTTGCTCTGCCCGAAGGGTTGTGCGGAGTGGAACACGTTCGTGGCATCACCGCTGTTACACCAGCAGTGTCACACAGGTCTGGGAGTCCGATGGCAGTCGCAGGAAACGGTCCGCTGACCGGCGTACGCGTGGTCGAGCTGGCCGGTATCGGCCCCGGCCCGTTCGCCGCGATGACCCTCGCCGACCTCGGCGCCGATGTCGTTCGGGTCGACCGTCCCGGCGGCGCGGGCCTCGGCATCGATCCGTCCCACGACCTGACCAACCGCAACAAGCGGTCCGTGCTGATCGACCTCAAGACCGAGGACGGCGCGGCCCGCGTCCTCGATCTGGCCGAACGCGCCGACGTACTCATCGAGGGATACCGGCCGGGTGTCGCCGAGCGCCTCGGCGTCGGCCCGCGGGAGTGTCTGGAGCGCAATCCCCGGCTGGTGTACGGGCGGATGACCGGCTGGGGCCAGGACGGCCCGCTCGCCGAGCGCGCCGGGCACGACATCGGCTATATCGCGGTCACCGGCGCGCTCTCCATGATCGGCACGGCGGGGGAGGCCCCCGCGCTCCCGGCGAATCTGCTCGGCGACTACGCGGGCGGCTCGCTCTATCTGGTCATCGGGGTCCTCGCGGCGCTCCAGCACGCGCGTACACCCGACGGCGCGGGACAGGTGGTGGACGCGGCGATCGTGGACGGCACGGCCCATCTCACCACCATGATCCACGCCATGATGGGCGCGGGCGGCTGGCAGGACCGGCGGGGCGCCAATCTGCTCGACGGGGGCAGTCCGTTCTACGGGGCGTACGAGACCGCCGACGGCGAGTACATGGCGGTCGGCGCGCTGGAACAGCGGTTCTACAACGAGTTCGTTGAGCTGCTCGGCATCGCCGAAGAGCTGCCGTCGCGCAAGGACTTCGGGCGCTGGGACGAACTGCGCGAGGCGGTCGCGGCCCGGTTCAGAACGAAGACGCGCCAGGAATGGACGGCGGTCTTCGAGGGCTCCGACGCCTGTGTCGCGCCGGTCCTCTCCTTGCGCGAGGCCCCGGCCCACCCCCATCTGGCGGCCCGTGGCACCTTCACCGACCACGCGGGACTCACCCAGCCCGCCCCCGCGCCGCGGTTCTCCGTCACCCCCGGGGCGGTGCGCCGCCCGCCCGCGCGGCCCGGCGCCGACACCGCCGAGGTGGCACG
The DNA here is from genome assembly GCF_044766385.1 of Streptomyces sp. NPDC102274. Classification (NCBI taxonomy): domain Bacteria; kingdom Bacillati; phylum Actinomycetota; class Actinomycetes; order Kitasatosporales; family Streptomycetaceae; genus Streptomyces; species Streptomyces sp. NPDC102274. The sequence continues at coordinate 44,917 of NZ_JBIWLW010000020.1, read as the reverse complement.
CGACTGGGATCTGCCCGTACGCGCCGAGGAGGGCAGCTGAGTTGAAGCGCCAGATCCTCACCGCCGAGCACCAGGTGTTCCGCGCGACCGTCCGTACCGCGACCATCCGTACGTGGTACGCGCGGGAGCGCGAGGCGTTCGGACGGCCGCCGTCCGCACTCCAGCACCACCGCATCGTTCCGTTCTCCTCCTCATCCTGAAAGGCAGTCGCCGTGAGTACCGAAGCGTTCGTCTACGACGCGATCCGCACCCCGCGCGGCCGCGGCAAGGCCAATGGCGCCCTGCACGGCACGAAGCCGATCGATCTCGTCGTCGGACTGATCCATGAGCTGCGCCGCCGCTTCCCCGGACTCGACCCGGCGGCGATCGATGACATCGTGCTCGGTGTGGTGAGCCCGCTCGGCGACCAGGGCTCGGACATCGCCCGGATCGCGGCCATCGCCGCAGGACTTCCCGACTCCGTCGCCGGCGTACAGGAGAATCGCTTCTGCGCCTCCGGTCTGGAGGCCGTCAATCTGGCCGCCGCCAAGATCCGCTCCGGCTGGGAGGATCTGATCCTCGCGGGCGGCGTCGAGTCGATGTCGCGGGTGCCGATGGGCTCCGACGGCGGCGCCTGGGCCATGGACCCGATGACCGGCTTCGCGACCGGCTTCGCCCCGCAGGGCGTCGGCGCCGACCTGATCGCCACCCTCGGCGGCTTCAGCAGGCGCGATGTGGACGAGTTCGCCGCGCTGTCCCAGGAGCGGGCGGCCACCGCGTGGAAGGAGGGCCGCTTCGACCGCTCGGTCGTGCCGGTCCTCGACCGCAACGGGCTCACCGTCCTCGACCACGACGAGCACATGCGCCCCGGCACCACCGCCGACTCGCTCGCCGCGCTGAAACCCTCGTTCGCGGGGATCGGTGAGATGGGCGGCTTCGACGCCGTCGTCCTCCAGAAGTACCACTGGGTCGAGAAGATCGACCATGTCCACCACGCGGGCAACTCGTCCGGCATCGTGGACGGCGCGGCCCTGGTCGCCATCGGCTCCCGGGAGACCGGCGAGCGCTACGGACTCACGCCCCGGGCCAGGATCGTCTCCGCGGCGGTCACCGGTTCCGAGCCGACCATCATGCTGACCGGACCCGCCCCGGCCAGCCGCAAGGCACTCGCCAAGGCCGGACTGACCATCGACGACATCGATCTCGTCGAGATCAACGAAGCCTTCGCGGCGGTCGTCCTGCGCTTCGTCGGCGAGATGGGCCTCTCGCTCGACAAGGTCAATGTCAACGGCGGCGCCATCGCGCTCGGCCATCCGCTCGGGGCCACCGGCGCGATGATCCTCGGCACACTCGTCGACGAACTGGAGCGCCAGGACAAGCGGTTCGGCCTCGCCACGCTCTGCGTCGGCGGCGGCATGGGCGTCGCCACCGTCGTGGAACGTCTCTGACGGCCCGCGCCCCTGCCTTCCCGGCCCCCTCGCCTTCCTGGCCCCCTGGCCTTCCTGCCCCCCCGCTTTCCCGGTCCCTCGCCTTCCTGGACCCCCGCCTTCCTGGACCCCCGCCTTCCTGGACCCCCGTCCTCCTGGATCCCCCGCCCGGATTCCCCCGATACGGAGCAGCAGCATGAGCGAGTCCACCACCCCGGCCTCCCCGGCGATTCGCTGGGAGCAGGACGGGACCGGCGTCGTCACCCTCGTCCTCGACGACCCCGTCCAGTCCGCCAACACCATGAATCAGGCGTTCCGGCAGTCCATCGCGGCGATCGCCGACCGCGTGGAGGCCGAGAAGGACAGCATCCGCGGCATCATCGTCACCTCCGCGAAGAAGACCTTCTTCGCGGGCGGCGACCTCAAGGACATGATCAGGCTCGGCCCGGCCGACGCCGCGCGGGTCTTCGAGAGCAGCATGGCCATGAAGCGCGCCCTGCGCCGCATCGAGAACCTCGGCAAGCCTGTCGTCGCCGCCCTCAACGGCGCGGCCCTGGGCGGCGGTTACGAGATCGCCCTCGCCTGCCACCACCGGATCGCCCTGGACACGCCCGGCTCCAAGATCGGGCTGCCCGAGGTCACGCTCGGGCTGCTGCCCGCGGGCGGCGGGGTCACCCGTACCGTACGGCTGATGGGCGTCGCGGACGCGCTGCTCAAGGTGCTGCTCCAGGGCACCCAGTACACCCCGGCGCGCGCCCTGGAGAACGGGCTGGTCCATGAGGTCGCCGCCACCGCGGACGACATGCTCGCGCGCGCCCGCGCCTTTATCGACGCCCACCCCGAATCGTCCCAGCCGTGGGACGTCAAGGGCTACAAGATCCCCGGCGGTACGCCTTCCAGCCCCCGCTTCGCCGCCAATCTGCCCGCGTTTCCCGCCAGTCTGAAGAAGCGGACGGCGGGCGCCCCCTACCCGGCGCCGCGCAATATCCTCGCGGCGGCCGTCGAGGGCTCCCAGGTCGACTTCGAGGCCGCGCAGACCATCGAGGCCCGTTACTTCACCGAACTGGTCACCGGACAGACCGCCAAGAACATGATCCAGGCGTTCTTCTTCGACCTCCAGGCCGTCAATTCGGGCGCCGGCCGACCCCAGGGCATCGCACCGCGCGAGATCCGCAAGGTCGCGGTCCTCGGCGCCGGGATGATGGGCGCGGGCATCGCGTACTCCTGCGCGCGTGCCGGATTCGACGTCGTACTGAAGGACGTCTCGGAGGGCGCCGCGGCCAAGGGGAAGGCGTACTCCGAGAAGCTGCTCGCCAAGGCGCTCTCCCGGGGCCGTACGACCGAGGCCGAGCGTGCCGCGCTGCTCGCCCGGATCAGCCCGACCGCCGACCCCGCCGACCTCGCCGGATGCGACGTGGTGATCGAGGCGGTCTTCGAGGACACCGCGCTCAAGCACAAGGTGTTCCAGGAGATCCAGGACATCGTCGAGCCCGACGCGCTGCTCTGCTCCAACACCTCCACCCTGCCCATCACGGTGCTCGCCGAGAGCGTCTCCCGGCCCGCCGACTTCATCGGGCTGCACTTCTTCTCGCCGGTCGACAAGATGCCGCTCGTGGAGATCATCAAGGGTGAGCGGACCGGGGACGAGGCACTGGCCCGTGCGTTCGATCTGGTGCGCGCGATCAGGAAGACCCCGATCGTGGTCAATGACTCGCGCGGCTTCTTCACCTCGCGGGTGATCGGGCAGTTCATCAACGAGGGGGTGGCGCTGGTCGGCGAGGGCGTCGAGCCCGCCTCGGTCGAACAGGCCGCCGCGCAGGCGGGCTACCCCGCCAAGGTCCTCTCGCTGATGGACGAGCTGACACTCACCCTGCCGAGGAAGATCCGGAACGAGGCGAGGCGCGCGGTCGAGGAGGCCGGAGGCACCTGGACCGCGCACCCGGCGGACGCGGTCATCGACCGGATGGTGGACGAGTTCGGCCGGCCGGGACGCAGCGGGGGCGCGGGCTTCTACGAATACGGCGAGGACGGCAAGCGGACCCGTCTCTGGCCCGGCCTGCGCGAGCACTTCGGCACGCCGGAGGGCGAGGCCGGCGCGGAGGTCCCGTTCCTCGACATGAAGGAACGGATGCTCTTCTCCGAGGCGCTGGACTCCGTCCGCTGTCTGGAGGAGAACGTCCTGACCTCGGTCGCGGACGCCAATATCGGCTCCATCATGGGCATCGGCTTCCCGGCCTGGACGGGCGGAGTGCTCCAGTACATCAACGGGTACGAGGGCGGCCTGCCCGGCTTCGTGGCGCGCGCCCGAGAGCTGGCGGAGCGGTACGGCGCCCGGTTCGAGCCGCCCGCGCTGCTGGTCGAGAAGGCGCAGCGGGGCGAGGCGTTCGGCGCCGGCGGCTGAACGGACCCGGCCCACGGCCGCGTTCGAGTGCCATCGGGACGATGAAAGGTGCGCCGCCCCGGGCGCCACGCCCGACGTGGCGTCCCGGCGGAAATCCGTCAGGGCCGGAATACAGGGCCGCGGCTCAGTCCAGACCGCCCCGGCCGACGACCCCCGCGTACCAGCGCGCGCTGTCCTTCACCGTACGGCGCTGCGTCGCGAAGTCCACATGGACGATGCCGAACCGCTTGCTGTAGCCGTACGCCCACTCGAAGTTGTCCAGCAGCGACCAGAGGAAATAGCCGCGCACCTTCGCGCCGTCCTCGATCGCGCGGTGGACGGCGTCGAGATGGGCACGCAGATAGGCCACCCGCTCGGGGTCGTGCACCGCGCCGGACGGATCCGCGTAGTCGTCGTACGCCGCGCCGTTCTCGGTGACCATCAGCGGGGTGGCCGGCAGCTCGTCCCGCAGCCGCGTCAGCAGTTCGTACAGCCCGTCCGCGTCGACCGGCCAGTCCATCGCGGTACGCGGTCCCGGCGCGGGTACGAACCGCACATGTTTCTCCGCGCCGGGCCACGGTGACGGGGTGTCGCAGGACCCGGCCGCGACGACCGTGGGGGAGTAGTAGTTGATCCCCAGCGAGTCGATGGGCGTCGAGGCGGTCGCCAGATCGCCGTCCCGGACGAACGACCAGTCCGTCAGCGCGGCGGTGTCCTCGACCAGGTCCGCGGGCAGCCGCCCGTGGAACACCGGATCGAGGAAGATCCGGTTCCCGACGGCGTCGATCCTGCGCACCGCGTCGAGATCGGCCGCCGAGTCCGTCAGCGGCCGGGCGGCGTGCAGATTGAGGGTCAGCGAGATCTCGGACTTCCTCGGCAGCGCGTCGCGCAGCGCGCGGGTGGCCAGACCGTGGGCGAGATTGAAGTGGTGGGCGGCGCGCAGCGCGGCGACCGGATCCGTACGGCCCGGGGCATGGACACCGGAGGCGTACCCCAGAAACGCCGCGCACCACGGCTCGTTGAGGGTGGTCCAGGTGGCCACCCGGTCGCCGAGGGCCTCGGCGACGATCTTCGCGTACTCCGCGAACCGCACCGCCGTGTCGCGCTGCGGCCAGCCGCCCGCGTCCTCCAGCTCCTGGGGCAGATCCCAGTGGTAGAGCGTGGCGACCGGCCGGATCCCGGCCGCCAGCAGCGCGTCCACCAGCCGCCGGTAGAAGTCCAGACCGCGTTGTACGGCGGGACCGCGGCCGGTCGGCTGGACGCGCGGCCAGGCCACCGAGAAGCGGTAGTCCGTGACCCCCAGCTCCTTCAGCAGCGCGACGTCCTCGTCCATCCGGTGGTAGTGGTCGGCGGCGATGTCGCCGGTGTCGCCGTTGCGGACCCGGCCGGGAGCGCGGCTGAAGGTGTCCCAGATGGACGGGGTACGGCCGTCCTCGGTGGCGGCCCCCTCGATCTGGTACGCGGCGGTGGCCGTCCCCCACCGGAAGCCACGGGGGAAGCGCAGCTCCGCGGTGGTCTGGGGACGTGCGTCGACAGCGGTCATATGGATGGAACTCCCATGAGATGAGACAGAACAGAGGGGGGAGGCGGCGGGGGACCGACTGGTACGGGTGCGGTGGGCGGGTGCGCGGCAGGCGGTGGGACGCGCGGCAGGTGGTGGTGGGGATGGGGGGGATCAGCCCTTGACGGCGCCCTGCATGATGCCGCCGACGATCTGCCGGCCCAGCAGACCGAAGACCAGCAGCACGGGAAGCGTGCCGAGCAGGGTGCCCGCCATGATCACGGACTGGTCGTGGACATAGCCGCCGCCGAGCTGGCGCAGCGCCACCTGCACGGTCGGATTCTGCGAGGAGAGCGCGATGATCGGCCAGAAGAAGTCGTTCCAGGCGGCCATGAAGGTCAGCATCCCGAGCACGGCCATCCCGGGCCTGGCGATGGGCACCACGATCGACCAGAAGATCCGTGCGGTGGAGGCGCCGTCCACCCGGGCGGCCTCGATCAGCTCGTCGGGCAGCGACTGCACCAGATACTGCCGCATGAAGAACACCCCGAACGCGGAGACGAGTCCGGGCAGGATGACGGCCTGGAGCTGGTTCACCCACTGGAGTTCGGCGATCAGCATGAACAGCGGGATCACGCCGAGCTGCGGCGGGATCATCATCGTGCCCACGGTCACGGCGAGCAGCGCGCCCCGGCCGCGGAAGCGCAGTTTGGCGAAGGCGAATCCCGCGAGGGTGCAGCACAGCACCGTGCCCACGGTGATCGAGCCGGACACGATGAAGGAGTTGAGGAGCGCCTTGCCGATATCGGCTTCCTGCAGCACCGCCTCGAAGTTGCGGATGAGGTTCGGCCCCGGCAGCAGGCTCGGCGGTACCGACGCCAGGTCGGCGTTGGAACGGCTGGCGGCGACGATCGTCCAGTAGAACGGGAACACCGAGATGAGCAGCGCGACGGCCAGGATCGCGTACGAGAGCCTGCCTCCGTGCATCGTGCGCCCGGCCCGGCCGCCGCGTCGTACGGAGCGCCGTGGCCGGTCCTCGGTCCCCGGCGGCGGGGTGGGCTGTGCGGCGAGCGCGGTCATCGGCCGGCCTCCTTACGGGAACGGCGGCGGGCGATCAGGGCGTTGACGCCGACCAGCAGCAGGATCAGGACGAACATCACCCAGGCGATCGCGGCGGCCCGGCCCAGATGGAAGAAGCCCCAGCCCTGCTCGTACATATAGAGGCCGAGGGTCTGGTACTGATGCGAGATACCGCCCGAGATGGACCCCTCGAAGAGCAGCGGCTCACCGAAGAGCTGGGTGGCGCCGATCGTGGAGACGACGGCGGTGAAGACGATCGTGGGGCGCAGCCCCGGCAGGGTGACATGGAGGAACTGCCGCCAGCGCGAGGCCCCGTCGACCTCGGCGGCCTCGTACAGCTCGCTGGGGATGGACTGCATGCCGGCCAGATAGATCAGCGCGTTGTAGCCGGTCCAGCGCCAGATGACGATCGACGAGACGGCGATCTGCGAGGCGACCGTACCGGTCTGCCAGTCCACCGGATGGAAACCGACCAGCCCCAGCGCGTAGTTGATCAGACCGAAGTCGCGGCCGAAGAGCTGGGCGAAGACCAGCGTCGCGGCGGCGACCGAGGTGGCGTAGGGCAGCAGGATCGCCGTACGGATGAAAGTCCGGCCGCGCAGCTTGTAGTTGAGCAGATGGGCCAGGACGAGGGCCATCGCCAGCTGCGGGACGGTCGACAGCACCCCGATGGTGAAGGTGTTGCGCAGCGAGGTCCAGAAGAACTCGTCGGTGAAGAGCGCGGTGTAGTTGCCGAGACCGCGCCACTCCATGTCGCCGGGCGTCTGGAGCTCCACCCGGTAGAGCGAGACGAACGCGGTGTAGAGCAGCGGGAAGAGCCCGAAGGCCGCGAACAGCGTGAAGAACGGGGCGATATAGGCGTACGGGGAGAAGGCGCGCCAGGCGCGGCGCGCGGCGGACGGCCGGGCGGCGGGTGGTCCGGACGGCGGCGGGGACGCGGCCTTCGCGGTGGCGGTGAGGGTCATGGAACGGCCTTCGGGAGGGTGAGCGGGGGAAGGACGGGACCGGGACCGGGGGCGGGCCCCGAGCGGGGACGAGATGTGGAAACCGCCCGGAACCCGCCCCCGGCGACCGTGTCGGCCGATGCGGTGATCAGCCGATGACGATGCCGACGTCAGCCGATGACGTTGTCGACGCCCTTCTTCGCGGTGGACCACGCCTTGTCGGACGAGGTGCCCTTGCGCTCCACCTCGCTCAGCGCGTTGGTGATCTGCTGGGCGACATTGGCGTCATGGACCCCGAGGACCTGTACGGGGGAGGACTTGGCCGCGTCACCGAAGATCTGGCCGATCGGCGCGTCCGAGAAGTACGGGTCCTTGGCGCCCGAGACCTTCTCGATGGCGCCCGTGGCGGACGGGAAGAGCCCCTGCTTCTGGAAGAGCTTCGCCTGCTGCTCGGGTGCGGTCAGCCACTCGATCAGCTCGTACGCCTCCTTCTTGTGCTTGGCGGCGCGCGGGACGGAGAGATAGGAGCCGCCCCAGTTGCCCGCCCCGCCGGGCAGCTTGGCGATGTCCCACTTGCCCGAACCGGCCTCCCCGGCCTGGCCCTTGATGTAGCTGAGCATCCAGGCGGGGCACGGAATGGTGGCGAACGAGCCGGCCGCGAACGCCTGGTTCCACGGCGGCGTCCACTGGTCGAGCTTGGCGCTCAGCCCGGAGCCCGCGGCCTCCACCGAGGTGTCCCAGGCGGTCTTCACGGCCGGGTTGTTCTCGTAGATCAGCTTTCCGGAGGCGTCGTAGTACCGCTCCTTCTCCTGGCCGATCATGATCGAGTAGAGGCTGGCGATGCTGTCGATCCAGGCGCCCTTCCCGGGTGCCTTCCTCTGGTACTCCCTTCCGAGGGCCAGATAGCCGTCCCACGTGGACCACTTCCGGCTCAGCTCGTCACGGTCCGTCGGCAGCCCCGCCTGCTTGAACAGATCCGTGCGGTAGCACATCGCCTCGGGCCCGACATCCGTGCCAAGACCCAGGATCCGGCCGTCCTCCGTGGTGGCGGCGGACCACTTGGCTTCGGCGAACTGGTCCTTCAGCTTGTCCGCGCCGTACTGCTTCAAGTCTTCGAACTTGTCGGACTGCTGCTGGGTGACCGAGGCGATCCGGCCCACTTCGACACCCTGCACATCGCCGAGCCCGCCCCCGCCGGCCAGCCGGGTCTGGAGCGACTTCCAGTAGTCGGCCTCGTCCTCGGTGTCGCTCTGCTTGATCGTGATGTCCGGGTGGAGCTTCTGGTACTCCGCGTAGAGTCCCGCCTCCTTGTAGCCGAACGATCCGAAGAGGTCGACCGTCAGCGTGACCTTGCCACCCGCGCTGTCGGAGGTTCCCCCCGAGGAACCGGATCCGCACGCGGCGAGGAGTGCCCCGGAGAGCACGACCGCACCGAGACGGACTGCGGCCCTCCTGGCGGCTCGGGCGTTGGGCATGGGAAGCCTCCCTTGGCTTCGGAATACAACGGAGTACCCGCGAGAGGTAGTTGAGAGCGCTCTCAAGAGATGGCTTGGAGCGTGCCCCGGCCCGCCACCCTTCGTCAAGACTCGAACACATAACGGCTGTCGGTCTGGACCAAGGCTCGCCATGAACTGCTGTCCGTGCCAGACGTATTGACACTTCTGTTTCAGGAGTTTTACGTTTCCTGCCATCTGAGAGCGCTCTCGGACGCCCTTGCCCCCCATGTTTTCGAGGTGCCGTCCATGTCCGTCTCCCGCGCCAGAGCCGCCTCGGCGCTGATTCTGGCCACCGCCCTGGCCGCTGTCGGCCTCGGCCCCGCCGCGTCCCCGGCGCTGGCCGCCAACGTGCCTGTGGGCTCCGGCAGTTACTCGGACAGCCGGCCCGCCGGCACATCCGGTCCGACCACCAACACCGGCACTCCCGTCACCCCGAAGGTGACCGAGGCCGCGCGCGACCAGCCCCTGCCCACCAACGACTGGTGGTCCTCGCTGGCCTTCCAGCGATACGGCGACAATCCGTACTCCACCCCCATGTACGGCCACCCCCTCACCTATCAGGCGACGGCGGGTGGTCTGGAGGTCGGCTATCCGACCACCCCGGCGATCGTCGGCGACGGCCGCCAGTACGAATACGCCCACAAGGCCGATCTCACCCTCGGCCTGACCGGGCTCAACTCGCCCGACACCAAGGCCGACGCCTGGTCGGACTGGACCGTCACGCCGTACTGGTCCGACGGCGCCCGCACCCTGCGGGCCACCATCGGCCACGGTCTGCCCTTCGTCTACGCCAAGGGCTCGGGCGGCGACGCGCGGATCACCACCGCCGCCGCGCCCGATGTCTTCGCCGACGACGGCAATGTCCTCGGTATCACGGTCGCGGGCCACCACTACGCCCTGTTCGCCCCGTCCGGCAGCGACTGGGCCGTCGCCGGATCCACCGTGACGGCCGGGCTCGGCGGCGCCGACTACTTCTCGCTGGCGGTCCTCCCGTCCACCGACGCGCTCGCCACGTACCGGAAGTACGCGTACAGCTTCGTCACCGGCTCGAAGGTGAGTTGGAGCGCCGAGGGCGGCACGGTCAGGGCGACCTACAGCCTCACCACCGAGCCGCAGGAGGGCACCGAGACCGGCACCCTCCAGGCCCTCTACCGGCACCAGTGGCTGAACACCACCGACGCGCTGACCCCGTACACCTATGTCTCACCCCGCGGCACGATGAAGGTCCGCGAGGCCGCCTCCTTCACCACCTCCCAGGCGTCCGCCGGGGTGCTGCCCGCGCTGCCGAAGTCGAGCGGCGTCGACCAGGCGCGGCTCAAGGGCTATCTGGACGAGGTGGCGGGCGCGGCCGATCCGTTCTCGGGCGCGACCGACACGTACTGGACCGGAAAGGCACTGGGCAGACTCGCCCAACTGGTGCCCATGGCCGACCAGATCGGTGAGAGCGCGACCCGCGACAAGCTCCTCGGACTGCTCAAGAGCCGGCTGGAGGAGTGGTTCACGGCGGGCGGCGCGAGTGAGTTCTCGTACGACAAGGACTGGAGGACGCTGATCGGCTACCCGGCGTCCTACGGCAGTGACACGGAACTCAACGATCACCACTTCCACTACAGCTACTACGTGTACGCGGCGGCGATCGTCGCCCAGTACGACCAGCGGTGGGCAGCCGACTCCGCCTGGGGCGGCATGGTGAAGACACTGGTCCGCGACGCCGCCAACCCCAGCCGTACCGACACCGACTTCCCCTTCCTGCGCGGTTTCGATGTGTACGCGGGCCACAGCTGGGCCTCCGGACACCAGGGGTTCGCCGCGGGCAACAACCAGGAGTCGTCGTCGGAGTCCACCAACCTCAGCGCCGCACTCGTCCTGTGGGGCTCCGCCACCGGTGACGCCGAACTGCGCGATCTGGGAAGCTACTTGCTGGCCACCGAGTCCGAGGCGATCGCCCAGTACTGGTTCGACGCCGACGAGGAGGTCTTCCCGTCCTCCTTCGGCCATGACACGGTCGGCATGGTGTGGGGCAGCGGCGGCGCGTACTCCACCTGGTGGACCGCCAACCCGGAGGAGATCCACGGCATCAACGTCCTCCCCGTGACCGGCGGTTCACTGCATCTGGGCCGGGAGAAGGCGGCGATCCAGCGCAATCTCGCCGAGCTGGAACGGGAGAACGGCGGCCCGGCCGTCGAATGGCGCGACATCCTCTGGGAGTTCGAGGCCCTCGCCGATCCGGCGGGCGCCAAGGCCAAGTGGGACGCGGGCAACGCGGGGTACACCCCCGAGGCCGGTGAGTCCAAGGCGCACACCTATCACTGGATCGCCACGCTCGACGCGCTCGGCGCTCCCGACCCGACGGTGACCGGGTCCGTCCCGGCCTCGGCCGTCTTCAGCAAGGGCGGCGTCCGCACCTACGCGGCGCACAACTTCGAGTCGGTGGCGCGGACCGTCACCTTCTCGGACGGTACGACACTCGACGTACCGGCCCGCTCGACAGCGTCGAAGTAGTGCCGCGACCGGCAATGTTCGCCCATTGAGGAGCGGCGGCCGGTGCGTGTGATCGCAAGGCGGCCGGAAGTCCTGGTAGCGGAGCTACCCGGGCTTGTGGCCAACGCCGAGCGCGCGTGCCGGCCGCCGCGACGGGGCGAACGTTGCCGGGAGGGGTACTGGTCAAGCCCCCCTGCCGACAGGCGAACGAGGGACGGCGGGCCCGGCTCAGGCCGAGGCCCGCCGTACCAGCGTGGTCGGGGTGATCACCGACGCCGGGGCCCGCTCGCCCTCGCCCTCGCGCTCGCGGTCGAGCCCGCGCAGCAGCAGCCGCGCCATCAGCCGACCCTGCCCCTCGATGTCCTGCTGGACGGTGGTCAGCGGCGGGTCGGTGACCGCGGCGACCGAGTCCATGTCGTCGAACCCCACCAGCGCCACCTCGTCCGGCACCGCGATCCCGCGCTCCTTGAGCACCCGCAGCGCGCCCGAGGCCATCAGATCGTTGGCGGCGAACACCGCGTCCAGATCGGGACACCGCTCCAGCAGCTCGGTCATCGCGAGCGCCCCGCTCTCCTCGGTGAACGCCCCCTCGGCGATCAGCGCGGGATTCTCGCCCAGCAGCACATCGCGGTAGCCGTCGAGCCGGTCCGTGGCCGAGGTCTGGTCGCGCGGTCCCGCGATATGCGCGATCCGCCGCCGCCCGAGGTCCCACAGATACCGCACGGCCTCCCGGGCGCCGCCACGGTTGTCGGCGTCCACATACGGCACGGCCCGGTGGTCCGGTACGGTCGTCCAGCCCGGCCGGCCGCCGTAGACGGTCGGCATCCCGGCCCGCCGGGTGATGTCGGGAATCGGATCGTCGGTGTGCAGAGAGAAGGCGAGCGCGCCGTCGACATGGCCGCCCGCCAGATAGCGGGCGATCCGGTCGTAGTCACCGGGGCCTTCGAGCAGCAGCAGCACCAACTGGTAGTCGTGCGCGGTCAGTTCCTTGCTGATTCCGCGGATCTGCTGGGAGAAGAACGGGTCGGAGAAGATCCGGATCTCCGGCTCGGCGATGATCACGGCGACGGCGCCGGTACGCCGGGTGACCAGCGTGCGGGCCGCGTGGTTCGGTACGTATCCCAGCTCCTCGACCGCCCGTTGCACCTTCTCGACCAGCGGCTGTCGCACCCCCGCACCGCCGTTGACGACCCGGGAGGCCGTGGCCCGGGAGACACCGGCGAGCGCCGCGACGGCTTCCAGAGTGGGGCGGGCCCCAGGGAACGGCTCGGTCAAGACGTGCGCTCCTCGTCGTACAACGGACAGGACAACCCCCAGCCTAGCCGCTCCCGGCAATTCCCTGAGAGCGCTCCCATGCCGCCCCAGCAGGGAAAGCACCGTGCCGCGCCACCCGGGATGGCCATGCCGCGGACACCCCGTACGGGCCCCGCCCTCCCCTCGTCTCCCACGACTGCCCTCTTTTGCACGGGAGTTGACGGGGGTACCTTCCGCCCCATGGAGATCCGTGCGCGGGGCGCCCGCTGGTCATGCAGAACGCTGGTCGCGGCAGCCTCGGCCGCGCTGCTGGGGGTATTACTCACTCCGACGGGAGCCCAGGGAGCACAAACAGCCCAGGGAGCACAAACAGCCCAGGGAGCTCAAGCAGCACAGGGACCACAGGGCCTGCGGCCGACGGCGGTGACGGCCGAGTCGCCCCCGCGTCAGAGCGAGCCCGTCTACTCCTACGAGAACGCCATCCGGGAGTCGGTCTGGGTGGACACCGGGATCGACGGCGACGCGAACGGCAGCACCGACCGGGTGGCCGTCGATGTCGTACGGCCCCGCGAGGCCGCGCTGTCGGGCCGGAAGATCCCCGTGATCATGGACGCCTCCCCGTACTACTCCTGCTGCGGACGCGGCAACGAGAGCCAGAAGAAGACCTATGACGCGAACGGCGACCCCGCCGGCTTCCCGCTGCACTACGACAACTACTTCGTGCCGCGCGGCTACGCCTTCGTCGCCGTCGACCTGACCGGCACCAACCGCTCCGACGGCTGTATCGACATCGGCGGACGCTCCGACGTCCTGTCGGCCAAGGCCGTCGTCGACTGGCTGGGCGGCCGGGCCCGCGCGTACGGCAGCCGTACCGGTACCGACCCCGTACGGGCCTCCTGGACCACCGGCGCCACCGGCATGATCGGCAAGAGCTACGACGGCACCATCGCCAACGGCGTCGCCGCCACCGGCGTCAAGGGCCTCAGGACCATCGTCCCGATCGCCGCGATCAGTTCCTGGTACGACTACTACTTCGCCCAGGGCGCCCCCCTCTACGACTCGGGACCCGAGTGGCTCTCCGACTACGTGGAGAGCCCCGAGGCCCGCGCCCGCTGCCAGGCCGTCCAGCAGCGGCTGATCGACGAAGCGCCGCGCACCGGCGACTGGACCCGGCTGTGGAGCGAGCGCGACTACGTACGGAACGCCGACAAGGTCAGGGCCAGCGTCTTCGCCGTACACGGCATGCAGGACCTCAACGTCCGCACCAAGCACCTCGGCCAGTGGTGGGACGCGCTCGCCGACGCGGGCGTGGAGCGCAAGATCTGGCTCTCCCAGACCGGCCATGTCGACCCGTTCGACTTCCGCCGCACCGAATGGGTCGCCTCCCTGCACCGCTGGTTCGACCACTATCTGCTCGGTTACGACAACGGCGTCGACCGCGAGCCCATGGCGGACATCGAGCGCGCCCCCGACCGCTGGACCACCGATACGGTGTGGCCGCCGCGCACCACCGACGCCACCACCGTGCGGCCCGCCGCGGGCACGGTCCCCGGCGTCGGCACGCTCGGCCGTACCCCCGCCCGGCCCGGTACGACCGAGACCTTCACGGACGATCCGCGCCTGAGCGAGTCCGACTGGGCCGCGGACATCGACCGGTCCACCTCCGCCAAGTCCGGCTTCGTCACCCAGCCGCTCAGCCGCGATCTACGGCTCTCCGGCTCCTCCATGGTGACCGTCACCGCCACCCCGTCCACCTCGACGGCCCATCTGTCCGCGGTCCTTGTCGACCTCGGCCCCGACACCATCCGTGACTACGGGCACGCGGGCGAGGGCATCACCACCCTCACCGAACGCACCTGCTGGGGCCCGAGCACCACCGCCGACAGCTCCTGCTACCGGGAGACCGCGGCCAGGACGGCGGACGTCGACTACACCGTCTTCAGCCGGGGCTGGGCCGATCTCGGCACGTACGCCTCGGCCGGCCACGGCCGCCCGCTCACGCCCGGCAGGCCGTACACCCTCACCGTCCAACTCGCCGCGAGCGACCATGTCGTACCCGCGGGCCACCGGCTCGCCCTGATCATCGGCGGAACGGACCAGGGCCTGATCGACCCGCCGTCCACCACCCCGACCCTCACCCTCGATCTGGCCCGAACGTCCGCGAAACTGCCGCTCGTCGGCGGAGCCGAGGCGTTCACCCGCGCCACGACCGGCACCGTCCCGCCGCGCGGCGCACCCCGAGAGTCCCGTCCGAACGGCGTGGCCGAGCCACGCCGGACACCTCCGATCCCGGGAGACCGCACCTGATGACACCCCGTCTACGCACCCTCGTCCTGGCGATGACCACCGCGGCCCTCGTGCTGCCGATCGCGGCCCTCCCCGCCCAGGCCACCTCCTCCCAGGCCACCTCCTCCCAGGCCACCTCCGGCCAGTCCGCCTCCGGTCGTGGCGCCGATACCCCGCCGCGTACGGAATTCGAGACCAGCGACGGCGCCAACTGGACCAGCCAGACGCAGGAGCAGCAGTTCCTGTCCGCCGTCGACCGGGGCAGCGACCGCGCCACCCTCACCACCATCGGCACCACCAAACAGGGCCGGCCGCTCCAGCTCGTCGAGCTCGGCGCCCGGCGCGCGCCCGCCACCGTGCTGCTGGTGTGCAGCCAGCACGGCGACGAACCGTCCGGCCGTGAGGCGTGTCTGACCACCGTCCGCGATCTCGCCTACGCCAAGGACCGCGCCACCCAGCGTTTCCTGGCCCGTACGAGCGTGCTCGTCGTCCCGACCGCCAACCCGGACGGCCGGGCCGCCGACACCCGTGGCAACTCCGACGGCGTCGACATCAACCGCGACCACATCGCGCTGAAGACGGCCGAGGGCCGCACGATGGCCGCCCTCATCCGCGACCGTCAGCCGGACATCATCTACGACCTGCACGAGTACGGCGCCACCCCGCCGTACTACGACAAGGATCTGTTCGACCTCTGGCCGCGCAATCTCAACACCGACGCGCGGGTGCACGACGAGGCGCAGGCGCTGTCGGAGCGGTACGTACGGCCCGCCGCGCGCGCGGCCGGCCACTCCAT
Source organism: Streptomyces sp. NPDC102274 (assembly GCF_044766385.1). Taxonomy (NCBI): domain Bacteria; kingdom Bacillati; phylum Actinomycetota; class Actinomycetes; order Kitasatosporales; family Streptomycetaceae; genus Streptomyces; species Streptomyces sp. NPDC102274. Next base: position 29,293 of record NZ_JBIWLW010000020.1, on the reverse strand, counting down.
CGGCACCTACGGCATCTGGACCGACCCGGTGACCGGCGACCCCATCAGGCAGACCGCCGGCGACGGTCAGGAACGCATCCTGCGCAACGCCTCGGGCGTCAAGCACTCGATCGGCCTGCTGATCGAGAGCCGGGTCGATCCCGTCACCGACGCGGAGAAGGCCGACGAGGCGCTCAACAACCGGCGCCGCGTGACCAGCCAACTCGACTCCCTGAAGGGCCTGTTCACCTTCACCGATGAGCGAAGGGCGCGGATCGTGACCGCCACGGCCACCGCCCGGCTGGCCGGGCTCAAGGACCGTGGCCCGGTCTATCTCGGCGGCGCCGACAACGAACCCGCGGCCCCCGAGAAGATCCTCCAGGACCCGCCGTGCGGCTACCGTCTCGACGCGGCCCAGTACGCGGACGTCAAGGACGAGCTCGCCCTGCACGGAGTGGTGTCCGTGCCGCACGGCAAGGGCGCGTTCGTACCGCTCCGCCAGTCGCAGCGGAATCTGGTTCCGCTGCTGCTCGACGAGCGGGCGGAGTACCACCTGACGACCGCGACGCCCGCCGCCTGCTGACCGCTCGTTCCGGCTCGTTCCGGCTCGTTCCTGCTCGATCCGGCTCGATCTAGACGGAGGCCGCAGCCAGCCGGGCGGCGGCCTCCGCGCAGCCCCAGGCCACGGTGACCCCCGCGCCGCCGTGCCCGTAGTTGTGCACCACCCGCCCGCCCCCGGGCAGAGGTACGGCCTCCAGCCGCACCCGGGGACGGGCGGGCCGCAGCCCCACCCGGTGCTCCAGCACCCGCGCCCCGGCCAGTTCGGGCCGGATCCGGGCGCAGCGCGCGACGATGGCCTCGGCCTCGGCGGGGTCGGGGCTCAGGTCCCAGGAGTGATCGCTCGCCGTGCCGCCGAGCAGTACCCCGTACGGCTGGGGCATCAGATACGTCGTCTCGGAGGAGCCGGGGACGGCCGCCACGAACCACTCGTCGATCCCCGGGTTCTCCACGATCACCACCTGACCGCGCACCGGATACAGCGAGGCGTCCCCCGCCAGCTCCCGGGCACCGAGCCCGGTGCAGTCGACCACGACGGACGACTCGGCCGCCGGCTCGGCGAAGCCGGTGACCGACCTCCGTTCGACGGTGCCGCCCGCCGTGCGCAACCGCGCCTTCAGATAGCGCAGATACACCGGCATGTCGATCAGCGGGACCGCGGCCCGCAGCCCCTGGTCGACGCCGTCGGGCAGTTCGTCCGTACGGGCCTCGCGCAGCTCGGGCACCTGGGAGGCCCAACTGCCCAGTCCCCCGAGCGGGGTGTCCGCCATCAGCCCCGCGACGATACGCACCCCGGTCCTGTCCGGGGTTCGCGCCAGCTGTACGTAGTGGCGCAGCGACTCCTCCAGCCAGGCGCCGACCTGGCGCGCGGGCTCGATGCGATAGGGCCAGACCAGCGCTCCCGCCACCGCCGAGGTGGTCCGCGCCACCGGATCGCGGGTCCACAGCCCGACGCGGTGGCCGCCCTCCGCGAGGACCACCGCCGTCGTCAGCCCGATGACTCCGCCGCCCACCACGATCACATCAGTGTCTGTGCCGCTCATGCCCGGACCGTACCGGAATCCGCCCCGGTAGGATCGGCGGTCTGATGACTGCCACGCTCGTAGCCAAAGACCTCGCCGCGGGACACGGCGACCGCTCACTCTTCTCCGGGCTCGATCTGGTCGTCGCGCCCGGCGATGTGACCGGACTCGTGGGTGCCAACGGCGCCGGGAAGTCCACCCTCCTCCGGCTGCTCGCCGGAATGGATACGCCGGAGAACGGACAGCTGAGGCTGTCCCCGCCCACCGCCGCCGTCGGCCACCTCCCCCAGGAGCCCGAGCGGCGCCGGGGGGAGACCGTACGGGCCTTCCTGGGCCGCCGCACCGGCGTCACCGCGGCGCAGACCGCCCTGGACGAGGCGACGCAGGCGCTGGTCGACGGCGCGCCCGGCGCCGATGACGCCTACGCGACCGGCCTGGAGCGCTGGCTCGCCCTCGGCGGCGCCGACCTCGACGAGCGGGCCGAGGAGGTCGCCGCCTCACTCGGCCTGACCGTCGGCCTCGACCAGCCCATGACCACCCTCTCCGGCGGCCAGGCCGCCCGCGCGGGTCTGGCCTCACTGCTGCTCTCGCGCTACGACATCTTCCTGCTCGACGAGCCGACCAACGATCTCGACCTCGACGGCCTCGACCGCCTTGAGGGCTTCGTCGCGGGCCTGCGCGCCGGCACGGTCGTCGTCAGCCATGACCGCGAGTTCCTGGTACGCACCGTGACCAAAGTGCTCGAACTCGACCTCGCCCAGCAGAAGATCACGCTCTTCGGCGGTGGCTACGAGGCGTATCTGGAGGAGCGCGAGACCGCACGGCGCCATGCCCGGGAGGAGTTCGAGGAGTACGCGGACAAGAAGTCCGCCCTGGAGACGCGGGCCCACACCCAGCGCTCATGGATGGAGAAGGGCGTCAGGAACGCCCGGCGCAAGGCGACCGACAACGACAAGATCGGGCGGAAGTTCCGTACCGAATCGAGCGAGCAGCAGGCCGCCAAGGCGCGCCAGACACAGCGGCTGATCGAACGCCTCGATGTGGTCGAGGAGCCCCGCAAGGAGTGGGAACTGCGGATGGAGATCGCCGCCGCGGACCGGTCGGGGGCGGTGGTGGCGACGCTCCGCGCGGCCGAAGTGGCGCGCGGAGACTTCCACTTCGGGCCGGTCACGCTCCAGATCGACCGGGCCGACCGGGTCGCCATCACCGGAGCCAACGGCAGCGGCAAGTCCACGCTCCTGGCCGCCCTGCTGGGCCGCCTACCGCTGGACGCGGGCCACGCCACGCTCGGCTCGGGCGTGGTCGTCGGCGAGGTGGACCAGGCACGCGCCCTCTTCCATGGTCCCGAGACCCTGCTGGACGCCTTCCGCAAGGCGGTCCCGGACACCGAACCGGCCGAAATCCGTACGCTGCTCGCGAAGTTCGGCCTCAAGTCCGGCCACCTCCTGCGCCCCGCGACCACCCTCTCGCCGGGCGAGCGCACCCGCTCCGCGCTCGCGCTCCTCCAGGGCCGGGGCGTCAATCTCCTGGTCCTGGACGAGCCGACCAACCACCTCGACCTGCCGGCCATCGAACAGCTGGAGTCGGCGCTCGACTCCTATGACGGCACACTGCTGCTGGTCACCCATGACCGCAGAATGCTGAACGCGGTGCATACGACCCGCCGTCTCGATGTGGCGGACGGCAAGGTCACCGAGATCTGACACCGGCGCGGGGACTCCCGTCCATCTCCGGAGCCCCCGCACCGCCGCGTCCGGGGGCCTCAGCGTCGCTTGCCGCCGCCGTTCGGATCCGTCAGACCCGCCCGTCGCAAGGCGTCCGCCATCGCGCTGTTGGCCGGCGGCGGGGCCGTCGCCTGACGTCCGCCACCGCCGCCTCGCCCACCGCGCGCCCCTTGCCGCTGCTGCGGGGGCCGCCCGCCGCCGCCCCCGGACCGTTCCCGGTCCTGCCTGGCCGGCTGCGCCTCGTCGTCCAGCCGCAGCGTCAGGGAGATCCGCTTACGGGGAATGTCGACGTCCATCACCTTCACCTTGACCACATCACCCGGCTTCACCACCTCCCGCGGGTCCTTCACGAAGTTCCTGGACATGGCGGAGACATGGACCAGACCGTCCTGGTGCACCCCGATGTCGACGAACGCGCCGAACGCGGCGACGTTCGTCACGACCCCCTCCAGCACCATCCCGGACGCCAGATCGCCGAGCTTCTCGACGCCGTCCTTGAACGTGGCCGTCTTGAAAGCCGGCCTCGGGTCCCGCCCCGGCTTCTCCAGCTCGCGCAGGATGTCGGTGACGGTCGGCAGACCGAAGGACTCGTTCACGAAATCGCCGGGCCGCAGGGTGCGCAGCACCGACGCGTTCCCGATCAGCGAGGCGACCTCACTGCCCGTCGTCTTCACCATCGACCGCACCACCGGATACGCCTCGGGGTGCACGCTCGACGCGTCCAGCGGGTCGTCACCGCCGCGGATACGGAGGAAGCCCGCGCACTGCTCGTACGCCTTCGGACCGAGCCGCGCCACATCCTTGAGCGCGCGCCGCGAACGGAACGGCCCATTGGCGTCGCGGTGGGCCACGATGTTCTCGGCGAGTCCCGCCCCGATGCCCGACACGCGCGAGAGCAGCGGCGCGGACGCGGTGTTGACGTCGACACCGACGCCGTTCACACAGTCCTCGACGACCGCGTCCAGCGAGCGGGACAGCTTCACCTCGGACAGATCGTGCTGGTACTGGCCGACACCGATCGACTTGGGGTCGATCTTCACCAGCTCGGCCAGCGGGTCCTGGAGCCGGCGCGCGATGGAGACCGCGCCACGGATCGACACATCCAGGTCGGGCAGCTCCTGCGAGGCGAACGCGGAGGCGGAGTACACGGAGGCGCCCGCCTCCGAGACCATCACCTTCGTGAGCTTCAGCTCGGGGTGCTTGGCACAGAGCTCGCCCGCGAGCTTGTCGGTCTCCCGGGACGCCGTGCCATTGCCGATGGCGATCAGATCGACGGAGTGTTCCTTCGCGAGCCGGGCCAGCTTCGCGAGCGACTCGTCCCACTTGTTCGCGGGGACATGGGGGTAGATCGTGTCGATGGCGACGACCTTGCCGGTCGCGTCGACCACGGCCACCTTCACGCCCGTACGGAACCCGGGGTCGAGCCCGAGCGTGGCGCGGGTACCGGCCGGGGCCGCGAGCAGCAGATCGCGGAGGTTCGCGGCGAACACCCGTACCGCCTCGTCCTCGGCGGCGGTCCGCAGCCGGAGCCGGAGGTCGATCCCGAGATGCACCAGGATGCGGGTACGCCACGCCCAACGGACCGTGTCGGCGAGCCACTTGTCGGCGGGACGGCCGCGGTCGGCCACGCCGAAGCGGCGCGCGACCATGTTCTCGTACATGCTCGGGCCCGGCTGCTCCGACGGCTCCTCGGGCTCCAGGACAAGATCGAGGACATCCTCCTTCTCGCCCCGGAGCATCGCGAGCACGCGGTGGGAGGGCAGCTGGGAGAAGCCCTCGGCGAAATCGAAGTAGTCGGCGAACTTGGCGCCGGCCTCCTCCTTGCCGTCCCGTACCTTCGCCACGAGCCGGCCCCGGGTCCACATCCGTTCACGCAGCTCACCGATGAGATCGGCGTCCTCGGAGAACCGCTCCGCGAGGATGGCGCGGGCGCCTTCCAGCGCCGCCGCGGGGTCGGCGACCCCCTTGTCCGCGTCCACGAACGCGGTGGCAGCCGCGAGCGGTTCCACCGAGGGATCGCTCAACAGCCCCTCGGCGAGCGGCTCCAGACCGGCCTCCCGGGCGATCTGCGCCTTCGTACGCCGCTTCGGCTTGAACGGCAGATAGATGTCCTCCAGCCGCGCCTTGGTGTCGGCGGCCCGGATCCGCGCCTCCAGGGCTTCGTCGAGCTTGCCCTGCTCGCGTACGGACTCCAGGATCGCTCCCCGCCGCTCTTCCAGTTCGCGAAGATAACGCAGCCGCTCCTCGAGCGTGCGCAGCTGCGCGTCGTCGAGCATCTCGGTCGCTTCTTTGCGATAGCGCGCGATGAACGGCACGGTCGACCCGCCGTCGAGCAGCTCGACGGCCGCTTTCACCTGCCGCTCCCGTACGCCGAGTTCCTCGGCGATCCTGCCTTCGATGGACGTCGTCACGATCACGCTCCGCTGTTCAGTGGTCCGCCGTGTGCATTGTGGCAGGTGGCACCGACATCAGCGGGCACGACCGGCGGTGACGACCGGACAGGGGCCGTACGGCAGCCCATGGCCCGGTGCCCGCGTACGGGCACGGGCCGTGAGCGGCGCGGAACTCAGCGTTTTCCGATGAGGTCCGCGGGAAACGCGCCGGCCGCCCGCGCCGCCCCCGCGAGAGCCCCGCCCAGCTCGGTGAGGCGGGCCACGCCGGCCGCCCCCAGATGTTCGTACGGTGCCCGGTCCAGCCGGTCGGTCTCGTCCTCCAGGGCCTTGCGCAGCTCGGTACCCGACGCGGTCAGCTCACCGTCCGCGTCCAGCAGCCCCCGCCCGCGCAGCCGCTCCCTGGCCGCCTCCCACTCCTCCTGGCTCCAGCCCCGGGTGGCCAGGACCCACTTCGGTGCCATGCCCCGGCCGCTGGCGGTATGGCTGGCCAGCGCCTCCAGCGGGTCGAGCCCGGCGCTCAGCAGAGCGGCCAGATGGCCGTCACCGCGGTACTCCCGCAGCAGCGTGGCCGCGTGCCAGTACGCCAGATGCGGCGCGTCGGGCACCGGCAGATCGGCGTTGGCGGCGTACAGCGGACGCGCGTGGCGCGTGCACGCCTCGGCGGCCCGCAGCGCGAGCTCCGCCGCCTCGGCCAGCTCCCTTGAGGCCAGGGCCTCCTCTCCCAGCAGCCGGCGCATCAGTGAGTCGACCGCCCGCAGCCGCGCGCCGAGCGCGTCCTCGGGGGAGACGAAGTCCCAGGAGCGCGGGATGTGGCGGGCGACGAGGTCGTGCCGGAAGTTGTAGAAGGCAGCGGTGACGGGTCCGGCGCCGACCCGCCCCAGGGGCGCTGCGCGAGCCACGAAGTAGGCGGCCCGCGCGTTGTCCAGACCGGCGCGCGCGCACTCGCGGCCGAGGTCGGGGGAGAAGTAGAGGGCCGAGTGGAACGGATTGACGACGGCGTAACAGCGCCGCGCGGCACGCTCGGGCAGAGAGGTCATGCCCGTACGTTACCGACTGGTCGGTACGCGCGACAGGGACGCGGACGGGACGAGGGCAGGACGGAGACAGGACGGGGGCGGGACGGGGAGAGGACGGGGGCGGGACGGGGAGAGGGCGGACCCGTAATGGCAGGAAGAGAGGGGTACTCGTCATTGCGGCCATCGCCCACCGGACCCAGGATGAGAACCATGACAGAGCGATCCGTACTCGTCGTCCTCTTCGACGAGGTGCAGAGCCTTGATGTGACGGGGCCCGTCGAGGTGTTCAAAGGAGCCGGGTTCGCCACCGGCGACCGCGGCGCGTACCGGATCCGTACGGCTTCGCTCCACGGCTCGCCCGTGCGGACCTCCAGCGGACTGACACTCGTCCCCGATCTCGCGCTCACCGAGGCCCCCGACCCGCACACGCTCGTCGTGCCCGGCGGAAACGGCACCCGCGGCCCCGACCCGCTGCTGATCGCGTGGCTGCGCGAGCGGGCGCCTCGCGCCGAACGGCTCGTCTCGATCTGTACCGGAGCCCTGCTGCTCGCCGCGGCGGGGCTGCTCGACGGGCGCCGCGCGACCACCCACTGGAGGACCGCCGACCTGCTCGCCAGGAACTACCCCGCCATCGAGGTCGACCCGGACCCGATCTACATACGGGACGGGAAGATCGCCACCTCCGCCGGCGTCACCTCGGGCATCGATCTCGCCCTCGCCCTCATCGAGGAGGACCTCGGCCGCGAGGTGGCGCTCACCGTGGCCCGCCATCTCGTGGTCTTCCTGCGCCGTCCCGGCAATCAGGCACAGTTCAGCGCCCAGCTCGCCGCTCAGACCGCGCAGCGCGAGCCGCTGCGCGAGGTACAGAGCTGGATCAGCGACCACCCCGGCGGCGATCTCTCGGTCGAGGCACTGGCGGCGCGGGCCAGACTCTCGCCGCGTCACTTCGCGCGCGCCTTCCGGGCGGAGACCGGTATGACACCGGGCCGCTATGTGGAGCGCGTACGGGTCGAACACGCCAGAAGGCTGCTGGAGGACAGCGCCGACGGCGTCGAGGAGATCTCCCGCGCGTGCGGCTACGGCACGCCCGAGGCCATGCGCCGCGCCTTCGTCAGAGCCCTCGGCACGGCGCCCGCCGAGTACCGCCGCCGTTTCCGGCCGGGCCCGGCCCCCGCACCCGTCACCCACTGACCAGCGATCCAGCGTCCCAGCGACCCCTATGGGACCCCTATGAAAGGTCCGTTATGAAGATCGCGATCGTCCTCTTCGACGGCTTCACCGCGCTCGACGCCGTCGGTCCCTACCAGATGCTCTGTTACACCCCCGGCGCCGAGACGTTCTTCGTCGCCGAGAAGACCGGGCCCGTGGCCGACGACGCCGGCTCTCTCTCGCTCGTCGCCGGGAAGACGCTCGCCGAGGTCCCCGCGCCGGACGTGGTGGTGGTGCCCGGCGGGCCCGGCCAGGAGCGGCAGATGGAGAACGAGACGCTCCTCGGGTGGCTGCGCGCGGCCGACGCCACCACCACCTGGACCACCTCGGTCTGCACCGGCTCCCTGCTGCTCGCCGCCGCCGGGCTGCTACGGCGGCGCCGGGCCACCTCCCACTGGCTGGCCGTGGAGACACTGCGCGCGTATGGCGCCGAGCCCACTGGCGAACGTGTCGTCACCGACGGCAAATACGTCACGGCCGCCGGTGTCTCCGCCGGGATCGACATGGGCCTCACCCTCGCGGGGCGGCTCGCCGGCGACCGGTTCGCCCAGTCCGTCCAGCTGCTGACGGAGTACGACCCGCGGCCGCCCTACGACGCGGGCTCGGCGGACAAGGCGCCCGCGGATCTGGTCGCGGAGATGCGGGACGGGAGCCGTTTCATCCTTCAGTGACCGTTCCGCCCGCGCCGGCGGGTCCGGAAGTCCAGCTGAAACGCGGCTCGCGGCGCTCCAGGAAAGCGGCGACCCCCTCGGCGGTGTCGCCGCTGCCGCGTGCCTGCGCCGTCCAGTACGCCGCACGGTCCGTACGGCCCGCGGTGAACTCCTTGGCCGCCGTCTGGGTCAGCCGCGAACGCGAGACCAGCACCCGGGCGAACTCCGCCACCCGCTCACCCAACTCGCCTTCCGGCAGCACCTCGTCGACGAGTCCGGTACGCAGCGCCCGTTCCGCCTCGATCAACTCGGCCGAAAACAATAGGTATTTGGCCGTGGCCGGACCCACCAGCGAGACCAGCCGACGGGTGGACGACTCCGAGTAGACGATCCCGAGCCGTGCCGGAGTGACCCCGAACCGCGCCCCCTCCTCGGCGAACCGCAGATCGCAGGCCGCGGCCAGCTGACAGCCGCCGCCCACGCAGTAGCCGCGTACGGCCGCGAGCGTCGGCTTGGGGAAGGCGGCCAGCGCGTCTTCCGCGGCCACCGCCAGAGACCCCGGATCCCGGCCCGGCTCGCGCAACGAGGCGATGTCGGCGCCCGCGCAGAAGGTGGCGCCCTCGCCGGTCAGTACCAGCACCCGTACGGCGGGGTCGTCCGCCAGTACCGCGAGCAGCGGCGGCAGCTCCCGCCACATCCGCGCGGTCATCGCGTTGCGCTTGGCGGGATGGTGGATCACCACGGTCGCGATGCCGTCCGCGACGGTGTGCAGCAGCTGGGGCTCCATGCGCCGGATGCTATCCCCGCTCTCCGTGACACTGGCAACCGCTCCGAAATCGCCAGCAGATGAGCAGAGGCGATCGTATCTCTGGTCGTGTCGCTCAAAGGCGGTCGCGACGCGCCAATTCCGGCTGACTTCTGTTCAGTCTCTGGTGCGGACGGCCCCGGTCCCAAGACTCGGTACCGATGGACGACACCGTTCGAGGCAAGGGTGGGTGCCGCACGATGGAGAGCCGCGGAAGTGTTCCGGCCCGGCCGCTGTCGTACGAGGGGGTCTGGCGGTTCACCGCACCCGCCGTCGACATCTCCGTACCGCAGGCCAGACACGCCGTACGTGACCTGCTGAGACGTCAGCGCGTACCGGCCAGGGACGGGGTCGTCCAGGAGGTGTTGCTCATCGTCTCCGAACTGGTCACCAACGCCGTACAACACGCGGCCCTGCTCTCGCCGGAGATCGCCGTCGAGGTCGCCATCGGCGCGGCGTGGATCCGGGTGTCGGTCGAGGACAACCATCCCTACCGGCCCACGGCGCTGGAGACGGATCACGCCCGGACCGGCGGGCGTGGGCTGCTGCTCGTACAGGAGATCTCGCGTGAGGCCGGCGGGAACTGCGGGGTGGAGCACACCGCCGGCGGCGGGAAGATCGTCTGGGCGGTGCTGCCCTTTCCGTCGCCGGCCGCGTCCGAGGAGGCGCCGAGGGGACGTGTTACCAGCCCCCGGCAGGCCCGGTGAGCTCTCTGATGGCCGGGCGCGCCGTGTCCAGAACGGTCATGAACCACGCGGAGAACATGGCCTCGCCATGCCGCTTCGTCAGCTCCTCCGGGGTGACGAACACCGTCTCGCAGACCTCGACGGGATCCGGGCTCGGCGCGGACTGCGCAAGCCCCACGAAGAGATGGTTGTACTCCTGCTCGACCAGCCCCGAGGCCGGGTCGGGGTGGTTGTAGCGCACCGTCCCCGCCTCGGCGAGCAGCGACGGCGAGATGCCCAGCTCCTCGTGGGTACGGCGGGCGGCGGCGGCGAACGGCGCCTCACCCGGGTACGGATGCCCGCAGCAGGTGTTCGACCAGACGCCCGGGGAGTGGTACTTGCCGAGCGCGCGGCGCTGGATCAGCAGCCGCCCCTGCTCGTCGAAGAGGAAGACCGAGAACGCCCGGTGCAGCCTGCCCGGCGGCTGATGGGCCGAGAGCTTCTCGGCGGTGCCGATGGTATTGCCGTGCTCGTCGACCAGCTCCAGCATGATCGTTTCTTGTGCGCCGTTCGACGGGCTGTTCGCCGCAGTGACTGGTGTGGTCGGCATAACCATCCTTCGCATCGGGCCTCGGGGCCCAAGTCTGCCGTACAAAAGCCTCGTGTCCGCACTTCGAGCGCGTGGGCATGTTCGTTCGCCTCACGGGCGTCAGTGGCAGAGCTTCGCCTCGTGCTCCGCGTGGCCCCGGGGCTCCAGCTGGAAGGTGCAGTGCTCGACATCGAAGTGATGCCCCAGACATCCCTGCAGGTCATGGAGCATCTTCTCGTGGCCCACCGCGTCCAGCGCGTCCTGGTCCACCACGACATGCGCGGAGAGGACCGGCATTCCGGAAGTGATCGTCCACACATGGAGATCGTGTACGTCCGCAACGCCGGGCAGCGCGAGCATATGTGCGCGTACCTCATTCATGTCCACGTTCTTGGGCGCCGCTTCCAGCAGGACGTTCAGCGTCTCCCGCAGCAGCTTCACCGTACGCGGGACGATCATGAGCCCGATCAGCAGGCCCGCGATCGGGTCGGCAGTCTGCCAGCCCGTGGTCAGGATGACGACGGCCGAGACCAGCACCGCGAGCGAGCCCAGGGTGTCCGCGAGGACCTCCAGATACGCGCCGCGCACATTGAGGCTCTCCTTCTGCCCCCGTATCAGCAGCGAGAGCGAGACCATGTTGGCGGCCATGCCCACCAGGGCGAAGATGATCGTGAGGCCGCCCCTGGTCTCGGGCGGCGCGATGAAGCGCTCGATCGCCTCGTACAGCAGGAAGCCGCCGACCCCGAGCAACAGCAGACAGTTGGCCAGCGCGGCGAGGATCTCGGCCCGCGCGAAACCGAAGGTGCGCGTCTCGTCCGCGGGCCGCGCGGCGAAGTGGATGGCCAGCAGGGCCATCCCGAGGCCCACCGCGTCCGTCGCCATGTGCGCCGCGTCCGCGACCAGGGCGAGAGAGTCGGAGGCGATACCACCGATGATCTCCACCACCATCACGGACAGGGTGATGGACAGAGCGATCCGCAGCCGGCCCCGGTACGCGGCGGTCGCGGTGCCCGCCGGTGGTGTTCCGTGTGTGTGCCCGTGGTTGTGCCCTGCCCCCATGAAGACGCCTCCCGGTCCTCCGGCCGAACTGCCGACGAGGTCAGTGAACTACGGGCGGGGGGTATCCGGCAACACGGCACTGAACACCGTTGTCATATGCTCTGACCTGCGGAAATGGTCGCAGGTCAGAGCGCGGCACGGTCACCCGACCGAGGCCGTGGGATGGTGCAGTCGCCAGCCCTGCCAGGCCGACTCGACCATCTCGCGCACACCGCGGCTCGCCGTCCAGCCCAGCTCCTCGGCGATCAGCCCGACCGCCGCGACGGCCCGCGCGGCGTCACCGGGACGGCGCGCCTCGACCACCGGCTCCGTACGGTCACCGGTGACCTCCGCCACCAGATCGGCCAGCTCCCGGACCGAGACGCCCTCGCCGCGGCCGATATTCACCGTGAGATCGCTGGCGTCCTTCTGGCCGGCCAGCCACCGGGCCGCCGCGAGATGGGCCTCGGCGAGATCGGCGACATGGATGTAGTCCCGGATGCAGGTGCCGTCCGGTGTCGGATAGTCGGCGCCGAAGATCCGCGGCGCCTCGCCCCGGCTGATCCGGTCGAAGAACATCGGGATGATGTTGAACACTCCGGTGTCCGCGAGCTCGGGCCGCGCGGCGCCCGCCACATTGAAGTAGCGCAGACAGCCGGTGGCGATGGAGTGCGCCCGTCCGGTCGCCCGTACCAGCCACTCACCCGCGAGCTTGGTCTCGCCGTACGGATTGATCGGCACGGCGGGCGTCCGCTCCGTGATCAACTCCACATCCGGCACGCCGTACACGGCCGCCGAGGAGGAGAAGAGGAACCGCCGCACCCGCGCCGCCACCACGGCCTCCAGCAGCACCGTGAGCCCGTGCAGATTCTCCCGGTAGTACATCAGCGGCTGCTCGACGGACTCCCCGACCTGCTTCTTCGCCGCCAGATGCACGACTCCGGTGATCCCGTGCCCGGCGAGCGTACGGTCGGCGAGCCCCCGGTCCAGCAAGGAGCCCCGCACGAGCGGGATCTGTGCGGGCAGCCGGTCGGCGACACCGGTCGACAGATCGTCGAGCACGACGACCCGCTCACCCGCCGCGGCCATGGACCGCGCCACGTGTGCCCCGATATAACCCGCTCCACCTGTGATCAGCCACGTCATGCCGTCACCCTAGGGCCTGTCTTCAAAGTCCCGCCTGTCCGGCGGCGCCCGGCACCCACGCCTTTGAAGACAGGCCCCAGGCCCTGTCCGGCCGTTCTTCGCGGCCCGGGAAGATCGACCGGAGAGGGCCTGGACGTCCGTTCCGGCGCCCCCGCTCAGGTCCTGTTCACGTCATGGTCCCGTCCCCGGCACCCACGGTTTGTGGGGCGGGCCGTCGATCGACGATGATGATCTCCACGCGGGCTGCTCCCGGCTCAGATCATGGCGTCCGGGACGTAAACGGTCGGTGAACTAAGTCTTCCGTTCATCCGATAGCCTCTGCCGACGTGCCGCAGCCCGGACCCCGGGGCGTTCGCCGCGCACCCAGCCCTGTCAGCGCCAAGGAGTGAGTTCGTCTGTCGACCGCCATCCTCACCGGTCCTCCGGTACCCGGATCGTCGCTCGAAGGCGATCTGCGGTCGCTGGGCTTCGACGTACGCACCGCGCCGGGCGCGGAAGAGGCCCGGGGCCTGCTCGCCGCCGCCCCCGCGACCGAGCGTGTCGCTCTGGTCGACTCCCGCTTCGTCGGCCATGTCCACGCCCTGCGGCTGGCCCTGACCGACCCCCGCTTCCCGGCCGCCGCGGTGCCCGGCGCGCTCACCGCCCAGCCCGGCGCCCGTGCCGCGCTGCTGCGCGCCATGACCGCCCTGGACGGGGACGAGGACGGCCCCCAGCCGCTCGGCGGCGCGGCGGCCGAGGCCCAGCGGACGGCCGCCACCGCCGTGGCTCCGTCTGAACCGCTCGCCGACCGGGTCGCGACCACGCTCGACGCCGCGGGCACCGCCGTCACCCGCCCCGAACTCGGCTCGCTCGTCGCCGCCGTACCGGCCGACGCCGCCGCCCGGGAACAGGCCGGGGCCGCCGTCGCCGCCGTGGACGACGAGGCCGTACGGCTGCGCTCCGCAGTGAAGGCCCGCGACGGCTTCTTCACCACCTTCTGCGTCAGCCCGTACTCCCGCTATCTCGCCCGCTGGTGCGCGCGCCGCGGCCTGACCCCCAACCAGGTCACCACCGCGTCGCTGATCACCGCGCTGATCGCGGCGGCCTGCGCGGCCACCGGCACCCGCGGCGGCTATGTCGCCGCCGGCCTGCTGCTGCTCTTCTCCTTCGTCCTGGACTGCACCGACGGGCAGCTCGCCCGTTACTCGCTCCAGTACTCCACGATGGGCGCCTGGCTGGACGCGACGTTCGACCGCGCCAAGGAGTACGCCTACTACGCGGGTCTGGCGCTCGGCGCCGCGCGGGGCGGCGACGACGTATGGGCGCTCGCTCTCGGCGCGATGGTCCTCCAGACGTGCCGCCATGTCGTGGATTTCTCGTTCAACGAGGCAAACGTCGACGCCACGGCCGCGAACACCGAGGGCAAGGCCGTCGTGGGCACCCCCACCGCGGCCCTCTCCAGCAAACTCGACAGCGTCGGCTGGACGGTCTGGGTACGCCGGATGATCGTGCTGCCGATCGGCGAGCGCTGGGCGATGATCGCCGTCCTGACGGCCGTTACCACGCCCCGCATCGTCTTCTACGCGCTGCTCATCGGCTGCGCCTTCGCCGCCTGCTACACCACGGCCGGCCGTGTCCTGCGCTCGGTGACCCGCAGGGCCACCCGTACCGACCGGGCCGCCCGCGCCCTCGCGGACCTCGCCGACTCGGGACCGCTCGCCGAGCTCGTCGCACGGGTGCTGCGGCGCCCGGCCCGCGCGCTGCCCGGCGTGCTGCCGTTCCTGATCGCGCTGGCCGGTGGCGTCGCGCTCGTCGCCACGGCTGCCTTCGGGCCGCTGAAGAGCCCCTGGCCGGGCTATGCGCCCCTCGACAGCGCCGTGCTCGTCCTCGGCGCCCTGGTGTACGTCCTGGCCTCGGGTTTCGCCGTCGCCCGCCGGATGGGCGGCGCCCTCGACTGGCTCATCCCACCGGTCTTCCGGTCGGCCGAGTACACCACCATCCTGGTGTTCGCCGCCCGCGCCGATGTGCCCGGCGCGCTGCCCGCGGCTTTCGGGCTGGTGGCGACGGTCGCCTACCATCACTACGACACGGTGTACCGCATTCGCGCCGGGGCCGGCGCCCCGCCCCGCCTCCTCGTCCGGATACTCGGCGGACACGAGGGCCGCACGCTGCTGGTCACCCTGGCCGCCGCCCTCTCCACGCGCGAGTTCGACTTCCCGCTGGAACTGACGGTGCTCGCCGTCGCCGTGGCGCTGGTCGCCCTCACGGAGTCCATCCGGTTCTGGGTGTCCTCCGGAGCCCCCGCCGTACATGACGAAGGAGAACCCGCATGATCGGCCTCGTACTCGCCGCCGGTGCCGGAAGGCGTCTGCGCCCCTACACCGACACGCTGCCGAAGGCGCTCGTGCCGGTGGACCCGGCGGGGGAGGGGACCACCACGGTTCTCGACCTGACCCTCGGCAACTTCGCCGAGGTCGGCCTCACCGAGGCCGCGATCGTCGTCGGCTACCGCAAGGAGGCCGTGTACGAGCGGAAGGCCGCCCTGGAGAAGACGTACGGGCTGAAGCTCACCCTCGTCGACAACGACAAGGCCGAGGAGTGGAACAACGCCTACTCCCTCTGGTGCGCGCGTGATGTGCTGACGCGGGGGGTGATCCTCGTCAACGGCGACACCGTGCACCCGGTCTCCGTCGAGAAGACCCTCCTCGCGGCCCGCGGTGAGGACCGCAGGATCATCCTCGCCCTCGATACGGTCAAGCGGCTGGCCGACGAGGAGATGAAGGTCATCACGGACGGCGCCAAGGGCGTACGCCGGATCACCAAGCTGATGGACCCGGCCACCGCCACCGGCGAGTACATCGGCGTCACACTGATCGAGCCCGAGGCCGCCGCGGACCTCGCCGACGCGCTGAAGGCCACCTTCGAGCGCGACCCCGACCTCTACTACGAGGACGGCTACCAGGAGCTGGTGAACCGAGGCTTCACCCTCGACGTGGCGCCCATCGGCGACATCCCCTGGGTCGAGATCGACAACCACGACGACCTCGCGAAGGGTCGTGAGATCGCGTGCCAGTACTGACCCGGCTCATCCCGTCCCCGGTCGTCGTCGACATCAGCCGCGGCGCCCTGGACGATCTCGCGGGCCTCCTCGCCGACCAGCGGATCTCCAGCTCGGGCCGGCTCGCCGTGGCCATAAGCGACGGCTCCGGACAGGTACTGCGGGAGCGGCTCGCGCCGGACCTGCCGGGCGCGGACTGGTTCTCCGTCGCGGACGGCACGATCGACTCGGCGGTCAGGCTCGCGGACGGTATCAAGGGCAAGCGGTACGACGCCGTGGTCGCCGTCGGCGGCGGCAAGATCATCGACGTGACGAAGTACGCGGCGGCCCGGGTGGGCCTGCCGATGGTGGCCGTCGCCACCAACCTCTCGCACGACGGCCTGTGTTCACCGGTCGCGACGCTCGACAACGACAACGGCCGCGGCTCGTACGGCGTCCCCACCCCCATCGCCGTCGTCATCGACCTCGATGTGATCAGGGACGCGCCGGTCCGCTTCGTCCGGTCCGGCATCGGCGACGCCATCTCGAACCTCTCGGCCATCGCGGACTGGGAGCTGTCGCACCGTACCAACGGCGAGCAGGTGGACGGACTGGCCGCCGCCATGGCCCGTACCGCGGGCGAAGCCGTGCTGCGCCACCCCGGCGGGGCCGGTGACGACGAGTTCCTGACCGTCCTGGCGGAGGCGCTGGTGCTCACCGGTATCGCCATGTCGATCAGCGGGGACACCCGCCCCTCGTCCGGCGCCTGTCACGAGATCAGCCACGCCTTCGACCTGCTCTACCCCAAGCGTGCCGCGCTCCATGGCGAACAGGTCGGCATCGGCGCCGCCTTCGCGATGCATCTGCGCGGCGCCCATGAGGAGTCACACCTGTTCACCGAGGTGCTGCACCGGCACGGGCTGCCCGTGCTGCCCGAGGAGATCGGCTTCACCGTGGAGGAGTTCGTACGGGCCGTCGCCTACGCGCCGCAGACCCGTCCGGGCCGCTTCACCATCCTTGAGCACCTCGACCTGTCCACCGACCAGATCAGGGACGCGTACGCCGACTATGCCAAGACCATCAGTAGCTGAACTCCGCCCGGTCGTACACCCGGAGGGGGTCAAGGACCGGCGCAGCGGGGAGCACTGGGCCGGGCGCCTGTACATGCGGGAGATCTCGCTGCACATAGACCCGTATCTGGTGAACACCCGGATCACGCCCAACCAGCTCACCTACCTCATGGTGGTCGTGGGTGTCATCGGCGGTGCCGCCCTTCTCGTGCCCGGACTCACCGGCGCGATCCTCGCGGCGGTCCTGTTCCAGGTCTATCTGCTGCTCGACTGTGTCGACGGCGAGGTGGCCCGCTGGCGCAAGCAGACCTCCATCACCGGTGTCTATCTCGACCGCATCGGCCACTATCTCTGCGAGGCCGCTCTGCTGATCGGCTTCGGGGTACGCGGCGCGGACGTCTTCCACCAGAACGGCACGTCCACGAACTGGCTCTGGGCCTTCCTCGGCACACTCGCCGCGCTGGGCGCGATCCTGATCAAGGCCGAGACCGATCTGGTCGATGTGGCCCGTCAGCGCAGCGGACTGCCCGCCGTCAAGGACGAGGCGTCCGTGCCCCGCTCCTCCGGTCTGGCGCTGGCCCGCAGGGCGGCCGCCATGCTCAAGTTCCACCGGCTCGTCGGCGGGATCGAGGCCAGCCTCTTCATCCTGGTGGCGGCGATCCTGGACGTGGTCCACGGCGATCTGTTCTTCAGCCGCCTCGGGATCGCCATCCTGGCCGGAATCGCCGTCGTCCAGACCCTGCTGCACCTCGTCTCCATCCTGGCGTCCAGCAGGCTGAGGTGAGCGACATGCGGCTCGGCGCGGTGATCATCACCATGGGTGACCGCCCCGGCGAACTGCGTGCGCTGATCGACTCCGTCCGCCACCAGAACGGCGACCCGGTCGAGATCGTCGTGGTCGGGAACGGCGCCCCCGTGGGCGCCGTCCCCGACGGTGTACGGACCGTCGAGCTGCCCGAGAACCTCGGTATCCCCGGCGGCCGCAATGTCGGGATCGAGGCGTTCGGGGCCGCCGGCTCGGCCGTGGACGCCCTGCTCTTCCTGGACGACGACGGTCTGCTGCCCCACACCGACACCGCCGAGCTGATCCGCGAGGCCTTCGCGGCCGATCCCGTGCTCGGGATCGTCAGCTTCCGGATCACCGACCCGGAGACGGGTCTCACCCAGCGCCGCCACGTCCCGCGGCTGCGCGCCTCGGACCCGCTGCGGTCCTCCCGGGTGACGACCTTCCTCGGCGGTGCCAGCGCCGTGCGGACGAAGGTCCTCGCGGAGGTCGGCGCGCTGCCCGGCGGTTTCTTCTACGCCCATGAGGAGACCGATCTCGCCTGGCGGGCGCTGGACGCCGGCTGGATGATCGACTACCGCGCCGACATGGTGCTGAACCACCCGACCATGCCGCCGTCCCGGCACGCGGTCTACCATCGCATGGTTGCCCGCAACCGGGTCTGGCTCGCCCGTCGTAATCTGCCCGCCGTCGTCGTTCCGCTCTATGTCGGCGTATGGGTGCTGCTCACTCTGGTCCGGCGCCCTTCCCTGACCGCGCTGAAGGCGTGGTTCGGCGGGTTCCGGGAGGGCTGGGCCACCCCGTGCGGGCCGCGCCGTCCGATGAAGTGGCGTACGGTATGGCGGCTGACCCGGCTGGGCCGACCGCCTGTCATCTGACAAGCTCGGTTCTGAGAGCATCGGACAAGAGGCCGCCTGCCTCTTACCCCCCGGGGCCGGGCCGTCCGCGCCCGTGCCCGACCGGCTGCGCATCTTGAACACGAAAGTTTCAACTTGTGAGTGACACAACCCAAGAGGGTGCGATCGCTGTGAGCGCCCCCCCGTCGCCCGACGACGGTCTGTCCGCGGCGGATCTCGCCGCCAAGTACGGTCTGTCGGTGAGCGGTGCCCGGCCAGGGCTGCGCGACTACATCCGGCAGCTGTGGGGCCGGCGTCATTTCATCCTGGCCTTCTCCCAGGCGAAGCTCACGGCCCAGTACAGCCAGGCGAAGCTGGGCCAGCTCTGGCAGGTGGCGACCCCCCTGCTGAACGCCTTTGTCTACTACTTGATCTTCGGTCTCATCCTGGGGACCAAGAGGGGCATCCCGCAGGATGTCTTCGTGCCCTTCCTGGTCACCGGGGTCTTCGTCTTCACCTTCACCCAGAGCTCCGTGATGGCCGGTGTCCGTGCCATCTCCGGCAATCTGGGGCTCGTCCGGGCCCTGCACTTCCCCCGGGCCTCGCTGCCGATCTCCTTCTCCCTCCAGCAGCTCCAGCAGCTTCTGTTCTCGATGATCGTGCTGGTCGCCGTCGCGGTGGCCTTCGGTAGTTACCCGGCCCTGAGCTGGCTGCTGGTCGTGCCCGCGCTGGCGCTCCAGTTCGTCTTCAACACCGGGCTCGCGCTGATCATGGCGAGGCTGGGCAGCAAGACCCCCGACCTCGCCCAGCTGATGCCGTTCGTGATGCGCACCTGGATGTACGCCTCGGGCGTGATGTTCTCGATCCCGTTGATGCTCAAGGACAAGCCCGCCTGGATCGCCGACGTGCTCCAGTACAACCCGGCCGCCGTCTACATGGACCTGGTCAGGTACGCGCTGATCGACGGCTACGGTTCGTCGAACCTGCCCGCGCATGTCTGGCTGGTCGCGCTGGCGTGGTCCGTGCTCCTGGGCGTCGTCGGCTTCGTCTACTTCTGGAAGGCTGAGGAGCGCTACGGCCGTGGCTGAGGACAACACGCAGGGGCGTATCCCCACGGTCATCGCCGACGACGTGCACATCGTGTACCGCGTCAACGGCGGTGGCGGCGGCAAGGGCAGCGCCACCGCCGCGCTCAGCCGCATACTCCGCCGCGGCAAGGGGGAGTCGCGGGGCGTCCGCAAGGTCCATGCCGTCCGGGGGGTCACCTTCACCGCGTACCGCGGCGAGGCGATCGGGCTGATCGGCACCAACGGTTCCGGCAAGTCGACCCTGCTGCGCGCGATCGCCGGTCTGCTGCCGGCCGAGAGCGGCAAGGTCTACACCGACGGCCAGCCGTCCCTGCTGGGGGTCAACGCGGCTCTGATGAACGATCTGACCGGTGAACGCAATGTCATCCTCGGCGGTCTGGCCATGGGGATGACCCGCGAGGAGATCCGGGAGCGTTACCAGGGCATCGTCGACTTCTCCGGCATCAACGAGAAGGGCGACTTCATCACCCTCCCCATGCGGACCTACTCCTCCGGCATGGCCGCCAGGCTCCGGTTCTCCATCGCCGCCGCCAAGGACCACGACGTCCTGATGATCGACGAGGCGCTGGCCACCGGCGACCGCAAGTTCCAGATCCGCTCCGAGCAGCGGATCCGCGAGCTGCGCAAGGAGGCGGGTACGGTCTTCCTGGTCAGCCACAGCAACAAGTCGATCAGGGACACCTGCGACCGGGTGCTGTGGCTGGAGAAGGGCGAGCTCCTGATGGACGGCCCGACCGACGAGGTCATCAAGGCGTACGAGAAGGAGACCGGCAAGTAGCCCGGTCTGCCACGATCGAACGGGCCCCCGCCGGACCGCGCCGGTGGGGGCCTCCTGGTGAGTCGATCGTCAAAGATCGGTCAAGTCCGGTGGGTCGGGGGAAGGTTGGCATGTATTGCGACGCTCTTTTAATGCGCGTATCACCCCGACGTGTTCCTCTTAGTTGTACAACGTAAGCTGTGCAGGGCTGATTCGCGGCAAGTGGGGTCATTCCCACAGAGCGCCCCGCCCGCCTGACAGCCTTCTGTACTCGGGAGAGCGGGCGGCGTGTCCGAAATGGGATGTATTGGGTCGGCAGTGTAGAACGGGAGATGTGACGGCAATGACGGAAAATCTCCAGCTCCGCGAGGATTCCGCCGTCCCCGTACCGGGCAGCACGCGATGACGGGCCCCCCACAGGTACGCTCCGACGCCTCCGCGCGCACCACTCTGGACAAGGCCGCCGACGAGAACTTTCCCGTGGCCCCGTTCTTTCTGCCGCGCGCGTGGCGAGACGATCTGATGGCCGTGTACGGCTTCGCCCGGCTTGTCGACGACATCGGTGACGGCGATCTCGCCCCCGGCGGCGGCGACGCCCGCCACCTGGGCGTCGAACCCGCCCGGGCCGACGACCGGCTGGTCATGCTCGACGCCTTCGAGGCCGATCTGCGGCGCGTCTTCGACCCGCAGGGCCCGGCTCCGGCGCATCCGCTGCTGCGCGCCCTCACCTCGACCGTACGGCGCCGTACGCTCACCCCCGAGCCGTTCCTCGGACTCATCGCGGCCAACCGCCAGGACCAGTTGGTGCGTTGCTACGAGACCTACGACGACCTGCTCGCCTACTGCGAGCTGTCCGCCAACCCGGTCGGCCGTCTCGTCCTCCAGATCACCGGCACCGCGAGCGCCGAGCGGGTCCGCCGCTCCGACGCCGTCTGCACGGCGCTGCAGATCGTCGAACATCTCCAGGACGTCACCGAGGACCTCGGCGGCGACCGTATTTACCTGCCCGCCCAGGACATGAAAAGGTTTCATGTCACTGAGGCGGACCTGGCCGCGGGCACCGCGAACGCGTCGGTGCGCGCGCTGGTGGCCTTCGAGGCCGAACGTGCCGGGCAGCTGCTGGATGAGGGCATCCCCTTGGTGGGTAGCGTCCACGGCAGGCTCCGGCTGCTGCTCGCCGGATTCGTCGCCGGAGGGCGTGCCGCCCTCGCTTCGATCGCGGCCGCCGGGCACGATGTGCTCCCCGGGCCGCCCAAACCCACCAAGCCGCGTCTGCTGCGCGAAGTGGGAGCTGTCCTGCGAAGTGTGCACAGAGAGGGGTGAGCCGGAACATGGAGGGACAGACGCCCATGTCCGCGCCGGTACTGGCGGCCTACAGCTACTGCGAGGCCGTCACCGGGCAGCAGGCCCGTAACTTCGCCTATGGCATCAGACTGCTGCCGGCCGAGAAGCGACAGGCCATGTCCGCGCTGTACGCCCTCTCCCGGCGGGTGGACGACATCGGCGACGGCACACTCGCCCCGGAGGCCAAGCACGCACGCCTCGACGACACCCGTGCCCTCCTGGACCGGGTCAGAAAGGGCGCGGTGGACGAGGACGACACCGACCCCGTCGCCGTCGCGCTCACCGACGCGGCGCGCCGCTTCCCGATCCCGCTCGGCGGTCTCGACGAGCTGATCGACGGCGTGCTGATGGACGTACGCGGCGACACCTATGAGACCTGGGACGACCTGAAGGCCTACTGCCGGTGTGTCGCGGGCGCCATCGGCCGGGTGTCGCTCGGCGTGTTCGGCACCACCCCCGGCGCGCCCGGCGCCGAGCGCGCCGCCGAGTACGCCGACACGCTGGGACTCGCCCTCCAGTTGACCAATATCCTGCGCGACGTACGCGAGGACGCGGGCAACGGCCGTACGTATCTGCCCTCCGACGACCTCGCCAAGTTCGGCTGTTCCGCGGGCTTCCACAGCGCGACCCCGGCCGAGGGGGCCGACTTCGCCGGACTGGTGCACTTCGAGGTACGCCGTGCCCGCTCGCTCTTCGCCGAGGGGCTGCGCCTGCTGCCCATGCTCGACCGGCGCAGTGGCGCCTGCGTTGCCGCCATGGCCGGTATCTACCGTCGGCTGCTCGACCGCATCGCACGCGACCCCGAGGCCGTGCTGCGCGGCCGGGTCTCGCTGCCGGGACGTGAGAAGGCCTATGTCGCCGTGCGCGGGCTCTCGGGGCTCGACGCGCGCCAGATCTCCCGGCAGACCATCAGGAGGCGTGGCTGATGCGGCTCTCCGCCCGATTCGGCCCGATCCCCACGCCCCGCGGAATCCACCGGAACACGTACGCGCACCAGCGGTTCTCAACCCCGCGTCGCCATGACGCGTCCCTGACGGTGACGGAACCGGCGGTCCTGGCGAAACGTCACGGACACGCGCGAGGAGGACACGAATGACGACGGCCGAGGGCACGTCCCGCCACGCGGTCGTGGTCGGCGCGGGACTCGCCGGCATCACGGCCGCCCTTCAGCTCGCCGACGCCGGAGTGCGGGTCACGCTCGTCGAGGGGCGGCCCCGGCTCGGCGGGCTCGCCTTCTCCTTCCAGCGCGGTGACCTCACCGTGGACAACGGCCAGCATGTGTATCTGCGCTGCTGCACGGCGTACCGCTGGTTCCTGGACCGGGTGGACGGCGCCGCGCTCGCGCCGCTCCAGGACCGGCTGGACGTACCCGTACTCGATGTCGCCCCGGCCGGCGGCCCCAGGCTGGGACGGATCCGCCGCAACGGGCTGCCCGTACCGCTGCACCTGGCCGCCGGGCTCGCGACGTATCCGCATCTCTCGCTGGCCGAGCGCGCCTCCGTCGGGCGCGCCGCGCTCGCGCTGAAGCGGCTCGACCCCGCCGATCCGGCGCTGGACGGCATCGACTTCGCCACCTGGCTCGGCCGGCACGGCCAGTCGGAGCGCACCATCGAGGCCCTCTGGGACCTGGTGGGCGTGGCGACCCTCAACGCCACCGCGCCGCACGCGTCCATGGGGCTCGCCGCGATGGTCTTCAAGACCGGGCTGCTCTCCGAGCCCGGAGCCGCCGACATCGGCTGGGCGCGTGTCCCGCTCGGTGAACTGCACGACACGCTCGCCCGCAAGGCACTCGACTCCGCGGGGGTACGGACCGAGACCCGCGCCCGTGTCAGCTCCGTCTCCCGCGCGGAGAACGGCGGTTGGCATGTCGACATGGACGGAGAGCGGCTCGACGCGGACGCCGTCGTCCTCGCCGTACCCCAGCGCGAGGCCCACGCGCTGCTGCCCGGGGGCGCGCTGTCGGACCCCGACCGGCTGCTGGACATCGGCACCGCGCCGATCCTCAACCTCCATGTCGTGTACGACCGCGAGGTGCTGCGCCGGCCGTTCTTCGCCGCGCTCGGCAGCCCGGTCCAGTGGGTCTTCGACCGCACCGAGGCCTCCGGGCTGAAGGACGGCCAGTATCTGGCGGTGTCGCAGTCGGCCGCCCAGGACGAGATCGACACGCCGGTGTCGGAGTTGCGCGCGCGCTATCTGCCCGAACTGGAACGACTCCTTCCAGCCACCCGGCGCGCGGAGGTGCGGGACTTCTTCGTGACACGCGAGCGCACCGCGACGTTCGCGCCCGCACCGGGTGTGGGAAGACTGCGGCCGACGGCCCACACCCGCGCGCCCCGTCTCTTCCTGGCCGGAGCATGGACCGCCACCGGTTGGCCCGCGACCATGGAGGGAGCGGTGCGCAGCGGCTTCAGCGCCGCGGGCGCGGCCCTCTCCGAGCTGGGGCACCGCCATGAACACCCCTTGCGGGAGGCGGCATGAGCCCGAGTACCGCACCAACGAGTACTGGAACAAGAGGAGAGACCGTGCCGACTGTGCCCCCGGCGAATCCGGCTGTCGACACCGCGGACGTCCACGCGCTGCTGGAGCGTGGGCGGAGCCTGTCAACGCCGGTGCTGCGCGCCGCTGTTGAGCGGCTCGCCGCGCCCATGGACACCGTCGCGGCCTATCACTTCGGCTGGATCGACGCCGAGGGCCGGCCCGCCGACGGAGACGGCGGGAAGGCGGTGCGCCCGGCGCTCGCGCTGCTCTCCGCGGAGGCCGCCGGCGCCCCGGCGGAGAGGGGCGTCCCCGGCGCGGTCGCGGTGGAACTGGTCCACAACTTCTCACTGCTGCACGACGATCTGATGGACGGCGACGAGCAGCGCCGTCACCGCGACACCGTATGGAAGATGCACGGTCCCGCTCAGGCGATCCTCGTCGGCGACGCCCTCTTCGCGCTCGCCAATGAGGTGCTTCTGGAGATCGGGACGGTCGAGGCGGGCCGCGCGACACGCCGGCTGACCACCGCTTCCCGCAAACTGATCGACGGTCAGGCGCAGGACATCTCCTTCGAGCACCGCGACCGGGTCACCGTCGAGGAGTGCCTGGCGATGGAGGGCAACAAGACCGGCGCCCTGCTCGCCTGCGCCGTCTCCATCGGCGCCGTCCTCGGCGGCGCCGACGACCGTACGGCCGACACGCTGGAGGCGTACGGGCACCATCTCGGCCTTGCCTTCCAGGCCATTGACGATCTGCTCGGCATCTGGGGCGACCCGGAGGCCACCGGCAAGCAGACCTGGAGCGACCTGCGTCAGCGCAAGAAGTCCCTGCCGGTCGTCGCCGCGCTCGCCGCGGGCGGCCCGGCGTCGGAACGGCTCGGTGAACTGCTCGCCGCCGACGCCAAAAGCAATGATTTCGAGACCTTCTCGGAGGAAGAGTTCGCCACCAGGGCGGCGTTGATCGAAGAGGCGGGTGGCCGGGAGTGGACCTCCCAGGAGGCCCGCAGGCAGCACGCCGTGGCCATCGAGGCCCTGGATGGAGTTGACATGCCGGAACAGGTCCGGGCGCAACTCATCGCGCTCGCGGACTTCGTCGTCGTACGAAAGAGATGATCACTATTCCCATATGACTCGCAGTCGCCGTCCACAGCCCGTAGGGCACCGGACGACGGAGACCCCAGCACAGCAGAAGCACACCACTGCACGAAGGGGAAGCCATGACAGCGACGACCGACGGAAGCACCGGGGCCGTGGGACCCCGCGCAGCCTCGGCCAGCGAACCGACCGTAACCATCACCCCCGCGGCGGGCGGTGACCTTCGGGTCGCCGCCGAGCGGGCCACCGCACGATCCGTCGAGCATCTGCTCGGCAGGCAGGACGCCCAGGGCTGGTGGAAGGGCGACCTGGCGACCAATGTGACGATGGACGCCGAGGATCTGCTGCTCCGCCAGTTCCTCGGAGTCCAGGACGCGCGCACCACGGAGGCGTCGGCCCTCTTCATCCGCGGTGAGCAGCGCGCGGACGGTACATGGGCCACCTTCTACGGAGGTCCCGCCGACCTCTCCGCCACCATCGAGGCGTATGTCGCC
Source organism: Streptomyces sp. NPDC102274 (assembly GCF_044766385.1). Classification (NCBI taxonomy): domain Bacteria; kingdom Bacillati; phylum Actinomycetota; class Actinomycetes; order Kitasatosporales; family Streptomycetaceae; genus Streptomyces; species Streptomyces sp. NPDC102274. The sequence continues at coordinate 3,538 of NZ_JBIWLW010000020.1, read as the reverse complement.
CTGCGGCTCGCCGGAGACGGTCCCGAAGACCCGCACATGGCGCGCGCCTCCCACTGGGTGCGCGAACAGGGCGGCATCGCGGGCTCCCGGGTCTTCACCCGGGTCTGGCTCGCCCTCTTCGGCTGGTGGAAGTGGGACGACCTGCCGGAACTGCCGCCCGAACTGATCTTCTTTCCCAAGTGGTTCCCGCTCAACATCTATGACTTCGGCTGCTGGGCGCGGCAGACGATCGTGCCGCTCACCATCGTCTCCGCGAAGCGCCCCGTCCGGCCCGCGCCGTTCGCCCTGGACGAGTTGCACACCGACCCCGCGCGCCCCAACCCGGGCAAGTCCTTCGCCCCCATGGCCAGTTGGGACGGCGTGTTCCAGCGCCTCGACAAGGCGCTGCACTCCTACCACAAGGTCGCGCCGCGCAGGCTGCGCCGTACCGCGATGAACGCCGCCGCGCGCTGGATCATCGAACGGCAGGAGAACGACGGCTGCTGGGGCGGAATCCAGCCCCCCGCCGTCTACTCCGTGATCGCGCTGCATCTGCTCGGCTACGACCTCGACCACCCGATCATGCGCGCCGGTCTGGAATCGCTCGACCGGTTCGCCGTCCGGCGCGAGGACGGCGCCCGGATGATCGAGGCCTGTCAGTCCCCGGTCTGGGACACCTGCCTCGCCACCATCGCACTCGCCGACGCCGGGCTGAACCCGGACCATCCGGCCCTGGTCAAGGCCGCCGACTGGATGATCGGCGAACAGATCGTGCGCCCCGGCGACTGGACCGTACGCCGGCCCGGACTCGCCCCGGGCGGCTGGGCGTTCGAGTTCCACAACGACAACTACCCGGACATCGACGACACCGCCGAGGTCATCCTCGCGCTGCGCCGGGTCAGACATCCGGACGCCGAGCGGCTCGACGCGGCCATCGAACGCGGCGCCCGGTGGAATCTGGGCATGCAGTCGAGGAACGGAGCCTGGGGCGCCTTCGACGCCGACAACACCAGTCCGTTCCCCAACCGGCTGCCCTTCTGTGACTTCGGCGAGGTCATCGACCCGCCGTCGGCGGATGTCACCGCGCATGTCGTGGAGATGCTCGCCTTCGAGGGCAAGTCCCACCACCCCGGCACCCGCCGCGGCATCGAGTGGCTCCTCGCCGAACAGGAGACCAACGGCGCCTGGTTCGGCCGCTGGGGCGTCAACTATGTATACGGGACCGGCTCTGTGGTGCCCGCGCTGACCGCGGCCGGACTGCCGGCCTCCCACCCCGCGATCCGCCGCGCGGTCTCCTGGCTCGAATCCGTGCAGAACGAGGACGGCGGCTGGGGCGAGGATCTGCGTTCGTACAACGACGAGGCGTGGATCGGACGCGGCGCCACGACCGCCTCCCAGACCGCGTGGGCGCTCCTCGCGCTCCTCGCGGCCGGCGAGCGGGAGAGCAAGGCCGTCGAACGGGGGATCGCCTGGCTCGCCGGGGCCCAGCGGGAGGACGGCTCCTGGGACGAGCCGTACTTCACCGGTACCGGCTTCCCCTGGGACTTCTCCATCAACTACCACCTGTACCGGCAGGTGTTCCCGCTCACCGCGCTCGGCCGGTACCTCCACGGCGAGCCCAAGCCGCTCGCGGTCCGCGCGGGCGTCCGCAAGGGGAGCTGATGGAACGGTCCTCCGGGCCGTCCTCGGCTCCCTCCTCCGGCCCGTCGTCGCGTCCGGCACCCGGTCCCGCCGCGCCGCTGCTGATCGCCTGCGCGCTCGGTATCGAGCGGTTCGCCCTGCGCGCGGGCCGGTCCCGCGAGGCGGGGCCGGTGACCGTCCTGCGTACGGGCATGGGATCCAAGAACGCCGAGCGCGCCGTGGCACGCGCGCTCGGAGAGACCCGGAACAGGGACGCGGCCGTGATCGCGTCCGGGTTCTGTGCCGGACTCGTCCCCGGGATGAACCCGGGGGATCTCATCGTCGCCGACGAGACCCGGTACCCGAACGGCTCCGCGCCCTGTACCGGCACCGGACTGCTGGTGGACGCGCTGGCCAGGGCCGTGCCGGGGCGTACGGTCCACACCGGCCCGCTGACCGGCTCCGACCACGTGATTCGTGGTCAGGAGCGGGCCCAACTGCGCGCCACGGGGGCGGTCGCGGTGGACATGGAGTCCGCGGCGACACTCCGAAGTGCTCTGAGCGCCGGGTCCCGCCCGGTTGCGGCCGTCCGGGTGGTCGTGGACGCTCCAGAGCATGAGCTCGTCCGAATTGGCACAGTGCGCGGTGGAATATCAGCCTTCCGCGTTCTCCGTGCCGTCCTGCCGGCTTTCCATGAATGGCACCGTTCTTTGCTGCTCCCCAGGAGGTGAGCTAGATGGCCATGCCGCTCCGTCAGACCATCAGGGTCGGGACGTACCTCTTTGAACAGAAACTCCGCAAGCGTGAGAAGTTTCCGCTCATCGTCGAGCTGGAACCCCTCTTCGCCTGCAATCTGAAATGTGAGGGCTGCGGCAAGATCCAGCACCCGGCCGGCATCCTGAAGCAGCGTATGCCCGTTGCCCAGGCCGTCGGAGCGGTGCTGGAGTCCGGGGCGCCCATGGTCTCCATCGCCGGTGGCGAGCCGCTGATGCATCCGCAGATCGACGAGATCGTCCGGCAGCTGGTGGCGAAGCGGAAATACGTCTTCCTGTGCACCAACGCGATGCTGCTGCGCAAGAAGATCGAGAAATTCACCCCTTCGCCGTATTTCGCCTTCGCGGTGCACATCGACGGGCTGCGTGAACGGCACGACGAGTCCGTGGCGAAGGAGGGCGTGTTCGACGAGGCCGTGGCGGCCATCAAGGAGGCCAAGCGCCGCGGTTTCCGGGTGACCACCAACTCCACCTTTTTCAACACCGACACCCCGCAGACCATCATCGAGGTGCTCAACTACCTCAATGACGATCTCAAGGTCGACGAGATGATGATCTCGCCTGCCTACGCCTACGAGAAGGCCCCCGACCAGGAGCACTTCCTGGGCGTCGAGCAGACCCGGGAACTGTTCAAGAAGTCGTTCGCCGGCGGTAACCGGGCACGCTGGCGGCTCAACCACTCACCGCTGTTCCTGGACTTCCTCGAAGGCAAGGCCGACTTCCCGTGCACGGCGTGGGCCATCCCCAACTACTCGCTCTTCGGCTGGCAGCGCCCCTGCTATCTGATGAGCGACGGGTATGTGCCGACGTACCGGCAGCTCATCGAGGAGACGGACTGGGACAAGTACGGCCGCGGCAAGGACGCGCGCTGCGCCAACTGCATGGCGCACTGCGGATATGAGCCGACCGCCGTCCTCGCCACCATGGGATCGCTCAAGGAGTCGCTGCGCGCGGTCCGTGAGACGGTCGCCGGGACGCGGTGACGACATGACAGCAGGAGAGCCGGTCTCGCTGGGGCTTCCCGTGCCGCCGGCCAGGCCGATCGCGATACGCCGCCACACGCGGCGCATTCAGGTGGGGTCGGTGGCGGTCGGCGGGGACGCGCCGGTCTCGGTGCAGTCGATGACGACGACGCGTACGTCGGACATCGGCGCGACGTTGCAGCA